>JANRJF010000070.1:0-43486 GCA_033764095.1 Deltaproteobacteria bacterium | reverse complement strand
TCGGTGACGAAGTACGGCGACAGGTAGCCGCGGTCGAACTGCATGCCCTCGACCACTTCCAGCGTCGTGTCGAGGCTCTTCGCCTCCTCGACCGTGATGACGCCTTCCTTGCCGACCTTGTCCATCGCCTCGGCGATGATCTCGCCGATGTTGGCGTCGTTGTTGGCCGAGATGGTGCCGACCTGGGCGATTTCCTTCTGGTCCTTGGTCGGCTTGGAGAGCGTCTTCAGCTCCGCCGTCACCGCCGCCACCGCCTTGTCGATGCCGCGCTTGATCGACATCGGATCGTGCCCGGCGGCGACCATCTTGGCGCCCTCCGAGAAGATCGCGCGCGCCAACACGGTGGCCGACGTCGTGCCGTCGCCGGCGACGTCCGAGGTCTTCGAGGCGACCTCCTTCACCATCTGCGCGCCCATGTTCTCGAACTTGTCCTCGAGCTCGATCTCCTTCGCCACCGTGACGCCGTCCTTGGTGACGTTGGGCGCGCCGAAGGACTTCTCGAGCACCACGTTGCGGCCCTTGGGGCCCAGCGTGACGGTCACCGCGTCGGCGAGCAGATTGACGCCGCGCAGGACCTTGTCACGCGCTTCCTGACTGAACTTGATGATCTTGGTGGGCATGATCTCCTCCTGCGCCCTTACTTGCCTTCCAGCACGCCGAGGATGTCGTCCTCGCGCATGATCAGGAAGTCCTCGCCGTCGATCTTCACTTCCGTGCCGGAGTACTTCCCGAACAGGATGCGATCGCCGGCCTTGACGTCGAGCGGAGTGACCTTGCCGTCGTCGTTGACCTTGCCCTTGCCGACCGCGACGACCTTGCCCTCCTGGGGCTTCTCCTTCGCGGTGTCAGGGATGATGATGCCGCCCTTGGTCTTTTCCTCTTCCTGAACGCGCTGGACGATGACGCGATCCTGCAGCGGGCGAATTTTCATACCCTCTCTCCTTTCCTGGACTGTGTCGGTGACTGGTTCGGTTTCGGTTGTCGCGGGACGGCGCGGGGCGCCGGACGAGGCGCTCGCCAGCCCAAATCAAACGCCGATCAATTAGGCTGCGAGGCTCGGATGTCAACCCAGGCGGGTCAACTTTTCTGCTTCCGATGCTCTTCTTCCATGTAGCGCCGGTACAGCACGTCCCACTCAGGGCTGCCGTACGGCACTTTGCGGGACAGCGAGGCGATCTTCGCCTTGACGATCTCGTCGAGCTTGTTGTCGCGCTCGCGCTGTCCGTCGAGGACGCGCTTGATCTCCTGCAGGGCGAGGCGCTCGTTCTCGACGTCGGCCAGACCCTCCTTGCGCAGGATCTCGACCAGCTTGTGCGAGAGGTATGAGAGGCGGGCTTCGCTGAACTTCATTACAGGGGGAAGTTCCGTTCCTTGGCCAGGCGCGCCTTGATGCCCTCGATCAACTTGCGCTGATCCATGCCCAACGCCTGCCGGCCGAGCTTGGCCGCCAGCTTCTCGGCCTCCTCCTCCAGGTCCTGCTCGGCATGCATGGTCTCCACCAGCAGTCGCGCGACGCGCTCGGCCAGCTGCCGCTCCGGCACCTTGGCCTTAATGAAGCCCGGCTTGATGAGCGCGCGGACCACGTCTTCGGCCAGCCGCGCAATCGCCGCATCGGGAACTCGCACGCCCCGGACCATAGCCGTCCACCGGCGGCGCGACAACGGCTGGCGCCTCCCGCCTGGCACGCGACGCCCACTGCGTGCGAAGCTGCGGCCGTGTCGACCATTCCGCCCTGGCTGACCGCGCTGGCTCAGCTCGACGGCCTCGCTCTCGCCATCGGGGCCGGCCTCGGCGCGCTGCTTGGCCTGCTGCTCGGCTGGCTGATCGCGCGCGCCCGCGCCGCCCGCCCGCTCGCCGCCGCCGCCGCCCGCGCCGGCGATGTGGAAGCTCGGCTGGAGGAACGCTCCGCACAGCTCGCCCGCGAGGAGCAGGAGCGCACCCGCTGGCAGGCGGACGCCGCCGCTCTGCGCGCGCAGCTGAGCGGTCTGCAGGCCGACCAGGCGAGCCTGAGCGCCCGCGCCGAGAGCGAGTCGCGCGCCGCGCAGGAGAAGCTCGCCCTGTTGAAGGCGAACGAAACGCAACTGCGCGAGGCTTTCCAGGCGCTGTCGGCCGAGGCGCTGCGGCGCAACAATCAATCGTTCCTCGAGCTTGCCAAGGCCTCGATGGGCGAGTTCCAGCAGGGCGCGGTCGGCGACCTGGAGCGGCGCCAACAGGCGATCGAAACCCTCGTGCAACCGATCCGTGCCTCGCTGGAACAGGTCGGCGCCAAGCTCGCCGAGGTCGAACGGCAGCGCATCGGCCACTATGCGACGCTGACCGAACAGGTGCAGGCGCTGGCCAAGACGCAGCTGCAGCTGCAGTCGGAGACCGGGAACCTGGTGAAGGCGCTGCGCGCCCCCTCGGTGCGCGGCCGCTGGGGCGAGATCCAATTGCGCCGCGTCGTCGAGCTCGCCGGCATGCTCGCCTACTGCGATTTCGTCGAGCAGCACGTCGCCAGCACCGACGACGGCAAGTTCCGCCCCGACGTCGTGGTGCGGCTGCCGGGCGGCAAGCAGGTGGTGATCGACGCCAAGGCGCCGCTCGGCGCCTACCTGGAGGCCCTGGAGGCGACGGACGACGCCCTGCGCGACGCCCACCTGCAGAGCCACGCCCGCCAGGTGCGCGCCCACATGGTCAAGCTCGGCGCCAAGTCGTACCAGAGCCAGTTCGACGCGACGCCGGAGTTCGTCGTCATGTTCCTGCCGGGCGAGACCTTCTTCAGCGCCGCGCTGCAGCACGATCCGGAGCTGATCGAGTACGGCGTCGACCAACGCGTCATCCCCGCCAGTCCGACGACGCTGATCGCGCTGCTGCGCGCCGTCGCCTACGGCTGGCGGCAGGAGCAGCTGGCGCAGAGCGCGCAGCAGATCAGCAAGCTCGGCACCGACCTGCACGATCGCGTGCGCACCTTCGCCGGCCACTTCGAGTCGCTGCGCAAGGGGCTCGACAACGCCGTCGACGCCTACAACCGTGCCGTCGCCTCGCTGGAATCGCGCGTCCTGGTCAGCGCCCGCCGCTTCAAGGATCTCGGCGCCGGGTCCGAGGAGGAGATCGGAGCCGTCGAGATGATCGACCGCGCCCCGCGCCAGCTCACCCTGGCCGGCATGCCGAACGGCGACAACGGCGCGGCCGCGCCGGGTTCGGACGCGTTGGCAGACGCCGCTTCAGCAGACGACAAGCCCAGCGCCGGCTGACTGCGCGCACCTGCTAAGCTGCACCGGTGCGCGCCTTCATCCTCACGCCGACCTATCGCCTGCGCGACGGCGTGCCGGAGGTCCATCTCTACGGCGTGCTGGAGAGCGGCGAGCCCTGCCTGATCATCGACGACCGCACCCGGCCGTACTTCTTCGTCCGCGCCGCCGATCACGACCGCGCCATCCGCCTCGCCCCCAGCCTGGTGCTGGCGGAGACCGACCTGCGCGCCTTCGACGACAGACCGGTGCAGCGCGCGACGGTCGGCGTGCCCGGCGACGTCCCACCGCTGCGCGGCCGCCTCGAAGCAGCGGGCATCGAATGCCTGGAGGCCGACGTGCGCTTCGCCAGCCGCTACCTGATCGACCGCGGCATCCGCGGCTCGCTGCAGGTGGAGGGGGCGAGCGAGACCCAGGGCCGCATCGGGCGGGTCTTCCGCAACCCGGCGATCCACCCCTGCCAGTGGACGCCGACGCTCAAGGTATTGTCGATCGACATCGAGACCGACCCGCGCGCCGAGCAGGTGCTGTCGATCGCGCTGCACTGCCCGACGCTGAGCCGCGTGCTGATCGTCCACCCGCACCCGCTGCCGCACGCCGAGCCGGTGCCGAGCGAACGCGAGCTGCTGCGCCGCTTCCGCGCCTACCTCGACGAGCTCGATCCGGACATCATCACCGGCTGGAACGTCGCCGAGTTCGACCTCGCCGTGCTGGCGCGACGCGCGCGTCACTACCGGCTGGCGCTGCCGATCGGCCGCACCGAGGATCGCTTCGAGCTGCGCCGCGAGATGTCGTACACGCGCGAGGCGCGCGCCGTCACCGTCGGCCGCCTGGTGCTCGACGGCCTGTCGCTGCTGCGCGGCGCCTTCATCCGCCTGCAGGACTACCGGCTGGAGACCGCCGCGCAGGCGATCCTCGGGCGCGGCAAGCTGATCGCCGGCACGCAGCGCGCCGACGCGATCCTGCGCGCCTACCAGGAGGATCCCGAGCACTTCGTCGCCTACAACCTGGAGGACGCGCGCCTGGTGAGCGAGATCCTGGCGCGCACCGGCCTGATCGAGCTGGCGGTCGAGCGCAGCCTGCTCACCGGCATGCCGCTCGATCGCGTCAGCGCCGCGATCGCCTCGGTCGATTCGCTCTACCTGAGCGATCTGCGCGCCCGCGGTCATGTTGCCCCGTCGGTCGGCGGCGCCGGCGACGCGCGCCTGCTCGGCGGCTGGGTGATGGACTCGCTGCCCGGCCTCTACCGCAACGTGCTGGTCTACGACTTCAAGAGCCTGTACCCGAGCCTCATCCGCACCTTCAATCTGGATCCGCTGACGCTGCGGTCCGACGCCAGCGCGGACTCGGACGCGATCGTCGCACCGAATGGGGCGCGCTTCCGGCGCCAGCCGCGCGGCGTCCTGCCGGTGCTGGTCGAACGCCTCGCCGCCGCGCGCGAGCAGGGCAAACGCGAGGGCCGCCCGGTGCAGGCCAACGCCATCAAGATCCTGATGAACTCGCTGTACGGCGTGCTCGGCGCCAGCAGCTCGCGCCTGTTCTCGCCGGCGGTGGCCAACGCCATCACCCACTTCGGGCAGTTGCTCATCAAGAGCGCCGCCGACGCCGCACAGGCCGCCGGCTATCGCGTCATCTACGGCGATACCGACTCGCTCTTCATCGACAGCGGCGAGCCCGACTACGCCACCGCGCTCGCCGGCGCCGAAGCCCTGCGCCGCAGCATCGGCGATGCGGTCGCACGCGTGGTGCGCGAGCGCTACCGCTGCGAGAGCTTCCTCGAGCTCGAGTTCGAGAAGTGCTACCGGCGCTTCTTCCTCCCGGAAGTGCGCAGCGGCAAGACCGGCAGCAAGAAGCGCTACGCCGGCGTGCTGGTCGACGCCGCCGGCGCCGAGCGTATCGAGTATGTCGGCCTCGAGGCGGTACGGCGCGACTGGAGCGAGGTCGCCAAACGCTTCCAACGCGGCCTGCTCGAACGCGTGTTCCAGGACGAAGCGGTGGATGCCTTCGTGCGCGACTTCGTCGCCGACCTGCGCGCCGGCCGACACGACGACGCGCTCGCCTATCGCAAAGCCGTGCGCAAGGACCTCAGCGCCTACACCGCCACGACGCCACCGCACGTGCGCGCGGCGCGCAAGCTGGGCGAGCAGGCCGGACGCATCGTCGCCTACACGATGACGCTCGCCGGCCCCGAGCCGCTGGGCGAAGAGACCGCCGCGCCCGACTACACGCACTACCTGGAGCACCAGCTCGAGCCGCTCGCCGACGCCATCCTGCGCTTCATCGGCACCGACTTCGCGACGCTCACCGGCGCGCAGCGCCAGCTCAGCTTGTTCTGAGGCACGCCGCGCGGCGCACCGCGGTGCGCCCGGCACATCGCACGCTCGCCGTGACCTGTCGCGATTCGCTCTTGCGTCGCCGCGATGATAAAGAGTAGAGATAACACTATCACTAATGGAGAGCCCGATGCTCGACTCAACCCTCGATGCACTGCCGCTGTCGGCCAACGACGACGACGCCCCGTCGCCGCAACGCGCCGCCGTGGGAGCCGCGCCGGGCGCCCGCGCGGTCGTCGTCGACGGCGTGCGTCTCACCTACGACGACGAAGGCAGGGGCGACGCCGTCGTCTGCCTGCACGCGCTGGCACACGGCGCGGGCGACTTCGCTGGCTTCCGCGCCCGCCAGCGCGATCGCCTGCGGATCATCGCGCTCGACTGGCCGGGGCAGGGGCGCTCAGCTGCGGACCGCGTCGCGCCGAGCAGCGCGCGCTACGCCGAACTGCTCGCCGGAGCGCTGGACGCGCTGCGCATCGAGCGCGCCGTGCTGCTCGGCAATTCGATCGGCGGCGGCGCCGCGTTGCGCTTCGCCGCGGCGCAGCCCGAGCGCGTGCGCGGCGTCATCGCCGCCAACCCGAGTGGGCTGGTGCCCTACGGGCTGCAGAAGCGCCTCTTCACCCGCGCCGTCGCCGCCTTCTTCGCCCGCGGCGCGCGCGGGGCGCGCTGGTACCCGCGCGCCTTTGCCGCGATGTACCGCGGCGTGCTGAGCGAGCCACCCGCCGCCGAACAACGCGATCGGATCATCGCGACCGGCCGGGAGATGGCGCCGCTGTTGGCCGCCGCCTGGCGCAGCTTCGCCGAGCGATCGGACGACCTGCGCGACGTCGTGCCGCGTATCGGCTGCCCGACGTTGATCACCTGGTCGCTCGGCGACACGCTGAACCCGCTCCGCTTCAATCGCGCCACCATCGCACGCTTGCCGCACGGCCGACTGGAGACCTTCGCCGGCGGCCACGCGCCGTTCCTCGAATGCCCGCAGGCGTTCGACAGCGCGTTCACCCGCTTCCTCGCCGAGTTGGCCTGATGCGACACGCGCCCGGGCGCGACCGCGCGCCGCGACCGCCGTTGACCCGCGCGGCGGAAGGCCGGCCGCGGCGCGGTACCCCGGACGGCACGCGGCAGCGGCTCATTGCCGCTGCCGCCGAGGTGTTCAACCGCGACGGCTACTTCGGCACCGACACCAACGCCATCGCCCGCGCCGCCGGCTACGCGCCAGCGACGTTCTACAAGCACTTCGCCGACAAGCGCGCCGTGCTGCTCGCCGCCTACGCCGGCTGGGTGGCCACCGAATGGCAGGAGATCGAGCAGGTGCGGAGGCGCGTCCCACCCGGCCAGCGCGCCCAGGCGCTCACCGCCTGGGTGCTCGCGCATCATCGGCGTTGGCGTGGATTGCGCGCCAGCCTGTTCGGGCTGATCGGCGCCGACCCGGTGGTGCGCGACTTCTGCGTCGCGCAGCGCCGTCGTCAGCTCGACCAGCTGCACGCCCTGCGCGACGCGCGCCGCCGCCGTGCCGGCGACCGCGAGCGCGACGCGCTGCTGCTCTGGAGCTTCGAACGGACGTGCGATGCGCTCGCCAACGGCGAGGCAGAGGCGCTGGGGCTCGACGTGACACGGCTCGAGGCCTTGCTGGTCGAGCTGATGCGCAGCCGTCACGTCGAGGGGCGCGCAACGACGTGAGCACGGGCGCGCCAAGGCGCGCCCCTACACACTGCTGCGCACAGGGCGTATTTGGCGATCATGCTTGCTCGCCTGTTGCTGCTTGTCGTTTTCGTGGCCGGCTGCGCGGCTGAACGCCGCATCGCCTTGCCCAACCCGCCCCGTCACACCACGGTCGGAGCGCTGTTGGAGGCGTATCCGCTCGCCGCGGGGCAGAATGTCCGGCCGGAGGAGATCGCGCGCGGCGAGCAGAGCAGCCTCTCGTTCGTGCAGATCCGCGATCGCGAGGCGCCGCACCGGCACACGCGCTACGACCTCACCGTGCTGATGGTCGAGGGACACGGCGTGCTGTGGCTCGACGGCAAGCCGCTGCCGGTGCGGGCCGGCGACGTGTCCTTCATCCCGCGCGGTACGCCGCACTTCTTCGTCAACCAGGGCGACAAGCCGGCGGCGACCCTGGTCTCGTTCGCACCGCCGTTCAGCGGACCCGATTCGGAACCGGTGCCGCCGCCGCCCTGACGTGCGTCTGGACCGACCCGGGAGGCGGTGCTAGCGGTCGCGTTCGATGGCGATCAACATCACGCGCGTCTACACGCGCACCGGCGACGCCGGCACCACCGCGCTGGTCGGCGGCGAACGGGTCGCCAAGGACTCCCGTCGCGTCGAGTGCTACGGCGAGATCGACGAGCTCAACGCCATCCTCGGTCTGGCGCGCAGCCTCAACCACGAGGCCGCGGCGAGCCCGGCGCGCGATCGCCTCGAAACGATCCTGCAGAAGCTGCAGAACGAGCTGTTCGACGTCGGCAGCGAGCTCGCGACGCCGCCGGACGCCGAGTACGAGGGCATGTACAAGGTCTCTGCGGCCGACGTGCAGGCGCTCGAGGCGTTGATGGACGAGTGCCAGCGCGATCTCGAGCCGCTCAAGTCGTTCATCCTGCCGGGCGGCGGTGTCGTGAGCGCCGTGCTGCACCAGGCGCGCACCGTGTGCCGGCGCACCGAACGGCAGATCATTCGGCTGGGGCGCGAGGAGACGATCGGCGAGCACGTGATCCCGTACGTCAATCGCCTCAGCGATCTGCTCTTCGTCCTGTCGCGCTGGGTCGGCAAGCAACGCGGCGAGCGCGAGTTCCTCTGGGAGCGCGGCCTGCGCAACCAGGCGCGCCCCGCGGCGGCACGCCGCAAACCGGCCCCGGCCAAGCGTCGCTGACGGCGTGAGGAGCGTATCGTGAGTCTCTACCTGAAGCAGTTGCCGCTCGGGCCGATGCAGAACTTCGTCTACCTGATCGGCGACACCGCAACGCGTCGCGCGGTGGCGGTCGATCCGGCCTGGGACATCGACGCCGTCTGCAACCAGCTGGCGGCCGACGACATGACGCTGGAAGGCGCGCTGATCACCCACTTCCACCCCGACCACCTCGGCGGGCGTTTCAGCGGCATGCAGATCCAGGGCGCCACCGAGCTGCTGGCGCGCGGCGAGAAGATCAAGGTCTACGTGCACAAGGCGGAGGCCGACTACGTGCCGCAGATCTGCGGGTTGTCGCGCTCCGACCTCACACTGTGCGAGAGCGGCGACGAGGTGGTACTCGGCGAGCAGCGGGTGCGTTTCCTGCACACACCCGGCCACACGCCCGGCTCGCAGTGCTTCCTGGTCGGCGACAACCTGGTGTCGGGCGACACGCTGTTCATCGGCGGCTGCGGCCGCATCGACCTGCCGGGCAGCGATCCAGCCGCGATGTACGACAGCCTGGTCAACAAGCTGAAGGCGCTGCCGGATCAGACCATCCTGTATCCGGGCCACGACTACGCCGACCGGCCGACCTCGACCATCGGCGAGGAGAAGCGCCGCAATCTCTACCTGCGCTTCAACAAGCTCGAGGACTTCCTCGGCATGATGGGGTACTGACGGAGCACCTGTTCGTCTATGGCACGCTGCAGGACGCAGGCGTGCGCGCTGAGCTCCTGGGCACGGATCGCGCCCGCGTCGTCGCGCGCGGCACGGTGCGCGGCATGCTTTACCATCTCGGCGAGTATCCCGGACTGGTAGCCAGCGACGAGGATGCGCGCGTCCCCGGACTGATCGTGGAGCTCAGCGCCGACGCGCTGGCGCGGCTCGACCGCTACGAGGGCACCGACGAGGGCCTGTACGGACGCGAGCGTGTCGCGGTCGCCTGCGACGACGGCGTACAACGCGAGGCGTGGGTCTATCGCTACCTGCGTTCGATCGCCGGGAAGCGGCGCATCGCCGCCTGGCCGGCGTGATCAGGCCGCCGCGATCACGCCGGCGTCGCGCAGTGCCTGGTAGGTGGTGAAGCCGCCGGAGAGGTTGGCGGCGCGATAGCCGTGCTGCAGCAGGAAGCGGGTCGCGTAGTAGGCGCGCTGCCCGACGCCGCAGTAGAGCGCCAGCGACGCCGCGGCCGGCAGCTCGCGAAACCGCTCACGCAGCTGCGAGAGCGGCAGGTTGCGCGCGCCGGGGATGTGGCCGGCGGCGAACTCGTCCGGCTCGCGCACGTCGATGAGCAACTCGCCGGCCTGGCCCAGCGCATGCCAGTCGGCGAGCGGCATGAGGCCGTCGAGGTGGTTGGTGGCGATCATGCCGGCGAGATTCACCGGATCCTTGGCGCCGCCGAACTGCGGCGCGTAGCACAGCTCGGCCTCGGCCAGGTCGCGCACCGTCCCGCCCATCTGAATCGCGGTGGCGACCACGTCGATGCGCTTCTCGACGCCCTCCAGTCCGACCGCCTGGGCGCCGAGGATGCGCCCGTCGGCGGCGGCGAACAGCAGCTTGAGGTGGATCTGCTTCGCGCCGGGGTAGTAGCCGGCGTGGTGACCGGGGTGGAGGTAGACGCAGCGGTAGTCGGTCACGCCGTTGCGGCGCAGGCCATTCTCGCTGGCGCCGGTGCACGCCACGGTGAGGCCGAAGACGCCGACCACGGCGGTCGCCTGGATGCCGCGAAAGGCGCGCGGTCGGCCGCCGATCGATTCGGCGGCAATGCGCCCCTGGCGGTTGGCCGGACCGGCGAGCGGCACGATCACCTCCTGCCCGCTGATCACGTCGCGCACCTCGACCGCGTCGCCCACCGCCCAGATGTGCGGATCGGCGGTGCGCATCTCGGCGTCCACCGCGATGCCGCCGCGTGCGCCGAGCGGCAGGCCGGCGGCGCGCGCCAGATCGGTCTCCGGGCGCACCCCGATCGCCAGGATGACCAGGTCCGCCGCCAACCGCGCGCCGGACTCGGTCACCGCGACCAGCCGCTCCGCCGCCGGCTCGAAGCGCGCCAGCCCGTCGCCGAGCTGCAGGGTCACGCCCTGCGCGCGCAGGTGCGTGTGCACCGGCGCCGCGAGCTCGGCGTCGATCGGCGGCATCACCTGCGGCAGCTTCTCCAGCACGGTGACCGCGAGGCCGCGATGCGCCAGGTTTTCCGCCATTTCCAGTCCGATGAAGCCGCCGCCGACCACCAGCGCACGCCGCGGCCGGTGCGTGTCGATCCAGGCGCGAATGCGTCGCGTGTCGGGGATGGTGCGCACGGCGAAGATGCCGGGCAGGTCGATGCCCGGCAGCGCCGGCCGGATCGGCGCCGCGCCGGGCGCCAGCACCAGGGCGTCGTACGGCTCGTCGCGCTCTGGCGTCTGCGGCGCGTCGAGATCGCGCACGCGCACGACGCGGCGGGCGCGGTCGATGGCGATCACCTCGTGGCGCGTGTGGACGGCGATGTTGAAGCGCTGGCGGAAGGTGTCGCGCGACGCGACCAGCAGCGCGCGTTCCTCGGCGATCACGTTGCCGACGAAGTAGGGCAGGCCGCAGTTGGCGAAGGAGACGTACGGACCGCGATCGAAAATGACGATCTCGGCGGTCTCGTCGAGGCGTCGCAGGCGCGCCGCGCACGAAGCGCCACCCGCCACCCCACCGACGATCACGACCCGCTGCCGCAAGGGTTCCGTCATGGCGCGCAGTGTAGCGCGGCGCCGGGCGCGCGGTCAGGGGTGAATCGGTTGAATCGCTCACCGCCCTCGCATAGCGTCGGCGACCGGCACGGGAGGACACGTCGCATGGTGGAGAAGACGATCGACCTCACCGGCTCCTCGGCCAACAGCATCGAGGATGCGGTCAACCTGGCCATCTCGCGCGCCGCCGTCACCATCAGCGGCATCCGCCGCGTCGAGGTGGTCAACGTCACCGGCACGGTGGAAAACGACAGCGTCGCCATGTGGCACGTGCGCCTCAAGGTGACCTTTCTGATCCAGGATCGGTTGCACGAGTGAGCGCACGCGACCCCGGCCCGGCGGAGCCGAAGCGGCGCGAGGTGCTGCCCGGCATTCACCTGCTGCACCTGCCGCTGCCGATGAAGCCGACGATCGTCAACGTCTACCTGATCGACGGCGGCGACGAGTGGGCGCTGGTCGACACCGGCATGCACACGCCGGAGAGCATCGCGGCGTTCCGCGCCGCGCTCGCCGAGCTCGGCGTCGCGCCCGCGCGGGTGCGCAAGATCATCTGCACGCACCACCACCCCGACCACTTCGGCAGCTCGCAGTCGCACAAGGCCGACACGGGAGCGACGCTGTACATGCATCCGGCCGAGTGGGAGCGCTCGCAGACCTTCCTGCCCAGCGACCGGCCCGCCGAGGCGGTGCAGTTCTTCCTGGCGCACGGCATCCCGCTGCAGCGCTTCGCCCACGTGCCGCGGCCGCGCGACATCTGGGGCGGCATCTACGTCACGACCGCTCCCGACGTGTTCCTCGCCGACGGCGACGAGATCACCGTCGGCCGGCGCCGCCTGCAGGTGGTGTGGACGCCCGGCCATGCGCCCGGGCACTGCGTCCTCTACCTGCCCGAGGAACGGGCGATGATCGTCGGCGACCATCTCCTGCCGAAGATCACGCCGCACGTCGGCTTCCAACCCGGTTCGCGCGGCGACCCACTCGCCGACTTCATCGCCTCGCAGCGCAAGATCCAGGCGTTCGACGTCGCCCACGTGCTGCCGGCGCACGGCGGCGTGTTCGGCGATCACGTGCGCCGCGCCAACCAGATCATCCAACACCACGAGGCACGGCTGCGCGACATCACCGACATCGCGCGCCGTCAGGCGCACACCGCTTACGACGTGGCGCGCCGCGCCTTCGGCTTCGACAGCGACAGCCCACTCACCTACCAGTTCCCGGCGACCTTCGAGACGCTGGCGCACCTCGAGTATCTGCGCCACGCCGGCGTGGTCCGCACCGAGCAGGACGCCGACGGACAGGTCCTCTGGCGCGCGGCCTGACTTACTGCGTCGCCGGGTAGTGGAAGCCGAGGTCGACCGGCGCGCGATCGCGATCGCCGTCCTGTGAGGTGGCGCGGCTGAGCAGTTCGTCGATCAGGGCGCCGCCGACGCCCTCCGACGTGCCGGCATCGACCGCCGGGCTGGCGTGGTCGAGCGCGTAGAGGCCCTGCTCGGGCAGCTTGAACAGCGCGTCCTCGTGGACGTCGTGCGCGCCGACGATGTCGGTCGGGCGATAGGTGCGCGACGGATCGGCGAGCCCGGGGATGAACACCAGGTTGTAGTCGCCGGTGTAGCCGGTCAGCGAGGAGGGCGGACCATCGTCGACGAAGATGCTGATGTTCTGGTTCTCCTGGATGATGTTGTTGCGCAACGTCGCACCGCTCGACGCGGCGCCGCTGGAGTTGACGCCACTGATCGTCACACCGCGATTGGCGTTGTGCGCGACGGTGTTGTTGATGATGCGCGCACGTTGCGAGCCGCGCACCACGGCGATACCGCGGTTGCTGTTAGCGTAGATGAGGTTGTTGAACAGCAGCGCATCCGCAGCGTTCTCCAGGCGGATCCCGTCGCCCGAGTCATGGATCTGGCAGTGCTGCACGGTGATGTGCGCCGACTCGCTGCGCAGCTGCACGCCGGCGCCATTGTCGCCGCCGCCATTGATGATCTCGAACCCGTCGATGACCACGTACTGCGAACGCGACAGGCGCACGCCGATCGTCTTGTTCTCGCCGTCGACGATCACCGGGCCGGCGGGATCGCCGGTCGCCGCGCCGGTCGGATCGGCGGTGATACGGATCGGATCGCGCTCGGTACCGACGACGTTGAGCAGCTCGACCACCTCGGTCGGCTGCGGCTCGCTCGGCGCCACCACCGGCGGGCGATACGTCCCCGGCCCGACGAACACCTCGTCGCCCGGTCCGAGGTTCTTCACCGCGCGCTCGAGCGTGCGAAAGGCGGTCTCCGGCGACTTGCCGTTGGCACCGTCGTCACCGCTCTCCCGCACGTAGAACGTCGTCGGGGTGTTGCCGCCACCGCCACCACCGCCACCGCCGCCACCGCTCGCGCTCAACAGCATACCGATGGCCAGGAGAAGAGTGACTCGTCGCATGGAAACCTCGCGGGAAGACAGGAAAGTCTTTCGACGGTTACCAACCGCCCCCCGGTATTGAAAGCGAGTTCGCATGCGCCCCGCCGAATCCCACTCGCCCACGGCGGCTAGTTGGCAATGCAGCAAACTGCCTACAGCCGACTACAGCAGTGCGAGCTGCGTCCCGCCAGGACGGCGAAACGCTGCGGTGCTGAGCGGCGGCAGTGGGCGGTCGAGCCCGCGGCGGCGCGCGGCGAGGGTGAACAGGGCGCGGATCTGCGCCGCGTACTCGCCCTCGCCGCGCATGCGGTGGCCGTGGCGCGAGTCGCTCAACGCGCCGCCGCGGCAGCTGCGCAGGCGGCCGAGGACGCGCAGCGCGCGCTCCGGATAGTGCTTCTCGAGCCAGTCGACGAACAGCTGGTCGAGCGGCGAGGCGAGCCGCACCAGCGTCCACGACGCGGTGCGCGCCCCGGCCGCGGCGGCGCGGTCGAGAATGGCGGGGATCTCGTGGTCGTTCAGGCCGGGGATCACCGGCGCCACCATCACGCCGACCCGCACCCCGGCCGCGGCCAGTGCCGCCAGCGCCTGCAGGCGGCGCTCCGGCGTCGCCGCGCGCGGCTCCCTGCGACGCGCCAGGTCGGGGTCGAGCGTAGTGATGCTGAGGCTCACGTGCGCCGCGTCGTGGCGCGACAGCTCGGCGAGCACGTCGACGTCGCGCGCGACCAGCGCGGACTTGGTGATCACGCCGACCGGATTGCGGAACTCGGCAAACACCTCCAGACAGCCGCGCGTCAGGCGCAGCTGCCGCTCGACCGGCTGGTAGCAGTCGGTGTTGCCCGACAGCGCCACCACCTGCGGCTGCCAACGCGGCGCCGAGAGGGCGGCGCGCAGCAGCGCCGGCGCGTCGGGCTTGATCAACAGCTTGCGCTCGAAATCGAGCCCCGCGCTGAACCCGAGGTACTCGTGCGACGGGCGCGCATAGCAGTAGATGCAGCCGTGCTCGCAGCCGCGGTAGGGATTGAGGCTGAAGCGGAAGCTGAGATCCGGGCTGTCGTTCTCGGCCAGTATGCGGCGGCTGGCGTCGCGCAAGAGCTCGGTCGGGGCCGCGGCCAGCGCCGGATCCTCACCGTCGCAGTCGTCGCGCTCGACGTGCAGACGCTCGAAGCGATTGGCGGGATCGAGGCGGGTCCCGCGGCCATCCAGTGTCTCGCTGCTCATCGGATGTTCGCTGTTTCTTCTCCCACCGAACAGGCGTGCTGGCAAGAGGTCTGTTCCCGCCGCAGGGGGGAACCTGCTAGCTGCGCCGCCATGACGAAACCGGCCCTGAGCTTCGCCGCCGTGCCCGGGCGACGGCGGGCGACCATCGAGCTGGCGGCGGAAATCGAGCGCCGCGGCTTCAGCGGTCTCTACTGCCCCAGCTTCGGCGACGGGTTGGCGTTGTGCGAGGCGATCGCGCTGGCGACGCACGAGATCCCGTTCGGCACCTCGATCGTCAACATCTACACGCGCAACCCCTTCGACTTCGCCCAGACCGCCGCCTTCATCCACGAGATCAGCGGCGGCCGCTTCCGCTTCGGCGTCGGCGTCAGCCACGCGCCGACCAACAGCTGGCTCGGCGTCGCAACCGGCAAGCCGCTCGCCGACATGCGCCGCTTCGTCGGCGATCTGCGCAAGGGCGCCGAACGCACCGGTGACCTGCCGCCGCTGGTCCTCGCCGCGCTGCGCAAGCCGATGGCGGCGCTCGCCGCCGAGCTCGGCGACGGCGCGGTGTGGGCCAACGCGGCGCGCTCGCACATGCCGGCGTCGCTGCGCGCGCTCGGCGAGGCGGGGCAGCGCGCCGGTTTCTTCATCGGCGACATGATCCCCACCTGCGTCTGCGACGACCGCGCCGCCGGCGCCGCGGTGATGCGCCGCGTGCTGCGCGGTTACGTGCAGCTGCCCAACTACCAGCGCTACTGGATCGAGGCCGGCTACGCCGACGAGATGCACGCCATTCAACGGGCGCTGGCCGCCAAGCAGCACGACCAGGTGCTGTCGCTGATGAGCGATCGCTGGCTGAACGACGTGACCCTGTTCGGCACCGCCGCGCGCATCCGCGACGGCGTCGACGCCTGGCGCGCCGCCGGCGTTGCCACGCCGATCCTGGTGCCGTCGTCGACCCGCGGCGGTCAGATGGAAGCGATGCGCGAGATCTTCACCGCTTTCGAGTGAGCCGATGGCTGAGCTGATTCTGCACCACTACGACACCTCGCCGTTCTCGGAGAAGGTGAAGAAGATCCTGGCGCACAAGCGCCTCGCCTGGCGCGCGGTCGAGCAGCCGACGATCATGCCGAAGCCGCACCTGATCCCGCTCACCGGCGGCTACCGGCGCATCCCGGTGCTGCAGATCGGCGCCGACATCTTCTGTGACAGCCAGCTGATCGCGCGCGTACTGGAGGCGCATCAGCCGGAGCCGACCATCTATCCCGGCGGCACGCAGGCGGCCTGTCACGCCATGGCACTGTGGGCCGATCGCACCTTCTTCATGGCGTCGGTACCGGTGCTGTTCGCGTTGATCGGCGACGCGGTGCCGCAGGCGTTCATCGACGATCGCAGCAAGCTGATGGGCGGCGGGCCGATCAGCTTCGCCGATGTGCCCAAGCAGGCCGCCGCGGCGCGCGAGCAATTGCGCGCCTGCGCCGCACTGGTCGACGCGCAACTGGCGGACGGACGCCGCTTCCTGTTCGGCGACGCGTTCAGCCTCGCCGACGCCGCCAGCTACCATCCAGTCTGGTTCCTGCGGAACTTTCCCGGCGCCGGGGTGATCTTCGACGAGTACGGCGCGCTGCTCGGCTGGGCCGAGCGCATCCAGGCGATGGGACACGGCCAGCGGCGCGACATGAGCCCGGACGAGGCGCTGGCGGTGGCGCGGGACAGCCAGCCGGCGACGGCGAGCGGCGTCGATGCGCACGAGCCGAACGGACTCCGCACCGGCGCGCGCGTCACCGTGACGCCGGACGACTACGGCTTCGATCCGGTCGCCGGCGAGCTGGTCGGCAGCAGCGCGCACGAGATCGCGCTGCGCCGCCACGCCCCCGAGGTCGGCGAGGTCGTCGTGCACTTCCCGCGCATCGGCTTCCGCGTCAGCCCGGTGTGAGGACGTACGACACGTCGAGACGCCCGTTACGTCCGAGCCACCGCCGGCCGCGCTTTCCGCCGCGCGCGCTTTCTGCTGGAAGAAGGCGATGTCCGATGTCACTCATCGCCAGCTCGACGTGAACGGCGTGTCGCTGCACGTCGCCGAGTGCGGCAGCGGTTTCCCGGTTCTCTTCTCGCATGGCTTTCCCGAGCTCTGGTACTCGTGGCGCCATCAGATGACGGCGCTGGCGCAGGCCGGCTATCGCGCCATCGCGCCCGATCAACGCGGCTACGGCGACAGCAGCGCGCCGCAGGAGATTCGCGCCTACTCGATGCACCACCTGGTCGGCGACATGGTCGGCATCCTCGATGCGCTCGGGCTCGAGCGCGCCGTGGTGGTCGGCCACGACTGGGGCGGGGCGGTCGCCTGGCAGACGGCACTGATGGCACCGCACCGCGTCGCCGGCGTGGTCGGCGTCAACACGCCGCACTTCCCGCGTATGCCGATCAAGCCGACCGACGTCATGCGGGCGATGTCGCAGGGGCACTTCCACTACATTCTCTACTTCCAGGAGCCCGGCGTGGCGGAAGCGGAGCTCGACGCCGATCCGGCACGCACGTTGCGCGGCTTCTTCCAGTCGCCCGACCGCGCCCGCCTCGAAGCGTTGCTCGCGCAGGGGCCTGCGGCGCTCGGACCGCAGAGCGGCGGCCTGCTCGATCGGCTACCGGATGCGCCGCACGGCGCGTTTCTCACCAGCGAGGACTTCGCCGTCTACGAGGCGGCATATCGCCGGACGGGCTTCCGCGGCGGCATCAACTGGTACCGCAACTTCGACTACAACTGGGAGACGACCGCGTACCAGAGCGGTGCGCGCGTCGCGGCGCCGGCGCTGATGATCACCGCCGACCTCGACCCGGTGCTGCGCCCGGAGTTGGCGGCGGGCATGGCACAGTGGGTGCCGCAGCTGCGGCGCACCGTGCTGGTCAGCGATTGCGGCCACTGGACCCAGCAGGAGAAACCCGCCGCGGTGAACGCGGCGCTGCTGGAGTTCCTGGTGGAGCTGGCGTGACCGTCGCACCGCGTTGGGTCAGCAGGAACCACAGCAGGAAGGGCAGTGCGGCGTAGCCGACCAGTCCGTAGAACGCGTAGAACACGTCGATGATCGAGTTGATGCGCCGCATCCACGCCTGGCCAAGCTGCGCCTGCGGCAGTCCGGTCATGTAGGGTCCGACCAGCATCAATCCGAAGTGGAAGACGAACAGCGCGGCGAGCCCGAGCCCGGCGGCGCGGAGCCGCCGCTGCCAGGGGATCGCCGTCGTCGCGCCGACCAGGGCGAGAAACGGCACCACGCCGGAGAACAGCTCGCGTGGCTGGTAGGGCAGCAGCACGTCGTTCACCGCGCCGGCCGGCGCGCTCGACGGCGAGCGGTGCAGCTGCACGTCGAGCCCACGCTCGGTCGGGCGCACCGCGCTGACCGAGAAGCCGCTGGTCAGGCGCATGAGCGGATTGGCGACCGCGACGACCAGCCGGCCGTACGCGTCGCCGACGCCGCCGAACGACCACAGCGCGAACAGCGCCGCGGCGCCGGCGAAGAACCTAAGTAGAAAGCCGGCCGACGGTCGCACGGCGCACCTGTTCGGTCCACAACGAGGCGAGGAAGGCCAGCAGGGCGATGAACAGGCCCTGGAAGAAGTACTCGTGGAAGTAGGCGAACCAGTCGGGGTAGTTGCTGGCAATCAGCGTCAGGACCACCAGGCGCGCCAGGTTGATCGCCATCAGCACGGTGAAACCGATGGCAATGCCGGACAGGCGCTGCACCCAGGGTGCCGGGTAGGCGAGCACGAACATCGCGTAGACCAGCAGCACGAACACCGCGGTGCACTCGTGGTTGATGTCGAGCGCAGCGTGCTTGGTCTTGATGACCGTCTCTTCGACCTCGGCGCCGGCCCCCAACAGGTTGGCGCCGGCGGTGACCGTCGTGGCCATCGCCACCTGCAGCGGCCGCATGCGCAGGTGCATCTCGCCGAGCGAGAAGGCGAGGCTGGCGAGGAACAAATACAGCAGCAGGCGAACGACGAAGCCGGCAAAGGTGGGAGGTCTCGACTCGCCCGTCGGAGGCGGTGGGGCAGCAGGTCGGGGGCGTGTCGCCATGCGAACGGTGCGCACCGTAGCCGATCGTCTCGCGCCGCGCCACGTCGCGGTTGCACGCGCGGCGGGGCGCTCCTATCGTCCCTGCCGTGGCCGACACCCGCCCGCAACCGCAATGCCCGACCTGCCGTGTGCCTGTCGCCTGGCAGGGCAATCCGTACCGTCCCTTCTGCTCGCAGCGGTGCCGCATCATCGACCTCGGCGACTGGGCGGCGGAGCGCCATCGCATCCCCGGCGAGTCGATACCCGACGATGACGACGCACCCGACGGGCTGCCGCACTGATGGCGATCCATCCGACCGCGCTGATCGATCGGCAGGCTGAGATCGATCCGTCCGCCGAGATCGGTCCCTACGTCGTCATCGAGGGCGCGGTGGTGGTCGGCGCCGGCACGCAACTGCATCCCTACGTCCATCTGATGGGGCCGACGACGCTCGGGCGCGACAACGTCATCGGCACCGGCGCGGCGCTCGGCGGCGCGCCGCAGGATCTCAGCTACCGCGGCGCGCCGACCGCGTTGCGGATCGGCGACCGCAACCAGATCCGCGAGCACGTCGAGATCAGCCGCGCCACCAAGCTCGAGCATCCGACGACGCTCGGCGACGACAACTTCCTCATGGGCCACAGTCACGTCGGCCATGATTGCCAGCTCGGCAACGGCGTCATCCTGGCCAACGGCGCCATGCTCGGCGGCCATGTCCACGTCGGCGACCGCGCCTTCGTCTCCGGCAACTGCGTCGTGCACCAGTTCGTCCGCGTCGGCCGGTTGACCATGCTGCGCGGCCTGTCGCGCACCAGCCGCGACGTGCCGCCGTTCGCGATCATGGACTGGACGCACACCGTGCGCGGCATCAACCGGGTCGGCCTGCGCCGCGCCGGCTTCAGCGGCGAGGCGATCCGCGCCGTGCAGCGGGCCTTTGCCACCCTGTTCGGCAGCCGGCGCAACCTGCGCCAGGCGCTGGCCGAGGTCGAAGCCGGCCCGCGGACACCCGAGGTGGACGAGGTGCTGGCCTTCATTCGCGCCTCGACCCGCGGCGTGTGCTTCGGCCCAGCCGGCGGGGCGGTGGGAGAGGACTGAGAGACCGGCGCGCGACAAACTTGCCCGAGCGGAGGGAACCCGTTACCGTCGAGCGGTCCCCATGAATCGTTCGCTGAAGTTCGTCATCGGCGCCTGTCTGCTGGTGGTCGCCATCGGCTACCTGATGGCGGCCGGTCTGCAGACCTCCTCCACCTACTACTTCACCATCGCCGAGTTCCTGCCGCGCCAGCACGAGCTGGGCGAGCAGCCGGTGCGGCTGGCGGGGCGGGTCCACGAGGGCTCGCTGCGCAAGCAGACCTCGGCCAAAGGGACCGAGATGACGTTCACGGTCGGGGACTTCCAGGGCCCGGGCCACGAGACGGCGCCCGGCCAGGTGCCGGTCGCCTACACCGGCGTGGTGCCCGACATGTTCGCCGAAGGGCGCGACGTGATCATCGAGGGCAAGCTGGTCAACGGGACGCTGATGGCGCAGTCGGTGATGACCAGCTGCCCGTCGAAGTACGAGGCCAAGCCTGGCGAGGGCGGCCCGGACGCCGCGCAGCAAGAAGCGCAACGCTGATCATGCTCGAGCTCGGCCCGCTGGCGCTGAACCTGGCGCTCGTCCTCGCGGTCTACGCCATCGTCATCTCGCTGGCCGGCGTCTGGCGGGCGCGGCGCGACTTCGTCGCCAGCGGCGAGCATGCCGCGTTGGCCGTCTGGGGCTGCGTGGTGGTCGCCGCCGCCATGCTGCTGCACGCGCTGGTCATCCACGACTTCCGCATCGAGTACGTCGCCGCGTATTCCAGTAGCACGCTGCCGCTCTACTACGCCGTCGCCGCGCTGTGGGGCGGACAGAAGGGCTCGCTGCTGTTCTGGCTGCTCATCCTGAGCTCGATCAGCGCCGTGGTGCTGCTGCAGAATCGCGACAAGAACCGCGAGCTGATGCCGTGGGTCACCGCCACGCTGATGACCGTCTCGGCGTTCTTCCTGCTGCTGCTCAACTTCATCACGCCGCCGTTCGAACTGCTGGCGGTGCCGGCCAAGGAAGGGCGCGACCTCAACCCGCTGTTGCAGAACTACTGGATGACCATCCACCCGCCGTCGCTCTACATGGGCTTCGTCGGGATGTCGGTGCCGTTCGCCTTCGCCATCGCGTCGCTGGCGACCGGCCGACTCGGCGACGTGTGGATCCGCACGACGCGCCGCTGGACCCTGTTCGCCTGGTTCTTCCTCAGCCTCGGCAACCTGTTCGGCGCCCTGTGGGCGTACGAGGTGCTCGGCTGGGGCGGCTACTGGGCCTGGGATCCGGTCGAGAACGCCGCCTTCATGCCCTGGCTCACCGGGACCGCGTACCTGCACTCGGTGATGATCCAGGAAAAGAAGAACATGCTGAAGGTGTGGAACATGGTGCTGGTGATTCTCACCTTCGCGCTGACCATCTTCGGCACCTTCCTCACCCGCAGCGGCGTCATCTCCTCGGTGCACTCGTTCACCCAGTCGGGGCTCGGTCCGTTCTTCCTGATCTTCCTCGCCATCGTGCTGACGATCGCGATCGGGCTGCTGATATGGCGGCTGCCGCTGCTGCGCAGCGAGAACGAGCTCGACTCGCTGCTGTCGCGCGAGTCGGCCTTCCTGTTCAACAACCTGCTCTTCGTCGGCATCGCCTTCGCGGTGTTCTGGGGCACCATGTTCCCGGTCATCTCGGAGTGGGTGCGCGGCGTGAAGATCACCGTCGGCCCGCCGTTCTTCAACAAGGTGAACGCGCCGCTCGGCCTGGCGGTGCTGTTCCTGATGGGCGTCGGCCCGGTGATCGCCTGGCGGCGCGCCACCTGGGCACACCTGAAGAAGAGCTTCCTGTGGCCGGTCGGGCTCGGTGCCGTGGCCGGCGTCGTCGCGCTGGTGTGGAGCCGCAACTACTGGGCGGTGGTCGCGTTCTCGCTGATCGCCTTCGTGCTGGCGACCATCGTGGCCGAGTTCTGGCGCGGCATGCGGGCCCGCCAGGTGATGATGGGCGAATCGGCGCCGCTGGCGTTGTGGCGACTGACGGCGAAGAACCGCCGGCGCTATGGCGGCTATGTCATCCACCTCGCCATCGTCATGATCTTCCTCGCCATCACCGGTACCTCGCTGTTCCGGCTCGAGAAGCAGGTGACGCTGAACCCCGGCGAGCGGTTCGCGATCGGCGAGTACACGCTGCAGTACAACGGCCTGGAGGACCGCGACACGCCGCACGTCGCCTACCTCATGGCCAACATCGGCGTCTTCCGCGGCGACGCGCAGATCGACACGCTGCGGCCGGAGAAGCGCTTCTACAAGAAGCCCGAACAGCCGACGACCGAGGTGGCGATTCGCTCGTCGCTCGGCACCGACCTCTACCTGGTGCTCGGCAGCTACGACGAGGAGACGCATATGGCGACCATCCTCGCGTACGTGAACCCACTGATCGGCTTCCTGTACTGGGGCGGCATCACGCTGGCGATCGGAACGGCGATCGTCATCTGGCCGGCACCGGTCGCGGCCCGCGAGCCGGCCTACGCCGCCGGCCGCGCCGAGGAAGGCGCCAAGTCCTGATGCCGGCGCTGCTCGCCCTGCTGGTCGTGCTGCTGCAGGCGCCGGCGTGGGCGAACAACCCGCCGAGCTTCCAGGCGATCGAGGAGTCGCTCACCTGCCAGTGCGGGTGCGGGCTCACCGTGCACTCCTGCAACCACCTGCAGTGCCCGTCGGCGCTGCCGCTGCGCCAGGAGATCCGCGAACAGCTGGCGCTCGGCCTCGACAAGACCGCGATCCTCGCCCACTTCCAGGAGAAGTACGGCGAGAAGATCCTCTCCTCGCCGACCACCAGCGGCTTCAACCTGGCGGCGTGGACGGCGCCCTTCGTCATGCTGCTGATCGGCGGCGCGGTGGTGATCGTCACCCTGCGCCGCTGGCGGCGCGCCGGCGCGCACGCGCCATCCGCCGCGGCCGGCGCCCCGACGACGCCGGCAGTCGCAGCGCCGCGCAGCGCGCTGGAACGCGAGCTCGACCGCGAGCTCGATCGCTTCGACGGATGATGGTCACGGTGCTGATGTGGCTGGCGGCCGCGGCCGTCGCCCTGTTCGTCGCCTGGCCGTTGGTGCAGGCGCGGGCCGGCCGCGAGCCCGCCGACGCCGACACGCTCTCGCCGCTCGAGCGGCAGAAGCGCGAGGCGCTGGCGGCGATCAAGGAAGCGGAGTTCGACCGCACCATGGGCAAGCTCTCGGACGAGGACTTCGCCGCGCTCACCGCCCGCTATCGCGCCCAGGCGCTGGCGGCGATGAGCGCGATGGAGTCAGCGCAGCGCGGCGGCGGCCCGGCGCGCCTGGCGTACTGTCCGCAGTGCGGCACCAAGCTCGCGGCGCGCGCCAACTTCTGCGGCGGCTGCGGTCACGCCCTGCGCCAGCGCGCCGCCTGATCGTTCAGCGCCGCAGGTGCTTCGGCACCCAGGCCGGATACGGCCGTGCGTGCAGGTGGTAGTGGTCCGGGATCTGCCGCATGTGGTCGTCGAAGAACCATCCGTGCGGAAACTTCTCGTCGGCGATACGCGCCAACGTCTGTTGCAGGTGCGCGCGCTCGGCATCGCTGGGGCGCGCGCGATGCGCGCCCAGCACGGCCATCGGCACGTCGCACGAGTCGCAGTCGAGGATCGTGAAGCGAAACGGCTCCTCGTGGACTTCGTACCAGGTCGTGGTGCGCTGCAATGCGCACAACTCACACGGCGGCATGTGCGAGCCGACCTGGGTCCGCGCTCCGGCGCGGGACGGGCACGCGCGGGGCCGCAGCCCCGCGCGCCACTCGATTCAGACCTTCGTGACGTTCGAGGCCTGCGGACCCTTCTTGCCCTCAGTCACCTCGAACTCGACGCGCTGCCCCTCTTCGAGGCTGCGGAATCCTTCACCGGCGATCGCGCTGTAGTGCACGAAGACGTCTTCCCCGTCGTCGCGACGAATGAAGCCGTAGCCCTTCTCCGGATTGAACCACTTCACCGTTCCCTGCGGCATGCGCTTCCTCCTTCTGTTCTGCTCGTCCTGTCGGGAAGCTGCATGTCTGGAACTACAGTGAGTGGACCAGAGCGATTGCGGAACGTTCCCCAGGGCTGCGGGCTGGCGTATAGCCGATGCGGCGCGCGCTCGCAAAAGAAAAAACGATTCAGTCCCACACCACCTGCAGGTCGGTGTTGGTCGGTCCGCGCAGGCAGGGATCGTCGAAGTCGGCGACGAACTCGCCGCTCTCTCCCGGCCCGAGTCGCGCCGGCTCGACGGCGATCTCGCCGCTCAGGCACTCCTCGCCCTGCGTCGGCTCGACGACGCGCACGGCCACCGCGACCGCCTCGGCGGGCGCGCCGCCCTCGTTCTTCACCTTGCCGCGGATCTCCATGCGCCCTTCGCCGAGCATCTGCGCGTCGCGCGTCGTCAGCACCACGCGCGCCGGTCCGCTGCCGGGTTCGCCGGCGGCTCCCGGTGTACCGCCCGGTGTCCCGTTCGGCGTGCCCTCCGGCGCCGGCGTCGCGTTGGCGGCGTTCGGCTCGGCGGTCGGCGCGATGGTCGGCGCGAAACCGATGCGCGAGGCGGGCGGCAATTCCGCCGTGCTGACGCCTTTCGCGTTGGGTGGTGGGAAGTCCGCGTAGTGCACGACGCCGTTCGCGTCGGTCCACTTGTAGAGGTCGCCCGCCAGAGCCTGCGTGGCCACCAGTACCGCGACGGCGACGAGCCAGAAGGGACGCATGCGGCGGGATGCTAGCGTGATCATCCGACCGGTCAACGCGCATTTTCCCCTCCCCCCTTGCTCGGGACGCTCACGTGCTTACTCTCGATTCCCATGACCGAACCGACTGGACGCGAGGCGCTACTCACCGCGTTCGATCGCCTCTTCGATCGGGCCGCGGACAAACTGCATATCGAATGCTCCGACGCCGAGCGCGCCGAAGCCAAGAAGTACTTCACCGATCGCTACGACGAGGCGCTGCAACTGATCGACAAGGCGGCCTTTCCCGCCATCCCAGAGGACTCGATGCAGCGCATGGAACAGGCCATCGACGGCCTGTCGCCGGCGTACGTCGCGGCGCACCTGGCGACCGGGCCCTTGGCCGTGCACGTCCAGGAGTTCATGCGCCAGCTTGCGCTGCGCGCTGCCGAACAGCGCCTGGTGGAGCACCTCACCAGTCAGGCCGACGATCGCTACGGCGGCAACTGAGCCGCCGCCCGCTCACGACGGCAGGACGCGGTGCGTCAGGCTGGGCAGCTCGCGCCGGACGCGCGCCAGATAGTCGCGGTCGATCTCGGCGACGATCGCCATCGGCTGATTGCTGGCGCGCGCTACCGGCGTGCCCCACGGATCGACGATCAACGAGTGGCCGAAATCCTGTAAGCCGCTCGGACTGCGGCCGATCTGATTTGGCGCGATGACGTAGGCGAGATTCTCGATCGCGCGGGCGCGCAAGAGGATCTCCCAGTGGTGCGCGCCGGTCGGAAAGGTGAACGCCGACGGCACGCAGAGAATCTCGGCGCCCGCCGCCGCCAGCCGACGGTAGAGCTCCGGGAAGCGCAGGTCGTAGCAGACGCTCAGCCCCAGCACGCCGAGCTCGGTGGGAACGGTGATCACCGCATCGCCGCGTGCGCGACTGTCCGACTCGCGGTGCGTCACATGACCGGCGATGTCGACGTCGAACAGGTGTAGCTTGCGGTAACGCGCCAACAGCGCGCCGTCGCGCCCATACACCGTGCACGTGTTGAACGGCTTCGCGTCGCCCGGGGCGACCTCCAGGAGCGACCCGCCGACCAACACCACGCGCAGCTCGCGCGCCAGCGCCGCGAGATGCTGGCTGGTCGGCCCAGGGATCGGCTCCGCGACGGCGCGTTCACCGTCCGCGGTGCCGCGCCAGGCAAACACCTCGGGCAACACGATCAACTCGGCGCCACGCGCCGCGGCGACGCGCACCAACCGGCTCGCCATCTCGATGTTGACCGCCTTGTCCGATCCCGCCGCGAGCTGCACCGCGGCGGCAAGGAAACGCGAGGGCATGGCCCCCGCTAGTCAGCCGCCGATCGAGGGTCAAGTCTGCGCTGTCGCTGCGCGAGCGGGTATGGTAGCGCCGGTTCGCGATGACGAGCCCAGAAAAATCGGCGGTGCGCCTGATCAAACGTTACGGGAACCGCAAGCTCTACGACGTGGACGCGAGCCGCTACGTGACGCTCGACGGAATTCGCGCGCTGGTGCAGGGCGGCGCCGACGTGCGGGTGATCGACAACGACAGCGGCGAGGACCTCACCCGTCTGACCTTCGCGCAGATCATCTACGAAGCGGAGAAGAAGACCAGCGGCGGCGGCACGCTGTCGCTGCCGCTGCTGCGCCGCCTGGTGCAGTTCGGCGACGAGGCGGTGCGCGACCTGCGGCGCGGCGTCGAGCGCGGGCGCGAGGCGCTGGAGAGCGTCCGCGAGAGCGCCCAGCAGCGCGTGCAGGAGCTGGTCGGGCGGCGCCCGCCCGCCAAGGGCAAGAAGAGCGCGTCGCTGCTCGAGGAGCTGCTCGAGGCCCCGCAGCGCACGCTCGACGACCTGCAGCACCGCATCGACGCACAGGTGCGGCAGTCGGTCGAGCGCGTCGCCAATCACCCGACGCTGCGCAAGGAGCTGAAGCGCATCGAGCAGAGCCTGCGCCAGCTCGAGGCGCGCATCGGCCAGGCGCGCAAACCGAGCAAGCCGGCCGGCCGCAGCAAGAAGAAGTAGACCCGCCGCGGCGCCATCGCGCTTGGCAGCCCCAGGGCCAAGTGCGAAGATCATCAGTGCATGGCCGCTCCGCTCACTGTCTCGGCGCTCGACCACTTCGTCCTGCGGGTGCGCGATCTGGAGCGCAGCATCGCCTTCTACCGGGACGCCCTCGGCCTGCCGATCGAGTGCCTGGACGAGTACCGCGCCGGCACCCGTCCGTTCGTCTCGGCGCGCATCGGCGATCAGCTGCTCGACCTGGTACCGGATCCGACCTATGACGCGTCGATCAGCGGCGGCTTCCTGCACTTCTGCGTGCGCGTCCGCGGCGCATTGGTCGCCGACGTCCTGCCGCGCCTGCGCGCGCTCGGCGCCGAGGCGATCGATGAGCAACCGATGGTACGACTCGGCGCCACCGGCTACGGCGCGTCGATCTACGTCCGCGATCCCGACGGCTACGTCGTCGAGCTGAAAGAGGAGACGCCGGCATGATGCGCGCGCGCGTCTGGCACTGGCGGGCGCCGTTGTGGTTGGCGGCGGTCGTCGTGCTGCCGCTCGCGCTGCTGTTCATGGCATCGCTCGCGGTCGCCGGCGCGGTCGTGGTCGGCGCGGCGCTGCTCGCCTCGCTGGTGTTGCCGCGCCTCGGCGCGCGCCCGGCACGCCGGCCGGCGTCGGACGACCGCACCATCGAGCTCGACCGCAGCGAGTATCGCCGCCTGCCACGCCAGTAGCCGCCGCGCCCACGCCGCCCGGCGGCGGCGCGGCCCGACGAGAGGTCCCCATGAGCCTGCAACCGACCGACGAGTACATGCACGACAACACCGGCGAGTCGAACTTCAACGAGAGCATGTACTTCAACGTCTACGACCGCCGCGCCGGCGTCGGCGGCTTCGTCCGCATCGGCAACCGGCCGAACGAGCGCACCGCCGAGATGACTATCGCCCTCTACCAGCCCGACGGCACGGCGCTGTTCAACTTCAAGCGCCCGGAGATCGCGGACAACAGCGCGTTCAACGCCGGCGGCATGCAGTTCAGCGTCGTCGAACCGTTCAAGCACCTGCGTGTGCGTTACGAAGGCCGCGCCGTGTATCTCGCCAACCCGCTGGCATTGGAGGATCCGCGCGCCGCGTTCACCACCAATCCACACAAGCCGGTGACGTTGGAGCTCGACTGGTACGGCACCAGCCCGATGTACGGCGGCGAAGGGCCGGCACACAGCGAGATGGTGTTCGCCAAGGGCCACTACGAGCAGCACGGCCGCGCCGTCGGACGCCTGACCGTCGACGGCGTCGCCCACGAGCTCGACGGCTTCGGTCTGCGCGACCACTCGTGGGGACCGCGCTCGTGGCAGTCGCCGGCTTACTACCGGTGGCTGATCGGTCAGTTCGACGCCGGCTTCGGTTTCATGGGGTCACAGATCGTGACGCAGGCCGGTACCGAGTTGTTGAGCGGCTTCGTCTTCCGCGACGGCGCCAACCACTCCGTCGACCGGCTGACGTTGCACACCGACTGGAAGGAGCCCGGTCACTACCACGACCGGCTGGCGCTGACGCTGCACAGCCGCGCCGGCGACGTCGCCGTCACCGGACGTGTGCTGACCATGCTGCCGCTGCGCAACCGGCGCGACGGCAAGGTGACGCGCATCAGCGAAGGCCTGACCGAGTGGCGCTGCGGCGCGCACGTCGGCTACGGCTGGTCCGAGTATCTCGACCAGATCGTCTGAGCTCCGAGGACACGCACATGAAGGTCATCCCGGTTCCGCAACTGATGGACAACTACGCCTACCTGCTGGTGGACGAGGTCACCAACCAGGCCGGCATCGTCGACTGCGCCGAGGCCGCGCCGGTGCTGCAGGCGGTGGAGCGCGCCGGCGTCGTGCTGACCGCCATCCTGCCGACCCACCACCACTACGATCACGTCGGCGGCAACGCGGACCTGCTCGCGGCGGTGCCCGACCTCACCGTCTACGGCGTCGACGAGCGCATCCCGGGCCTCACCACGCGCGTGCAGGACGGCGACACGCTGCGCCTCGGCGGCCTGAGCGCGCGCGTCATCTTCATCCCCGCCCACACCACCGGCCACATCGCCTACCACTTCGCGCCGGAGAAGGCGGTGTTCACCGGCGACACCCTCTTCGCCGGCGGCTGCGGCCGCCTGTTCGAGGGCGATGCGGCGATGATGATCACCTCGCTGTCCAAGCTGACCGTGCTGCCCGACGACACGCGCGTCTTCTTCGGCCACGAGTACACCGAGAAGAACCTGCGTTTCGCGCTGACCCTGGAGCCGCACAACACGGCGCTGCGCGAGAAGCACGCCTGGGCCGAGCAGCAGCACAAGGGCGGCGGCACGACGACGCCGACGACCATCGGCTCGGAGAAGCAGACCAACCCATTCCTGCGCTGGACGAGCCCCGAGTTGCGCGCGACGCTCAAGGCGCAGTTCCCCGACCTGCCGATGAACGACATCAGCGTGTTCGCCAAGACGCGCGAGCTCAAGGACAACTTCTGACGCGATGAAGGTCATCGTCACCGGCGGAGCGGGGTACATCGGCGCACACGTGGCGCGCGGGCTGGCGGCAGCGGGGCACACGCCGATCATCGTCGACGATCTGCGCTGCGCGACGCGCGAGCGCCTCGGCGACTTCGCCCACGAGCCGGTCGCCTGCGAGGACACCGCGGCGCTCGCCGCGGTCTTCGCGCGACATCGGCCGAACGGCGTCGTGCACCTCGCCGGCTACATCAGCGTCGGCGAGTCGGTGCGCGATCCCGACAAGTACTGGGGCAACAATCTCGGCGCCGCCGCCAGCCTGCTGGTCGCCTGTGCCAGGCATCCGGTCGATGCGGTGCTGTTCTCCTCCACCGCGGCTGTCTATGGCAACGCCGAGGTCTCGCCGATTCCCGAGCAGGTCCGCCTGGCGCCGACCTCGCCCTACGGCGCCGCCAAGCTCGCCTTCGAACGGTTACTGCACGCGAGCGCGCCAGTGCTCGGCTTCCGCTCCGCCGCGCTGCGCTACTTCAACGCCGCCGGCGCCAACCCCGCCTGGCGGGTCGGCGAATCGCATCAGCCCGAGGAGCATCTCATCCCGCGCGTCATCGACGCGCTGCTCGGCGGCCGCGCCGTGCAGGTCTATGGCAACGACTACCCGACCGCCGACGGCACCTGCGAGCGCGACTACATCCACGTCACCGACCTCGCCGACGCGCACGTGCGCGTGCTGGAAGCGAGCCAGCTGCCGAGCGGCGTCAGCTTCAACGTCGGTACGGGTGCCGGCAATTCGGTGCTGCGCGTCATCGACACCATCGGCCGCCGTCTCGGCCTGACGCCGACCATCGACGTGCTGCCGCGCCGCCCCGGTGATCCCGCCAGCCTGGTGGCCGATCCGGCGGCGCTGCGCGCCGCGCTCGGCTGGCAGGCCCGCCATTCCAGCCTGGAGGAGATCGTCGACTCGGCGGTCGACTGGGAACTGCACCGCCGCCGCCAGCCCTGACCCGATCGGAGTCCACTGATGAGCGATTCCCCCTACGTCGTGCAGAAGGTCGAGTGGTTCCAGCTGCGCGATCCCGACGGCCACGCCTTCTTCGTCATGGTGTCGAGCCTGCCGAACGGCTTCTTCACCGCCGTTCCGGTCGATATCCACATGACCCGCCTCGATCATTCGAAGATGGGCCTTGCCGCGACAGCCGACGACGCGCTGGCGCAGCTGGCGACCGCGCTGGAGGGCAAGACGCGCGACGAGCTGTTCGGGCCGAAGACAGAAGCGTGACGGGTGACCAGTGACCGGTGACCGGTACGGGACGGCCCAACACCGGTTACTGGTCACCGGTCACTGGTCACGCTTCTCTCTCCTGTGACGCTGACGCTCGCTGCCGCGGTGCTCTTCGCGGCTCTCCTGCACGCGCTGTGGAACTCCTTCGTCAAGCTCGGCGCCGACCGGCTGGCGAACGTCGTGGTCATCGCCGCGACCGGCGCGCTGCTGTCGCTCCCGGTCGCGCTCTGGGTGCCACTGCCGAGCGCGACGGCACTGCCGCTGCTGGCCGGCTCGGTCATGACGCATGTCGTCTACTACTACTGCCTGATCAACGCGTACCGCTTCGGCGACCTGAGCCGCGTCTATCCGCTGGCGCGCGGGCTGGCGCCGCCCCTGGTCGCGATCAGCGCCGCGCTGGTCGCCGGCGAGGCGCCGACGCTCCACGAGGCGCTCGGGGTCGCGCTGGTCTCTATCGGCATCGCCAGCCTGGTCCTGGCGCCGGGCGGGGTCGGCGGCGGTGATGCGCGGCGCGGCCTGGGGTTCGCGCTCGCCACTGGCGCGATGATCGCCACCTACACCGTGCTCGACGGCCTGGGCGGCCGCAGGGTCGCCAACCCGCTCAGCTACATCGCCTGGCTGAACATCGGCGAAGCGGTCGGCCTGCTCGCGGTGGCGGCCTGGCGGCGCGGCGCCGCGCTCGGCCCGGCGATGCGCGCGGACCTGCGCCGCGCGGTGATCGCCGGGGTCATGGCGACGGTCGCCTACGCGATCGTGATCGCCGCGATGAGCCGTGGCGGGGCGATGGCGCAGGTCTCGGCGCTCCGCGAGACCAGTGTCGTCATCGCTGCGCTGATCGGCACGCTGCTACTCGGCGAGCCGGGCCGCGCCCGCCGCGTCACCGCCGCGGTCATCGTCGCCGCCGGCGCCGCCGTGATGCACCTGTAGGTAAGGGGGTTAGGGGTTGGGGACTTGAGGGTGCAACCGCGCATAGGTGCCGAACAATCCCAACCCCTAACCCCCAACCCCCTTTTCTTCCTCTGTCGCCCCTACAGGTCGTTGCGGTAGTTCTCCTCGATCATCACGTCGATCGCCTGAGCCACCTCGTCCGGCGAGCCGAGCTTGTCGGCCATGATGCGGCCGAAGGAGACTTTCACGTCGCCCGGCCAGGTCTCCGGCTTCCACAGTGCCGCGCGCAGGAACGCCTTGGCGCAGTGGAAGAAGCACTCCTCGACCTCGACGCGGATGGCGAGCACGGCCGGCTTGCCACGCGACGACAGGCGCGCGCGGATGGCGGGGTCGCTGGTCAGGCTGGCGCGGCCGTTGACGCGCAGCGTCTCGCCGGTGCCGGGGACCATGAACAGCACGCCGACCTGCGGGTTGGCGAGAATGTTCTGCAAGCCGAAGACCAGGCGATTGCCGCTGCGATCGGGGATCAGTAGCGTGCGCTCGTCCTCGACCGCGACAAAGCCGGCGTGATCACCCTTCGGCGAAACGTCGGCGCGGCCGGCGGCGTCCGCCGTCGACAACACCAGGAACGGCGAGCGGCCGATGAACGCGCGCGCATGCGCATCGAGCCGATCGCCGATCTTCAACTGCGCGGTGGGATTGCCCTCACCCACGAGCGCGCGGATCTGCTCGAGCGTGGTGATGCGGTGCGGGTCGTCGTGCGCCATCGCGTCCTCCTGTGAGCGCCCGACCATAGCCCGCATGCCGGCGCGCGCCTACCCGATCTGCGTTGCGCCCGGCGCGCCGCGCGTGGCATGGCCGCCACATGCGACTGGGATTCGGCTTGCCGATGAGCGGCGACCTGGCCGGCGCCGCCGCGATGACGGCGGTGGCCGAGCGCTGCGAGACGCTCGGCTACGATTCGCTGTGGACCGTCGACCGCGTCCTCTATCCGGTCGCGCCGCGCTCGCCGTACCCGGCCTCGGCCGACGGCAAGCTGCCGGAGCGCTCGAAGCGCGTGCTCGACCCGCTCGACGCGCTCAGCTTCGTCGCCGCGCGCACCGCGCGCATCGGGCTCGGCACCAGCGTACTGGTGCTGCCGCTGTACAACCCGGTCGTGCTGGCGCGCCGTCTGACCACCCTCGACGTGCTGTCGGGCGGCCGCCTGCGACTCGGCATCGGCACCGGCTGGTCGGCCGACGAGTACGAGGCAGCCGGCGTCCCGATGCACGAGCGCGGCGCCCGCGCCGACGAAGCGCTGGCGTTGTTGAAGGCCTGGTGGACGACCAATCCGGTGCGCTTCGCCGGGCGCTTCACCCACCTGCCGGAGTCGGTGGTCGACCTGCGCCCGGTGCAACAGCCGCACCCGAAGGTGTACGCCGCCGCATACACCCCCAGGACGTTGCGCCGCGTCGCGCGCGATGCGGACGGCTGGATGCCGGCCGGTCTCCCGATCGACGTCATGCGCGAGATGTTCGCGACCATTCGCACGATGGCGGCGCAGCACGGACGCGAGCCGGAGCAGCTCGAAATGGTCGTCCGCGCCAATCTCTGGATCACCGAGCGGCCGGCGGGCGCGGCGCGGCCGATCTTTTCCGGCGATCTCGACCAGATCCGCGCCGACATCGCCGCCACCCGGGCGCTTGGCGCGCACGAATTGCTGCTCGACGCCAACTACACGCCGCAGACCGGCTCGCTCGCCGCGCTGCTCGAATGGGCCGAACGCCTGCACGCCCTCGGGCGGGCCGCCTGACCGGCGCCGCTGCCGAGCCTTTGACGGCGAGCCGGCGAGCCTGGCACTAACGCGACGTGAAGAAGACTCCAACGAAGAAACCCGCCAAGAAGCCGACGACGGCGCGGGCGAGCAAGCCCGCGGCGCGCGCCAAGGCCACCAAGCGCGTGCCGGCCAAGCGCACGCGCCGCAAGACCGCCGAAGCGCCGAGCCTCAAGACGCCGGCGGCCGAGTTGCCGGTCGCGCCGCATCGCCATCGCCATGCGGTGTTCATCGACGTCGAGAACACCAGCAGCGAAGAGCAGCTCTTCGAGGTGCTCGACCAGGTGCACATCGACCGGCTGACCGAACAGGTGCAGGTCGCCGCCGTCGGCAATTGGCGCGTCGCCAGCCAACGCCTCGGCCGCCGCCTGGCCGGGCTCGGCGCCGAGCTGCGCCACAGCGCGCCAGCCACCGGCGTGCGCGACTGGAGCGATCTGTGGATCGCCGTCGCCGCCGGCTACTGGCTCGGCCGCGCCGAGCCGGGCGACGTGCTGGAGATCGTCTCCAACGACCGCGCCTTCGACGCCGTCGGCGATACCGCGGCGCTGCTCGGCGTCACCTATCGCCGCCTGCAGCTCAAGCGCGGCGGGGCGGCGGCGCGCGAATCCGAGGACGAGGACACGCCGGCGCCGAAGCGACGCCGCTCGCGCGGCGGACGCCGACGGCGAGGGCGCGGCAGCGGCGAGGCGCGCCCAGCCAACCTGCCGAGCGAGACGGTCGTCGTGGCAGCGGCAGCGCCGAAGCCGGCGCCGGCGCCAAGAGCGGTGGCCTTCGACAACGCCGAGGCGCACGGCGCGACACGCGACCAGATGACCAGCGTGATCGGCCGCCTGACCAACGGCGACCCGCACCGCTGGGTGAATCTCGACGTGTTGGAGAAGGCGCTCAAGGCCGAGGGCTTCGCGCGGCCACCCGGCTCGCCGCGGCTGGTGACGCGGCTGCGGACGCTGAAGGAAGTCGAGGTCGACTCGCACGGGCGCGTCCGCCTGCGCCATGCGCCACCGCCCGAGCCGGTGGCAGAGCCGGCGCCGGATCCGGTCGAGGCGGCGCCTGCCGCCAAGCCGCGCGCGCGCAAGAAATCCGCTACACCACGGCGCCGGCGTAAGCCGCCGGCGGCCGGCGGCGACTCCGGCAGCGACGCGGTCGAAGCGGCGGCGCCGAGCGACACGATCGCCTACGGCGACCCGCCGCTCGGCTGAGCGCTCAGACCTTCAGGCCGCCGAGCGCCAGCGGCGGCGCGACACGCGCCGGCGGCCGGGTCGGGGAACGACGACGGCGCCGGCGCGGCGCGACGATGCGCAGGTTGGCCTGGCGGGCGTTGGGGCGGCTCTTGCCGAGCTTGAGCCGACGCTCGAGCAGTGGTCGGGCGTACAGACGGTGCAACGCCGCGCGCACCGCCGGCGGCTCGAGCCCGAGCGTCTCGCAGACCGTACCGAAGGAGAACACCCAGCGATTGCGAGTCGAGTCGATCCACGCCGCGGCGTCCTCGGCCTCGCGCGGGTTGCTCCCCAGGTAGGCACGCACCGCGTCCTCCAACATCGCCAGCATCAGCGCGCGCATGCCGATCAACGGCACCGCGCGCGACTCGCCGCCGCCGATGCCGAGCAGCGCGGCGACCTCGCCATCGAGATTGCGGTGCACGACGCCGCGCTCGCCCTCGCGCGCTTCCATACGGTCGTCTCCTCGTGTTCCTGCGTCGCGGATGCTTACCGCGGTGAGGTTAGCGGCCGATGACACCCGAGTGACGGTTGGTTGAAAGTCGATCCGCACTGAGGAGAAGGCACGCCCGGCGCTGCGTTGTGCCCCGCCTTCTGGTAGCCGGGCGGCATGCCCGCCACGCTTGCCCTCGCGGCGCTGCTCGCGCTGCTGGCCTGGACCGCCGTCGCCTTCAACCGGTTGATCCGGCACCGCAACCTGGTGCGCGAGGCATGGAGCGGCATCGACGTGCAGCTCAAACGCCGCCATGACCTGGTGCCGGCGCTGGTCGAGGCCACGCGCGGGCACGCCCACTTCGAGCGCGGCACGCTGGAGTCGCTCACCCGGCTGCGCGGCGAGCGCGCCAGCCGCGCGCAACAGGACGGCGAGAACGCGCTGAGCGGCCAGTTGCGCGAGATCCTCGCCGTCGTCGAAGCCTATCCCGAGCTGCGCGCCAGCCAGAGCTTTCTCGACCTGCAGACGCGCCTGGCCGAGGTGGAGAACCAGCTGCAAATGGCGCGGCGCTACTACAACGGCACCGTGCGCGACTACAACATCGCGGTCGAGTCGTTCCCCTCGAACCTGATCGCGCGTGCCGGCGGCTTCCCGGTGGACGAGTTCTTCCAGGTCGAGAGCGCCACCGAGCGGGCCGCGCCGCAGGTGTCGCTGTGAGGCGCCTCGCGATCCTGCTGCTGCTGGTCGCGCTCGGCGGCAGCCGCGCCGCGGCGCTGAGCGAGGCCGAGTGCGCCGCGGCGCGTCTGGCCGCCGCGCGTGCCGGGTCGAAGGTGGACCCCTGCTACCCGGGCGGCGCGACAGACGCCGCCGCCGCGGACGGCGAGGCAGCGGCGACCAACTGCGACCCGCCCACCGCCGACGCCGCCGCGGACGAGGGCGCGGCCAGCGACGACCCGGCGGAGCGCATTCGCGACTACCACAGCGACATCGTCGTCGATCGCGACGGCGGCCTGACGGTGACCGAGACGCTCGCCGTGACCGCGGCGGGCGACAAGATCAAGCACGGCATCTACCGCGACTTCCCGACCCTCTACGAGGGCGGCGCCTGGGGACTGCGACGCAGCGTGCCGTTCGAGGTGGTGGCCGTGGAGCGCGACGGGCGCCCCGAGCCGTATCACCTCGGCGATCTGGAGAACGGCGTGCGCGTGTACATCGGCGACGCCGACAGCGAGGTCGAGCCGGGTCCGCACACCTACCGCCTCACCTACCGCACGGCGCGCCAGCTGGGCTTCTTCGAGGACCACGACGAGCTCTACTGGAACGTGACCGGCAACGGCTGGGTGTTCCCCATCGATCGCGCCACGGCGCGGGTCGAGCTACCGCCGGACATCCCGCGCGAGGCGCTGGTCCTGGAGGGCTATACGGGCGTCACCGGCTCGACCGATCGCCACCTGACCAGCGCGATCGACGCGCGCGGCGCGGCGACGTTTGCCGCCACCGTACCGCTCGACTCGTACGAGGGCCTGACCATCGTCGCTTCGTTCCCCAAGGGTCACATCCGCCCGCCCAGCGACGAGGAGAGCTTCTGGGCCACCGTGTGGGCCAACCCCGATCTGCTGGCCGGCGCCGCCGGCCTGCTCGTCGTGCTGCTCTACTACCTCGCCACCTGGGTGGTGGTCGGTCGCGATCCGGCGCGCGGCACGATCATCCCGCTGTTCGAGCCGCCGGCGGGGCTCGACGCGCCCGGGGTCCGCTACGTGCGCGGCATGGGCTACGACGAGCGCTGCTTCACCGCCGGCCTGGTCGGCCTGGCGGTGAAGGGCTGGGTGCAGATCAAGGAGCACAACGGCGAGTTCTCGCTGCTCAGCGTGCCGAAGCGCGACACGCCGCTGACCGCAGCCGAGAAGCAGCTCAACGGCGCGCTCTTCCACCGCGGCGGCGAGACACTCGAGCTCAAGCAGAGGAACCACGGCCGCCTGCGCGCGGCGATCACGGCGCTGCGCGGCGCCCTGTCGAGCGAGTACGAGCGCAAGCTGTTCAACACCAACCGCCGCTGGATCGTCCCCGGGCTGGCGATCTCGGCGCTGGCGCTCCTGGTGATGGCCTGGTTCACGCGCGGTCCCGGCGTCGTCGCGATGGTGTTCATGCTGATCTGGCTGAGCGTCTGGTCGTACGCTTGCCTGCACCTGCTGGAGTCGGTGCTGCGCGGCTGGCGCGACGCGCTGCGCCCCGGCGCCGGCGCGTTCTCGCGCGGCCTCGGCGTCGTCGCGGCGATCATCATCAGCGTCATCGCGCTGCCCTTCTTCGCCGGGGAGGCGATGGGCCTCTACATGATGTCGCAACTGACCACGATCTGGGCGACGCCGTTGGCCCTGGCGCTCGGCGGCACCAACTGGCTGTTCCTCTTCCTGCTCAAGCAGCCGACCCGCGCCGGACGCGCGCTGATGGACCAGATCGACGGCTTCGCCATGTACCTCGGCACCGCCGAGGGCGACGAGCTGCGCATGGCACCGCCGAAGACGCCGCAGCGTTTCGAGGCGATGCTGCCGTATGCGATCGCGCTCGGCGTCGAGCATCAGTGGAGCGCGCGCTTCGACGACGTGCTGCGCAGCGCCGGCGACGGCGACGACGTCGCGCGCTACAAGCCCGGCTGGTACAGCGGCGACTCCATCAGCCGCTTCAGCCCCACCAGCTTCAGCTCGATGGTCGGCTCATCGCTGTCGAGCGCCGTCGCGTCCTCGTCCACCCCGCCGGGATCGAGCAGCGGCTCCTCCGGCGGCGGCTCGGCCGGCGGCGGCGGCGGCGGTGGGGGTGGCGGTGGCTGGTAGTCGTTGCGGTCGCGCTGTCACCACAAAGACACAACGACACCAAGGCGCACCACGAGGAACCGTGCGGACCGAGGGCCCGAGACGCGCATTTCATCAACGAGCGTTACGCTGGGGCCCTCGGTCCGCACGGTTCCTCACGTCGTGAGTCTTTGTGTCGTTGTGTCTTTGTGGTGACAGCGCGACTGCGACAACACCCTACGCGAACATCTCCCGCACGTCGCTCGCCACCCGGAACGGCGCGGCGGTGGCGGCGCGGATGTCGTCGACGCCGAGGCCGCTGGCGAGCTCGCGCAGCAGGAAGCCGTCGGCGTCGATGTCGAAGTAGGCCAGGTCGGTGACTACGTGGCGCACACAGCCCAGTGCGGTGGGCGGATAGGTGAGCTGCGGCACCAGCTTCGAGGCGCCGCCCTTCTCGAGCTGGTAGCACATGGCGATGACGCGCCCGCCGCCGGCGGCGAGATCCATGGCGCCGCCGATGCCGCCGACCCCGGTGGACGGCACGTTCCAGTTCGCCAGGTCGCCGTTCGGCGCCACCTGGAAGGCCCCCAGCACGATGGTCGACACCCGGCCGGAGCGCGCCATGGCGAACGAGGTGGAGGAATCGAAATAACAGGTCTCCGGCGTCGGCGTCACCAGTTGGCCGCTGGCGTTGTAGAGATCGAGATCCTCGTCGCCCTCGGCCGGGAACGGCCCGTATCCGAGGATGCCGTTCTCGGAATGCAGCGTCACGCCGCGGCCTTCGATGAAGTTCGACACCAGGGTCGGCAGCCCGATGCCGAGGTTGACGTACTCGCCGTCGCGCAACAGCGCGGCGACGCGCATCGCCATCAAGTCGGGCGGCATGCCCTGCGCCGCGCTGCCCTCGACCGCGCGCCCCTCCATCGAGCGCGTGCGGCCGGCCATCATGGTGATGGCGCGGATGACGCCGGGATCGAACTGTTGCGTGGTGCGCACGATGCGATCGACGAAGATGCCGGGCGTCGCCACCGCTTCCGGATCGAGGCTGCCGAGCGGCACCACCTCCTTCACCTCGGCGATGGTGCAGTCGGCGGCGGTGGCAAAGGCGGGGCCGAAGTTGCGCCCGCCGCGCCGGTAGACGACGTTGCCGGCCGGATCGGCCTGATGCGCCTGCAGGAAGGCGTAGTCGGCGCGGATGGCGCGCTCGAGCAGGTAGCGCCTGCCGTCGAAGACGCGCTCCTCCTTGCCCTCCGCCACCGCGGTGCCGACGCCGGTCGGCGTGTAGAACGCCGCCAGCCCGGCGCCGCCGGCGCGTACGCGCTCGACCAGCGTGCCCTGCGGCACCAGTTCCAGCTCGATCTCGCCGGCGCGGATCAGGTCGGCGATCGGCGTCGGCGCGATCGGGGTGATCGCGTAGGTGCAGATCAGCCGGCGGATCTGCTTCTTGTCGGCCAGGATCTGCAGCGAGGTCGGCCCGCCGGCCGGAGCGTTGCAGATGATCGTCAGGTCGCGCACGTCGCGCTCGCGCAGGGCGAGCAGCAGGTCGGTCGGCCAGCCCTGCGGCGGGCCGAAGGACTGCACCAGGATCGACGCGCCATTTGGAATATCGGACACCGCATCGAGTGCGCTCTCGCAGATTCGCTTGTTCGCCATAGACCGCCTCCCCTGCCATCGCGCGCGCATGCGGGCAACCACCTACTCGTCAATGACGCAATGCGCTGCTACGCTCCGGCTGCCATGACGCGCGCCGCTCGCCGCACGATGCCGGTCGGGGTCGCCGTGCTGCTGGCCCTGGCCGCCGCGGCGGTCGCCGATGCGGCGTCGCGCGGCGACCGTCCGGCCCGCCCCGCCCACGCGACACGCCTCGCCAAGGGCAAGTTCCTGGTTGCCAGCCGCGATCTGGTCGATCCCAACTTCTTCGAAACCGTCATCCTGCTGGTCGACTACGACCCGCACGGCGCGCTCGGCGTGGTGGTGAACCGGCCCACCGCGGTGCGCCTGGTCGAGGCACTGCCGGAGGTGACGGAGCTGCGCCGGCGCAAGGATGTCGTCTTCCTCGGCGGCCCGGTGGCGCGCGACCGCATGCTGCTGCTGGTGCGCACCAGCAACGCACCGCGGCAGTCGTTTCGCGTCTTCGACCGCGTCTACGCCAGCGGCGATCTCGACGCGCTGCGCCACAGCCTCGCACACGGCGAGGGCGTGCGCGCCTTCGCCGGGTACGCCGGCTGGGGCCCCGGCCAGCTCGACGCCGAGGTGGCGCGCGGCGACTGGCTGATCGGCCCGGCCGATGCCACGGCGCTGTTCGACACCGCGCCGAGCGCCATCTGGGACGACCTGGTCGAGCGCTTCAGCGGCGACTGGACGATGCTCTCACCGCACCTGCTGGCGAACTGAGAAGAGGCCACAGATGAACACCGAGAACCACAGATAAATCCGGAGATCGCGTCCTTGAGCACGAGCCACCGTGCACAGGGAAGCGGCCTCCGGGTTTATCTGTGGTTCTCTGTGTTCATCTGTGGTGACGCCTTCTCCCCGAGGATCTCGCGCATGTCGGCCTCGTCGATCTTCTCCTGCGCCAGGAGTCGCGTGGCGAGGGCCTCGAGCTGGGCGCGGCGCTCGGTGAGCAGGGCGCAGGCGGCGTCGAACTGCGTGCGTAGGATCTCCAGCATCTCGTCGCCGATCGCCTCCTCGATCGCGGGCGAGTGTGGCAGCTCGCGCGGGCCCTGGCCGAGGAAGCCCCCCTGCACATTCTCCGCCAGCGACAGGTTCGGCAGCTTCTTGCTCATGCCGTAGACGGTGAGCATCTGGCGCACGATGCGGCTCGCTTTCTCCAGGTCGTCGGAGGCGCCGGTGGAGATCTCGCCGAACACCACCTGCTCGGCGGCGCGCCCGCCGAGCAGCGTGCGCACGCGCCCGAGCAGCTCGCCCTCCGACATCAGAAAGCGGTCTTCCAACGGCGCCTGCAGCGTGTAGCCGAGCGCGCCGCGGCCGCGCGGCACGATCGACACCTTGCGCACCGGGTCGGCGCCGGGGGTGAAGTAGCCGACCAGCGCGTGCCCGGACTCGTGATACGCGACGCGCCGGCGCTCCGGCTCGCTGATCACCTTGCCCTTCTTCTCCATGCCGCCGATGACGCGCTCGAAGGCGTCCTGGAAGTCGTCCATGTGCACGGCGTCGCGGCCCTTGCGCGAGGCGAACAGCGCCGCCTCGTTGCACAGGTTGGCGAGGTCGGCGCCGACGAACCCGGTGGTCTGGCCGGCGAGGCGGTCGAAGTCCACGTCCGGCGCCAGGATCAGCTTGCGGGCGTGGACGCGCAGGATGGCGAGGCGGCCGTCCTTGGTCGGCCGGTCGACGAGGATCTCGCGGTCGAAGCGGCCGGGCCGCCGCAGCGCCGGGTCGAGCACCTCCGGCCGATTGGTCGCGCCCATCAACACCACGCCCTTGCTGGCGTCGAAGCCGTCCATCTCGACCAGCAGCTGGTTGAGCGTGTTCTCGCGCTCGTCGTAACCGCCGCCGGAGGCAAAGCCCGGCACGTCGCGCCGTTTGCCGACCGCGTCGAGCTCGTCGATGAACACGATGCAGGGCGCCTTCGCCTTGGCGGCGGCGAACAGGTCGCGCACCCGCGACGCGCCGACGCCAACGAACATCTCGACGAAGTCCGACCCGCTCAGGCTGAAGAAGGGCACGCCGGCCTCGCCGGCGACGGCGCGCGCCAGCAGCGTCTTGCCGGTGCCGGGCGGGCCGATCAGCAACACGCCCTTCGGCAGCTTGGCGCCGAGGCGGGTGTACTTGGCCGGGTTCTGCAGGAACGCGACGACCTCCTTGGTCTCCTCCACTGCCTCGTCGACGCCGGCGACGTCGGCGAAGGTGACGCGCGTCGAGGCGTCCGCCTGGTAGATCTTCGCCTTGCTCTGCCCGATGCTCAGCACGCCGCGCCCGCCGCCGCCCATGCGGCGCATGAGCACCAGCCAGATCGCCGCCATCGCGCCGAACGGCAGGATCCAGTTCAGCAGGAAGTCGCTCGCCCAGGTCGAGGTGACCTCGCCCTGGAAGTCGACGCCATGCTGCTGCAGCAGCGGGATCAGGCGGTCGTCGGGCAACGGCACGACGGTGAAGCTGCGCGCGCGCTCCGATTTCGCCGCGCGCTCCGCCGCCGCCACCCGCTCGCGCATGCCGGTGAACTGCTGCCACAGATGATCGAGCGGCAGGCGCCACGGCGTCGTCTTCGACGGCGCGACGATCGCGGCCGGCGTCGGCGCCGGCGCGCTCTTCGGCGGCGCGTTGGGATCCTTGCTGATGCCGTAGATGGTCGCCGTGGTGATGACGACGCGCTCGACCTGATCCTGTTCGACCTTGGTGAGGAACTCGCTGTACGCGATCTCCGGCACGCCCGAGCGCGACACCAGCGAATCGAGCAGCAGCACCACCGCCAGGGCGCCGAGCGTGTACCAGAGCGAGAACTTCGTCTGCGCCTGCATGGCGCCGGATGTTCGCACAGCCGCACTCGGCGGCCAACGTCGTTGGCGACGGATTAGCGCATCAGGAGTAGGCGCTCCTGCCTCAGTAGCGCGGCCCTCCGCGGCCGCTCTCTAAGGTTCCGTCCGCCATGCGCGATCCCGACGAGCTCTTCGTCTACCGACGCTACCTCCCGCACTGGCGCCTGGCCGGCTCGATCTACCTCGTTACCTGGCGTCTTCAGACAGCAAGCCAGGAGCTGAGTCCTGCCGAACGCGACATCGTGGTCTCGGCGCTGCGCCACTTCGATCGGGGCCGCTATCGGCTACTCGCCTATGTGGTGATGAATGACCACGTCCACGTCCTCCTCGAACCGTACACACACGCCCTGCAGGCGATTGTGCATACGTGCAAGTCGTTCACCACCAACGCCTTGCACAGGTCGGGTCGACGGGGACGTGTGTGGCAGCCGGAGTACTTCGATCGCATCATGCGCAATGCAGACGACGTCCGGGAGAAGGCACAGTACATCCTGAACAACCCCGCCAACCGTTGGCCGGGTGCGGTTGGCTACGGGTGGGTGTGGGCTGACTCCGAGTTGCTGTTAAGGCGGCCACGGAGGGCCGCGCTACTGACCGGAGGCCGCGCGCATCGCGCGAGTGCCGCGAACGCTCCGCTACTCCCGCGCGGCGGCGAGGAGCGGTTTCACGTGCGCCGAATCCAGGTACTCGTCGAGACGGGTGATGCGGCCGCCCTGGATGGTGGTGACGATGCAGGCAGGGATGGCGATCGCGACCGCGCCGACCGTGCCGCGCAGGACGTGTTGTTGGACAAAGCCGTCGGCGGTCGCGGCACGGCGGACGTCCTCGTAGCGCAATTGCGCGATGTGGGTCGTCACCCACTGCAGCACCGCCAGGTTCTCCTCGGCGCTCTGCACGGCGCCGTCGGTGTTGTGCCAGATCTGCGCATCGGGCGCGTAGAGCGCGCGCACGGCCGCGACGTCGCCGGCGGTGATGGCGGCGAACAGGCGCTCGGCGATGGCGAGGTGGTCGGTCATGGGCGGCCTCCGTCTCCGGCCTGTGTGACACGGGCGACGCCGACCGCTCAACACGCGCACGTCTTTCGGACGCCAGCGGGGTTGGGCTATGGCAGGGAAATCCCCCCGCGCCGTCCGGCGCCTGCAAGGAGCACCCATGATCGAGTGGAACGAGCAGCACCTGATGATCCAGGACGCCGTGCGAAAGTTCGTCGAGGCGGAGATCAAGCCGCGCATCGAGGAGCTCGAGCATGGCGACCTGCCGCCCTACGACATCCTGCGCAAGATGATGCGCACCTTCGGCATCGACGAGGTCGCCAAGGCGCGCTTCGCCTCGCAGATCAAGCGCGACAAGGCGAAGGCGGCGGGCGAGCCGGTGAAGGCGGACGGGGAGCGACCGGGCGGCAGCGACGGCATCGGCCTGACGCTGATCCCGATCATCGAGCTGTGCCGCTGCTGTCCCGGCATGGTGACGGCGATGGGCGTCAGCGTCGGCCTCACCGCCGCGGCGATCATGTCGAAGGG
>JANRJF010000069.1:0-8577 GCA_033764095.1 Deltaproteobacteria bacterium | reverse complement strand
CAGATGGGCAGCTTCGTGCCGGCGGCGCGCGCCGAGATCGGCGTCGTCGACCGACTCTTCACCCGCGTCGGCGCCTCCGACAACCTGGCCGGCGGCGAGTCCACCTTCATGGTCGAGATGAAGGAGACCGCCAACATCCTCACCCAGCTGACGCCGCGCAGCCTGGCGGTGCTCGACGAGATCGGCCGCGGCACCAGCACCTTCGACGGCATCTCGATCGCCTGGGCGGTGGCCGAGCACCTGCACGACGCGCCGTCGCGCCCGCTGGTGCTGTTCGCGACGCACTACCACGAGCTCACCGACCTGGCGCGCAGCAAGCCGCGCGTGCGCAACCATTCGGTCGCGGTGCGCGAGTGGCAGGGCGAGGTGGTCTTCCTGCGCCGCATCATCGCCGGCCCCGCCAGCCAGAGCTACGGCATCCAGGTGGCGCGCCTCGCCGGCGTGCCCGACCCGATCATCGGCCGCGCCCGCGAGATCCTCGCCAACCTCGAGCGCGACGAGCTCAACGCCGCCGGCCAGCCCCGCCTGGCCAGCGGCAATGGCACGAGCAGCGCCCAGCTCGGCCTCTTCGCCCCGCGCGACGACGGCCTGCGCGACGAGCTGGCGGCGATCCAGGTCGACCAGCTCACCCCGCTCGAAGCGCTGAACCGGCTCAACGCCTTCGTGCAGCGCGCCCGCAAGTCAGAAGGAGCGTGACCGGTGACCGGTGGGAGAGTCGCGAGCGGTACCGGAGGCTAGCGACTGAGTCGGGACTGCTGCATCCCACGCTGCGTCGCTAACTCAGGCCCCTTGCTGTTCGACTTTCTCGACCGGTCACTGGTCACCGGTCACCGGTCACGCCTCTTCTGCCGGGGGTGCTTGATCCGCTCGAACCGATCTGCGGAGTATGGCGCCTGGGATGGATCCGTCGCCGGTCGCTGGAAGGCTGCACTCGTCTGGGCCGGCGCTGCTCGACGGGCTCGAGTCGCTCGAGCTGAACGGCGCCTGGGGCAAGCAGGGGAAGGAGTTCCTCAACCGCGCCCGCGGCGTGTTGCGCGAGCGCCATCTCGGCGGGGCCTCGGGTGAGGCGATCGTCGCCGCGTGGACCGGCGTGGTCGACCATCTGGTGCAGGTGCTCTACGACGCGGCGCGGCGCAGCTACGCCGAGCGCTTCACCGTCCTCGACCAGAAGATCGCGCTGATCGCGCAGGGCGGCTACGGGCGTGCCGAGCTCAACCCGGGCTCCGACATCGACCTGCTGTTCGTCTACCCGCAGCGTGCCGACGCGTTCGTCGAGACGGTCAGCGAGAAGGTGCTCTACGCGCTGTGGGACACCGGCCTGACCGTCGGGCACGCGGTGCGCAGCGTCAAGGACTGCGTCAAGCTCGGCAACAAGGACCTCAAGGTGAAGACGGCGCTGCTCGACCTGCGCTTTCTCGCCGGCGACCGGCCGCTCTACGACGGCTTCGTCGCCACCATGGAGCGCGACCTGCTGAAGAAGAACGCCTCGCGCTTCTTCCGCGACAAGGTGCGCGAGAGCCAGGAGCGCCATCGCAAGTACGGCGATTCCGTCTACCTGGTCGAGCCGCAGGTGAAGGAGGGCGAGGGCGGCCTGCGCGACCTGCACACCGCCATGTGGCTGGCGAAGGTGAAGTACGTCGTGCCCGACCTCGAGGCGCTCCCCGCCAAGGGCGTGCTGAGCGACCGCGAGTACGAGGAGATCCGCACCGCGCGCGATTTCCTCTGGCGGGTGCGCAACGCGCTGCACTTCCTCGCCGGCACGCACCAGGACCAGCTCACCTTCGAGTACCAGGAGCGCATCGCCGCCGACCTCGGCTTCCACGGCGACGGCGCGCACCGCGGCGTCGAGAAGTTCATGCGCGCCTACTATCTGCAGGCGCGGGCGGTGAACCGCTTCTCCAACGACATCATCGCGCGCTGCACCGAGCGCGGTGCGCCGTACCGGCTGATCGGCCGCCTCGGCGGGCGCCAACTGCGCCCCGGCGTGCGCATCGCCGGCGACGAGCTGATCGTCGGCGACGCCGCCACCTTCCGCGACAACCCGATCATGCTGCTGCGCGTGTTCGCCGACGCGCAGCGCCACGGCCTGCGCCTGAGCGCCGCGACGCGCCGCCTGGTGCGCGCGCACGCGCCGCTGATCACCGGCCAGGTGCGGCGCGACCCGGCCACCGCCCGCGCGCTGCTCGACATCCTGTCCTGGAACTACGGCGTCGCCGAGGCGCTGCACGAGATGCACGAGCTCGACGTGCTCGACGCGGTGCTGCCCGAGTTCGGCCACCTGCGCTGCCTGGCGCAGTACGACCGCTACCACATCTACACCGCCGACGAGCATTCGCTGCGCGCCGTCGAGCGCCTCGAGCAGCTGCTGCACGGGGTGTACAAGACCAGCGCGCCGCTGCCGACGCAGGTGGTGCGCGAGGTCGGCAACCTGCCGCTGCTCTACCTGGCGATGCTCTTCCACGACGTCGGCAAGGGGCTGGGCGGCGACCACTCGAATCGCGGCGCGCAGATGGCGCGCCAGGTCGCGGAGCGGCTCGGCATGCACGCCGACGACGTCGCCCAGCTCGAGCTGCTGGTGCGCCATCATCTCCTCATGCACCAGCTGGCGACGCGGCGCGACATCCACGATCCGAAGCTGGTCGCCGAGTTCGCCGCCACCGTCGGGACGCTGGCGACGCTGCACAAGCTCTACGTGCTCACCTTCGCCGACCTCGGCGCCACCAACCCGAAGCTGTGGAACAGCTGGCAGGACATGCTGCTCGCCGAGCTCTATACGCTGACGGTGGACAGCTTCGAGCGCGGCGAGACGGTCGAGCAGGCGCAGTCGGCGCGCGCCGACCGCATTCGCCGCCGCGTCGCCGCCGCCATCGGCGCCGGCAGCGGCGCGCTGGAGCGCTTCCTCGCCGACCTGCCCGACCGCTATTTCCTCACCACGCCGGAGGAGGACATCCCACACCACTACGAGCTGGTGCGGCGCTTCGGCGAGGAGCCGTTGGTCACCAGCGTGCGTCACTTCCCGGAGCGCGAGTTCAGCGAGTTCACGGTGGTGACGCGCGACCAGCCCGGCCTGTTCTCGCGCCTCACCGGCGTGCTGCGCGCCTACGGCATGAACGTCGCGGCGGCGCGCATCGCCACCGGCGGCAGCGGCATGGTGCTCGATGTGTTCCGGGTCACCCACCTCGACGACGCCGCCATCGCCACCGATCCGAGCCGCTGGGAGAAGATCCAGGTGGCGGTCGGCAAGGTGCTGTCCGGCGAGATCGACGTCGAGCAGATGGTGGCGCGCGCCGGACGGCCGTCGACGTTGGGCGAGAAGATCGTGCCGCGCCAGCCGACGACGGTCGAAATCGACAACCAGGTGTCGGAGGAGTACACGGTCATCGACGTGTTCACCATCGATCGGGTCGGCGTGCTGTTCGCCATCACCAACGCGCTCTTCCACCTCGACCTGTCGATCCACCTGGCCAAGATCACCACCAGCATCGACCGCGTCTTCGACGTCTTCTACGTCACCGATCCGGAGGGCCGGAAGATCGAGGACGACGACCGCCTCCGGCACATCACCGACACCGTGCTGCAGGCGCTGCAGCCGCTCATCCAACCGGCGCCGGCCGCCTAGCCGCCGCGCTGCCGAGGCCGCTTCGCATGGACGCCGCCGTCGACCGCTACCTGACCTGGCTGGCGACCGAGCGGCGCGTCTCGCCGCATACGCTGGCCGCCTACGGGCGCGACTGCGCGACGCTGGTACGCTGGCTGGAGACGCACGGCATCCGCACGCCGGACGCGGTGCTGCCCGGCCATCTCGCCGCCTTCCTCGCCGCCGAGCAGCAGCGCGGCCTGGCGCCGCGCAGCCGCGCCCGCACCCTGGCCGCCGTGCGCGGGCTGTTCGCCCACCTGGTGCGCGAGGGCGTGCTGCGCCTCGACCCGAGCCGCGCGCTGCGCCGCCCGCGCCTCGGCCGACCGCTGCCGAAGACGGTCGGCACGGCGAGCCTGGCGCAGTTGCTCGCCGCCGACGACCCCGATCCGCTGGTGCGGCGCGACCTGGCGATGATCGAGCTCATCTACGCCGCCGGGCTGCGCGTCTCGGAGGCGGTGTCGCTCACCGTCAGCCAGGTGAAGCTGGAGGCGGGCTATCTCACCGTCACCGGCAAAGGACGCAAAGAGCGCGCCGTGCCGATCGGGCGGCAGGCGCGCGAGCGGCTGATCGCCTACCTGAACGAGGTGCGGCCGCAGTTGCTCGGCCGCCGCATGAGCCCGCATCTGTTCGTCACCCGGCGCGGCGTGGCGATGAGCCGGCAGGGCTTCTGGCGTCGCCTCAAGCGCCGCGCGCTGCGCGCCGGCATTCGCGAGCCGGTCAGCCCGCACACCCTGCGGCACGCCTTCGCCACCCATCTGGTCGAGGGGGGCGCCGACCTGCGCGCCGTGCAGCTCATGCTCGGCCATGCCGACATCGCCACCACCGAGATCTACACCCACGTCGCCCGTGAGCGCTTGCGCGAGGTGCACAAGCGCTTCCACCCGCGCGGCTGAGGCGCGGGCGCCCCACGTGGCCCGCCGCGGGCAAACCTGCTAGCCACCGGCGAAGTGCCCGAGTCCGTCGTTCTCCAGATCGCCATCGTCGCGCCGCTGCTGATCATCGCTGTCGTCCTGCACGAGATCGCGCACGGCCTGGTCGCCTACCGCCTCGGCGACGACACCGCCGCCAGGGCGGGGCGGCTGACGCTGAACCCGCTGTCGCACATCGATCCGTTCGGCAGCGTCATCCTGCCGGTGCTGCTGGCGATCGCCCATCTGCCGCCGTTCGGCTGGGCCAAACCGGTGCCGGTGCGCTTCGCCAACCTGCGCAACCCCAAGCGCGACATGGTCGCGGTGGCGATCGCCGGGCCGGCCACCAATGCCGTGCTGGCGCTGCTCGCCGCCGCCGCCGCGCACCTGCTGCTGCCGCGGGCCGGCGAGCTGGCGGTCACCGTCGCGGTGATCGCGGTGCAGATCAACGTCATGCTGGCGATCTTCAACCTCATCCCCATCCTGCCGCTCGACGGCGGGCGGGTGCTGTTCGGCCTGCTGCCGCGCGAGCCGGCGCTGGCGTTCGCCCGCCTGGAGCCGTATGGGATGCTCATCGTCATGGCGTTGCTGTTCAGCGGCGCGCTGCGCACGGTGCTGGTGCCGATCAGCCGCGCGGTGGTGCAGGTGCTGCTGTGAGCGCGGGCGGGGGGGAGCAGGGCGGAGGAATGACCCAGCGACGGCGTATCGTGAGCGGCTGCCGGCCGACCGGCCGGTTGCACCTCGGTCATCTGCACGGCGCGTTGCGCAACTGGATCGCGTTGCAGCGCGAGACCGAGAGCTTCTTCTTCGTCGCCGACTGGCATGCGCTCACCACCGGCTGGCAGGATCCGAGCGGCATCCGCGCCAGCACGCGCGAGATGGTGCTCGACTGGCTCGCCGCCGGCCTCGATCCCGATCAGGTCGTGCTGTTCGTCCAGTCGGCGGTGCCGGCGCACGCCGAGCTGCACCTGCTGCTGTCGATGATCGTCCCGACCCCATGGCTGCTGCGCAACCCGACCATCAAGGAGCAGGCGCGCGAGCTCGGCCTGCTGAGCGGCGGCGACGACGACGACACCGCGATGAGCCAGCTCAACTACGGCATGCTCGGCTACCCGGTGCTGCAGTCGGCCGACATCCTGGTCTACCGCGCCGCCGGCGTGCCGGTCGGCATCGACCAGGTGCCGCACCTGGAGATGACCCGCGAGGTGGCGCGGCGCTTCAACCACCTCTACAAGCCGGTCTTCCCCGAACCGGCGGCGCTGCTCACCGAGTCGCCCCGGATCCCCGGCACCGACGGCCGCAAGATGAGCAAGAGCTACAACAACGCCGTCTACCTGTCGGAGTCGGACGCCGAGATCACCACCAAGCTGAGCCGCATGGCGACCGACCCGCGGCGGGTGCGGCGCACCGACCCCGGCGATCCGGCCGACTGCCCGGCCTTCAACCTGCACCGCATCTACTGCACGCCGGAGGAGATCGCGACGGTCACCGAGGGCTGCCGCAGCGCCGGCATCGGCTGCCTCGACTGCAAGAAGATCATGATCAAGCACGTGCTCGCCGACCTCGCGCCGATCCGCGCGCGGCGCGCCGCGCTGGAGCAGAAGCCCGGAGTGGTGGACGAGGTCTTGGCGGCCGGCAACGCACGCGCTACGACGGCGGCGGGCGAGACCATGGCGGCGGTGCGCGACGCCATGCAGCTCAACTGACGGATCATGAGCGACGAGCCGGAACTCTCCGCCGCCGAGACGGACAACGGACCGCGCCCGGCAGGCAACGGCGCCGCCGGCGCCTACCGCGTGCGGCTCGACCAGTTCGAGGGCCCGCTCGATCTGCTGCTGCACCTGATCAAGAAGAACGAGGTCGACGTCCGCGAGCTGCCGGTGGCGCAGATCACCGAGCAGTACCTCGGCTATCTCGACCTGATGCGCGACCTGAGCCTCGACATCGCCGGCGAGTACCTGGTGATGGCGGCGACGCTGACGCTGATCAAGTCGCGCCTGCTGCTGCCCAGCCCCGAGCCGGAGGAGGGCGAGGAAGCCGATCCGCGCGCCGACCTGGTGCGCCAGCTGCTGGAGTACCAGCGCTATCGCGAGGCGGCCGAGTCGCTCGCCGAGCGGCCGCTGCTGCGCCGCGACACCTTCGCGCGCGAGGCCAACGCCGAGGGGATCGCCGAGGATCCCGACGCGGTGCCGCGCGTCAAGGTCACGCTGTGGGAGCTGGTCGAGGCGTTCGCCATCGTGCTCAAACGCGCCGCGCCCGATCCGGTGCACCAGGTCGAGGGCGAGGCGGTGTCGCTGCCGGCGCGCATCCAGGGCCTGCTGCAGACGCTGGCGGTGGCGCGCACGGTGCGCTTCGACACCCTGTTCGGCGAGGCGCCGACGCGCAGCTACGTCATCGTGACCTTCCTCGCCGTGCTGGAGCTGATCAAGCAGCACGTCGTCGAGGCGGTGCAGGACGAGATCATGGGCCCGATCGACGTCGCGTTGCTGGTCGACGACGTGGCGCAGGTGAGCATCGACCTGCTCGATGAGTACGGAGGCACGCCGGCGCCGGCGCCGGCGGGATCCCCCGATGAGTGACCGACCCGAGGGCGAGGTGGAGGAGGACGCGGTGGAGGCAGTGACGGACGAGGGCATGAGTGGCGCGGCGGCGATCGACGGCGGCGAGGGCCCGCCGGCGCGCGAGCGGTTGGACGGCATCGTCGAGAGCCTGTTGTTCGCGGCCGGTGCACCGCTGCCGCTGAAGCGCATGGTCGACGTGCTCGCCGGGCCGACGGCAAAGGAGATCCGCGTCGCCGTCGAGCGCCTGATGAGCGAGTACAACCAGGCCGGGCGCGGCGTGCAGTTGCTGGCGGTGGCAGGCGGCTTCCAGCTGCGCAGCGCGCCGGACAACGCCGAGTACGTGCGCGCGCTGCTGCGCGAGCGCCCGTCGCGGCTCGGGCGCGCGGCGCTGGAGACGCTCGCCATCGTCGCCTACAAGCAGCCGGCGACGCGCGCCGAGATCGAGGCGGTGCGCGGCGTCGACTGCGACCGCGCCATCACCCCGCTGCTGGCGCGCAAGCTGGTCAAGATCGCCGGCCGCAAGGAAGCGGTCGGCCGTCCGCTGATGTACGCGACCACGTCCGAGTTCCTCGAGGTGTTCGGGCTCAACGACCTGACGCAGTTGCCGGCGCTGAAAGAGATCGGTCCGGTGCAGGAGCCGGAGGATGAAACGATCATCGACGACGTCGCCGACGAGTGGCGAACGACTGCAGAAGATCCTCAGCCGGGCGGGAGTGAGCTCGCGGCGAGCGGCGGAGCTGCTGATCCAGCAGGGGCGGGTGACGCTGAACGGGAAGACGGTCACCGAGCTGGGGACGAAGGCGAACCCGCACAAGGACACGATCGCGATTGACGGCAAGCCGCTGCGCCAGGCGGCGCCGGCGGTCTACATCCTGCTGCACAAGCCGGTCGGCGTGGTCACCACCCTCGCCGATCCGGAGGGCCGTCCGACGGTGCGCGACCTGCTGGTCGGCGTCCGCCAGCGCGTCTTTCCGGTCGGCCGCCTCGACTACCATTCCGCCGGCCTCCTGCTGCTCACCAACGACGGTGCGCTGGCGCTGCGCCTGACGCATCCGCGCTACGGCGTGCGCAAGACCTATCACGTGAAGGTGAAGGGGCAGCCGTCGCCCGGTCAGCTCGGCGCCCTGGCGCGCGGCGTGCGCCTCGCCGACGGCACCACCAACCCGGCCTCGGTGCACGTCATGGAGGCGAGCGAGAAGAAGGCCTGGCTGTCGATCAGCCTCGCCGAGGGCAAGAACCGCCAGGTGCGGCGCATGTGCGAGACGGTCGGGCTGCCGGTCGAGAAGCTCACCCGCGTCGCCTTCGGCCCGCTCAAGCTCGGCAAGCTGTCGCCCGGCGCCTGGCGGCATCTCGAGGCGGAGGAGGTCGAGGCGCTGCGCCACGCCGGTCCGCCGCGCCCGACCGGAACGTCGCGCCCGCGTCCCGCCGCGCGCCGCGCCGCCACCGCGCCGCCGCCGCGCGATCAGCCACC
>JANRJF010000068.1:0-72881 GCA_033764095.1 Deltaproteobacteria bacterium | reverse complement strand
GGCGGCGCGTCGGCCGCGGCGGCGGGCGCGGACGGTGCGCCGCCGAGCACGGCCGGAACACGCGGCGCCGCGGCGGGCGCGCCGGCGGGCGGGGCAGGCGGTGGCTGCGCCACGATGATCGTCGCGCTGCACACCACTGCGGCGAGGCCGAGGGTGAACAGCCCCGAGGGCAACCACTGCATAGATCCTCGCACGGCTGGGGCTCGGCTCACTGGATGTTGTAGGTGAGCGTCACGGGCTGTTGGTTGCGCGTCGCCTCGACGCGCAGGTTGGTGGTGTCGCGCAGTTCCTGGATCAGGTTCATCGCCTTGCTCGGATCGTTCATCGCCTGGCCGTTGATGCTGCGCAGGATGTCGCCGTTCTTGAGGCCGATCTTGTCGAACAGGCTGCCGCGGCGGATGGCGAACAGGCGGAAGCCGACCGACTCCCCGCCCTCGAAATGCGGTACGGCGCGGATCTGGGTGAACAGCTGGCTCATGTTCTCCAGGGCGCTGTCCACTTCGGTTTTCGGCACCGTGTACTCGTTCTCGGCGGTCTGCTGGATGCCGCTGCCGTCGCTCGCCCCACCGGGTGGGGACACCGGTGGCGCCTGGGCGGGCACCGACTTGCCCGGGCCGCCCATGGTCGGCTTCTCGATCTCCAGGATCTCGTCCTTGCCGTTGTGCAGCAGGACGACCTTGTCCCACTCGATCGATTTCACCGTGGCGCCGCCCGGAACGCCCGAATTGATGCCGTACACCCCCTGCTTCCGGGCCCCGAGGTCCTCAATGATGCTGTAGGACCCGCCGGTCAGGTTCACCGCCGTGCCCCACAGCTTGAGCTTGAGCTGGGTGGCGACCGGAGCCGGGTCGGCCGCCTTCACCGGCGCCGGCGGCGGGGCGGAATTGAAGATGTCGCGCTTCGGAATCAGCGCGTAGTAGGCCTGCGGCTTGGAGGGTTCCTGGGTCAAGGGCGCGGGAGGTGGAGCGAGATCGACCTGTGGGGGGGGTATCAATCTGGCTGCGAGCGCCGTTCCCACGATGGACGAGGCGGAATAGGCGGCCAACGCGAGCAGAATCAGATTGACCACCACCAAGTATCGTGGCGAGAACGGCATGTCGCGAAAACCGCGCATGTATACGCAAATGACTCCCGCTAATTCAAGGTTGCGCCACGGCGGTTGCTTGACTGGCTCCCCGTCCGCCGTTAGCGGAGGTAGTGACGCAGGGTGCTTGGAAATCTTCACTTCTCGGTATCCAAAGGAGCATTGCCGATGACGCTCGAGACCGCCGCCGACCTGCCGCTTGCCGGTCCCTTGGTGATCCTCACCGAGAAGGCCGCCGAAATGGTCAAGGTCACGATGGCGAAGGAAAACGCGGTCGGCTTCGGCCTGCGCGTCGGCGTCTCCGGCGGCGGCTGCTCGGGCATGCAGTACGAACTGTCGTTCGACGAGACCCCGGGCGCGGATGACGCCGTGTTCGAGCAGAACGGTGTGCGGATCTTCGTCGACGCGGCGAGCCGGCCGCATATCGCCGGGATCACCCTCGACTACGTCACCGGCCTGCACGGCGCCGGGTTCAAGTTCTTGAACCCGAACGCCGCCCGCACCTGCGGGTGCGGCTCGTCGTTCTCGACCTGAGCCGGTCAGGCGGCGTCGCTGCCGTCGGCCCCGAGCACGCCGGGCAGCGAGTTCAGCACGCCGACGAACAGCGCCAGGCTGAGCACCATGTCGGTCAGTCGCCACACCGCGGCGGGCCCTTCCAGCGTATAGAGCACCTCATAGGTGCCCAGCGCCGCCCGCAGGCCGAACACCAGAAGCGCCGCGTAGAGCGTCGGCCGGGCCCGCTCCGGGGCCCGGGCCGCGGTCCAGAACAGGAGCGCGAAGGCGAGGTTGGCTCCCATGACCGCCAGCTCCAGCGAGCGGCCCGCCGGGTCGAGCGCGGGGGGCAGCATCCCCGGGCAGGCGAGGAGGATCGCCCAGGCGAGCGAATAGAATGCGGCGATGCGCAGCAGCGTCGACACTGAAGCCTCGCTGGCGCGGATAGAAGAGGTATCGCGAGAGTGCAAGGCGCCGCCAGCCACCTTGCCCGGTCCACACCCGACCGCTAGACGCGACGGATGCTGAGCGTCAGCAACCTCAGCCGCCGGTTCGGCAGCCAGGTCGTCTTCGAGCGCGCCAACTGGTCGGTGCCCGAACGCGAGCGGGTGGCCCTGGTCGGAGCCAACGGCTCCGGCAAGTCGACCCTGCTGCGCATGGTCGCCGGCCTGGAAGAGCCCGACGACGGCGTGATCAGCACGCCGCGCGGCTGGACGATCGGCTATCTGCCGCAGGACGGGCTCACCGCCTCCGGCCGCACCGTGCTGGCCGAGGCGCTCGAAGCCTTCGCCGGCGTCTATGCCCTGGAACGCGAGTGCCGCGCCCTGGAGGAACAGCTCGCCACCCTGCCCGCCGATGATCCGCAGCACGACGCCGTGCTGGCCAGCTACGCCGACGCGCGAGCGCGCTGGGACGTCGAAGGCAGCTACGACTGCGAGAGCCAGGCCGAGCGCGTGCTGCTCGGCCTCGGCTTCACCACGGGCGACTTCACCCGCGAGGCGGGCGAGTTCTCCGGCGGCTGGCAGATGCGCCTGGCGCTCGCCAAGCTGCTGCTGCGCCGGCCGCACGTGCTGCTGCTCGACGAGCCGACCAACCATCTCGACCTGGAGGCGCGCAACTGGCTGGAGGAGTTCCTCGTCGACTACCCGCACACCGTCGTGCTGGTCGCGCACGATCGCTACTTCCTCGACGTGACGGTGACGCGCATCACCGAGGTGTGCGGCGGCCGCCTCACCGACTACCCGGCGCCGTACAGCCGGTATCTCGAGACCCGTGAGGCCGAGCGCGAACAGCAACTGGCCGCCTACAAGACCCAACAGGAGGAGATCGAGCGGCTCGAGGCGTTCATCAGCCGCTTCCGCTACCAGGCGTCGAAGGCAACGCTGGTCCAGAGCCGCATCAAGTACCTGGAGAAGCTCGACCGCATCCCCCCACCCGAGGGCGGCTCCGCCTCGCTGCGCATCCGCTTCCCGGCATGCGAGCGCAGTGGTCGCGAGGTGCTGCGCCTCGACCACGCCGCCAAGTGCTACGGCGCGCTGAGCGTCTACGACAACCTGTCGCTGTCGATCGAACGCGGCCGCAAGGTCGCACTGGTCGGTCCGAACGGCGCCGGCAAATCGACCCTGATCAAGCTGCTCGCCGGCGTCGAGCCGCTGAGCGGCGGCTCGCGCCACGTCGGGCACAACGTGCGCGTCGGCTACTTCGCGCAGGACCAGGCGCGCGTGCTCGATCCCGAGCGCACCGTGCTGGCGCTGGCGACACACGCGGCGCCGGTCGACATGGTGCCACAGGTCCGCGGCCTGCTCGGCGCCTTCCTGTTCAGCGGCGATGCGGTGGAGAAGAAGGTCAAGGTGCTGAGCGGCGGCGAGCGCAATCGCCTGGCGCTGGCGCTGCTGCTGCTCGATCCGCCCAACTGCCTGCTGCTCGACGAGCCGACCAACCACCTCGACATGACCGCCAAGCAGGTACTGCTCGAGGCGCTGCAGCAGTACAACGGGACGCTCGTCCTGGTGGCGCACGATCGCTACGTCCTCGACCACCTGCCGCAGGAGATCATCGAGGTCGGCCGCGGCCACGCGACGCGCTACCTCGGGAACTACGAGGACTACGTCGCGCGCAAGGCCGCCGAGGCCGCCGGCACCGCGCCGGCGACGATCGAGGTGCACGACGCGCCGCTGCCCGACACGCCGGCGCCGGCGCCGAACGCGGCGGTGGCGGCGACCAACGGCGCGGCGCGCCGCCCGATCGACAAGGGTGAGCAGCGCGCCGCCGCCAAACGCGCCAAGGACCTGCAGCGCCTCGAGCAGGAGATCAGCGAGAAGGAAGGCGCCCTCGCCGAGGTGTCGGCGGTGATCAACACCGCCGACTTCTACCAGGTGCACCCCAACCCGCAGCAGGTCTTCAGCCAGTACGCCAACCTGAAGCGCGAGGTCGACGCGCTCTACGCCAGGCTCGAGCGCCTCGAGCAGGGCTGATCCGCGTCAGTCGCGGTTGGGCTGGTAGAGGCGCACGGCGCGATTGTGCGCGTCGAGCGTCGCGGAGAAGGTGTGCGAGCCGTCGTTGCGGGAGACGAAGTACAGCGCGTCGGTGGCGGTCGGGGCGATCGCCGCCTCCAACGCCGCGCGGCCCGGGTTGGCGATCGGACCGAGCGGCAGCCCCTTGTGCACGTAAGTGTTGTAGGGATTGTCGGCCGCGAGGTCGGCGCGCGTGATCGGTCCGCGCGCGGCGCCGCGGCCGTAGAGCACGGTCGGGTCGGACTGCAGCGGCATGCCGAGGCGTAGGCGGTTGTGGAACACGCCCGAGATCAGCGGCCGCTCCGCCGGCTGACCGGTCTCCTTCTCGATCACCGAGGCCAGCGTCACCATGTCCACTTCGCTCAGCCCGGCGGCGGTGCGACGCGCGGCGAGCTCGTTGGCTTGCTGGCGAAAGCGCGTCAGCATCGTGCGCACGATCTCGACCGGTGGGGTGGCGAGCGCGAACGCGTAGGTGTCGGGAAAGAGGAAGCCCTCGACGCCGCTCGCCGGCAGCGCGAATTCCAGCAGCAGCGCGGCATCCTGCATCGCGCAGCGGAAGACGTCGCGGCCGCCGTAGCCGCGCTCCTCCAGCAGCGCCGCGATCTGCTCCGCCGTCAGGCCCTCGGGAATGGTCACCAACGCGCCGCTGTCGGTCGGGGACTGCAACAGCGTCAGCACCTCGAGCGGCGAGCGCGGCGTGTCGAAGCGGAACTCGCCGCTGCGCACCGAGCGGTCGAGGCCGGTGAGGCGCGCCCACGCCGCCAGCAGCCACGGATGCGGCAGCACGCCGGCGGCGTGCAGCCGATTGGTCACGGCGCGAAACGATTCCCCCGACGGCACCACCACCACCATGCCCGGCGCCGTGGGCGCGACCGGCGTGTGCAGCGCGCGCCACGCCCACCACGCACCCCCCGCCGCCACCGCGGCGAGCAGCAACGCGACGCCGCCGCACCAGACGAGCGCACGTCGCATCAGAGCGGCTCTCGTCGCGCCATCGCGGCCCGTCTACCAGCCGCATCCGGCGCGGGCAAAGTTTCTTGACCCCGCCGGCGATCTCGGGCAGGGTCCCGGCACACAAAATGCGAGTGAGGCTGCGGGGGAACGGGTGGTTCCGAACCATCCCGGCGGCCGGCGTGTGTAGTGCGCGGAGGGGCGTGCTGCCGCGCGCGGCGCAGGTCGTCATCGGCGCGATGCTGTTGGTGCCGGTGTGCGCCGCGGCGCTGCCGCGCGCCACCGCCGGCGATCGCGCCGGCAGCGTGCGCAGCGTCGTGCATCTCGTCACGCCGAGCGACAGCTTCGCGGCGCTGCTCGCCGCGAACGGCATCGCCAGCGACGAGATCGCGCGCTGGCGGCGCGCGGCGCGACCGGTGGTCGATCTCGCCCGCCTGGTCGCCGGACGCGCGCTGCGCCTGGAGCTCGACGCGCGCGGTCGCCTGGTAGCGTTGCGCTACGACCTCGACGGCGAGGATCGGCTGGCGGTCGAGCGCGGCAACGCCGGCCGGCTGAAGGCGCGGCGCGAACCGCAGCCGGTGCGGGTGCGCAGCGTCGGGGCGCGCGGTAGCGTCGGCCGCAGCTTCCCGGATGCGGCGATGCGCGCTGGAATTCCCGACGCGGTGACCTCGCAGCTCGTCGATCTGTTGAGCTGGCGGCTCGACTTCAAAGCCGACCTGCACCGCGGCGATCGCTTCCAGGTATTGTGGGAGCAGCGCACGACGCTCGACGGACGGCCGTTGCGCCCCGGCCGCGTGCTGGCGGTCGAGTACGCCGGGCGCGCCGACAGCGCCTCCGCCTACTGGATCGCGCCCGAAGAGGACGGCGAGGCCGGCGTCTACGTCGACGACCAGGGCCGCCAGCTGGACGGCGCGCCGCTGCGCTTCCCGCTCGAGTTCACGCGCATCTCCTCCGCCTTTTCCGAGGCGCGCTTCCATCCGATCCTGGCCACCAACCGCCCGCATCACGGCGTCGATTTCGCCGCCCCGGCCGGCACGCCGGTGCGCGCCATCGGCCCCGGCGCGGTGCGCTTCGCCGGCGTGAAGAACGGCTTCGGCACCTACATCGAGCTCGACCACGGCGACGAGCTCGTGTCCGCGTACGCGCACCTGCAGGGCATCGCGCCGGGCGTCGCCAACGGCGCGCGCATCGCGCGTGGTCAGCTGCTCGGGTGGGTCGGGCAGAGCGGCCTGGCGACCGGCCCGCATCTGCACTTCGCCATCTTCGAGCGCGGCGAATACGTCGACCCGCTGTCGATCCAGTACCCGGCGCAGCTCGCGGCCGCCGTCAGTCCCGACGTCTTCGCGCGCGCGCGCCGCCAGTTGCAGGCGCGGCTGCGCGCCATCCCCGGTTCGCCGGCGGCGCCGACCGCGCCGGAGACCGGCGTCTCGCCCCTGGCGCTCGCCGGTCGCGTCGGCCCGATCACGCTGACCTTCTGAGTCGGCCGTGCGCTACTTCGCCGCGCCGCGCCCGCGCGTCTTCGGTCACCGCGGCGCCTGTGGCGTCGCGCCGGAGAACACGTTGCCGTCGTTCGCCCTCGCGGTGGCGCTCGGCGCCGACTACCTGGAGCTCGACGTGCACGCGACACGCGACGGCGAGATCGTCGTCCTGCACGACGCCGAGCTCGACCGCACCACCAGCGGCAGCGGGCCCGTGTCCGAGCACGCCTGGGCGGCGGTCGCGGCGCTCGACGCCGGTTGGCAGTTCACTCCCGACGGCCGTCACTTTCCCTATCGCGGTCAGGGCGTGCGCGTGCCGCGCCTGGCCGAGGTGCTGACCGCCTTCCCGGCCCAATGCCTCAACATCGAGATCAAGCAGGGGGCGCCGGCGATCGTCGCGCCGGTGCTCGCCGTGCTGCGCGCCGCCGGCGCGCTCGATCGCACGCTGCTCGCCGCCGAGCACGACGCGATCATGACCGACATCCGCGCCGCGGTCGGCGATCGGGTGGCGACCGGCATGAGCGTCGGCGACGTGTGGCACTTCATGGAGCGGGTCGCCACCGATGCCTGGGACGACTACGTCGCGCCCGGCCGCGCGCTCCAGGTGCCGGCCGCTTTCGAGGGCATCGAGATCGTCACCCCGGCGTTCGTCGCCGCCGCGCATCGCGCCGGCATGGAGGTGCACGTCTGGGCGGTGAACGACGCCGCCGAGATCGCGCGCCTCTTCGACCTCGGCGTCGACGGCGTGATGTCCGACCTGCCCGGGCTGGTCGCCAGCGCGGCGCGCGCCCGCCGCGGCTAGGGCTTGCGCGTCGGCTCGACCTCGGCGATCACGGCGCGGATCGGCTCGAACAGCGCTGCGTTGGTGGCAATGATGCCGGGGAGCAACGGCTTCTGCGTCTGATTGAAGCGCAGCGGCAGGCCGTGGCAGTCGGTGATCCGCCCGCCGGCTTCGAGGATCAGCGCGGCGCCGGCGCAGACGTCCCACTCGTGCTTCGGCGTCAGGCTGAAGGTGCCGTCGGCGCGGCCGGCGGCGATCAGCGCCAGCTTGAATGCAACCGACCCGGTGAGCTCGACACGCATGCGCGACTTGTACGCATCCCACTCACCGCGCTTGTCTTCCGAGCGACTGGCCAGCACCCGCGCCTGCGCGACGTCGGCCGTCGCGGTCGGGCGCACCGACACCCCGTTGACCGTGATGCCGTGCCCGCGCGCGGCGGCGAACAGCTCGTCGGTGATCGGGTTGTACTCGACGCCGACCACCGGATCGCCGTCGTCGACCAACGCGATGCAGATGCAGAACTCCGGAATGTGCTGGGTGAACTCCTTGGTGCCGTCGAGCGGATCGATGATCCAAGTGCGCCGGCACGCCAGCCGCGCACTCGAATCGCCGGTCTCCTCGGAGAGCCAGCCGTCGGTCGGGAAGGCGTCTTGTATGTGCCGCTGAATGACCGCGTTGGCGCGCAGATCGGCCTCGGTGACCGGATTGTCGTGCGACTTCTCGCGCACCTCGAACGGCTGCTCGTAGACTTCCTTGACGACCCGACCGGCCTCGCGCGCGGCCGCGACCGCCACCTCAAGCTCTCTCGCCCACATGGTCGGTCAGTGGTAGCGAACCGCACGCGTGGTCGCAATTTCGGCGCTCAAGGCGCTCAGCGTCGCGCGCAGTTCGCGGGTGTTGGCGCGGAAGTCCTGCTCCAGCTGCCGCAGGCGCTGGCGCGAGCCACTCTGGCGCAGGGCGACGTAGCGCTGCTGCAGCGCGGCGCGTTCGTGGAACAGGCGATCCGCCTTGGCGAGCGAGATCAGCCGCACCCGCTGCCCCTGCACCGAGTCGGCCGCCGCCATCAGCCGACTGAGCAGGCCGGTATGGTGGTTGGCGACCGCGCGGGCCATCGCCGCGGCGTGCGGCGGATGCGGGTAGAGCGCCGCCTCGAACTCGGCCAGCGCGCCGCCCAGATCGCCCTCGCGCAGCAGGCGGTCGCCGCGCTGCGCGCGCGCGACATGGCGCTCGAACTGCTGGCGCTCGAGATAGGCCCCGAGCGGCCCGCGCGCGGCGCCCCACAGGAGACTGCCGAGGTACGCCAGCACGCCGACGGACACGGCGACGACGGCGACTCCGATCAGCGTGAGCATGGCGAGCGACTGCGAGAGACCTAGCGCGGCGGCGCGGCGACTCGCAACCGCCGGCGCGCGTTGACGCCGCCGGCGCCGCTTCCCTATGGTCCGCGGTGATGGACGCACTCGGTTACGCCCCTGGCGAGGTCTACGTCGGCCGCGATCTCGGCGGCCGCCGCACCATCCCGAGCGCGGCGGACGTCGCCCACTACGCCGCCGGCACCGGCGACTCGCACCCGCTGTACCGCGAGACGACCGCCGGTGGCCCGTTCGCGCCGGCGTTGCTCTACCACTCCGAGGTCTACCGCGACCTCGGCTGGTACCTACCCAACCTGATCGGCAACCTGCACGCCAAGCAGGAGTGGGAGCTGTTCGCGCCGATGCCGCTCGGCCAGGCGGTGCGCACGCGCTCGACCGTGGTCTCGCGCTATCGCAAGCGCGACCGCGACTACATCGTCAACGAGATCCTGATCACCGACGACGACGGCCGCTGGCTGCAGCGCAGCCGCACCCATCAGAGCTTCCTCGCCGACATCCCGGCCGACGAGATCGTGCTCGACAAGTCACGCGAGCAGCGCAGCGAACGCCGCTTCGAGATCGCGCCCGGCGGCGCGGCGCTGCCCGAGTTCCGTCGCGTCGTCTCGCTGGCGATGTGCGAGGCCTTCTCCGGTCCGGTGAAGAACTACCACACCGACCGCGAGATGGCGCGGGCGCTCGGATTCCCCGACGTGGTGGTGCAGGGCATGCTCTCGATCTGCCTGATCTCGGAGCTGATGACGCGCGCCTTCGGGCTCGGCTGGCTGGCCGGCGGACAACTGCAGGTGAGCCTGGTCAACGTCCTCTGGGGCGAGGAGGCGATCAGCACCGGCGGCAGCGCGCGCGAGCCGATCCGCGAGGGGAGTCGCTGGCGCGTGCCGGTCGATGTGTGGTGCGCCAAGGACGACGGCACCAAGACGATCGTCGGCCAGGCCAGCGCGTTGCGCTGAAGCGCGAAAATTGACTTGCCGAGCACCCACCTTTAGAGTCGCCGGTCATCATTGAGTGGAGGACGGTGTTGATGTCGCGCGCGATTTGCAGGGCGTTCTTGGGGCTGGGCTCGCTGCTGCTGCCGGTGGCGGCGCAGGCCGGGTGGGTCATCGACTGGAATACGACGGCGGTGAACGCCAGGGGCGAGCGCATGGCGACGCAGCCGGCCGTCCAGTCGATCAGCGGCAACAAGGTGCGCATGCAACAGCCGGATGTGGTGACGATCACCGACTACGCCACCGATCGGTTCACCCTGCTCAACCCGCGCAAGCAGACGTTCTGGGGCGGCCCGGTCAACGACTACGTCAGCGAGATGTCGGCGCACAGGAAGCAGGTGATGAGCGACCGCGTCGCCGCGATGGGCATGTCGGAGAAGATGAAGAACAAGGCTGCCGAGCGCGGCGACGAGTCGCACAAGGAGCGCGTCGCGCGGAAGGAGAAGGAGGCCCTCGAGCAGGCCAAGCAACTGCCGGTGTCGATCACCAGCACCGGGCAGCACGAGAAGATCGCCGGCTACGACACCGAGAAGTTCGAGGTGAAGGTCGACGGCGAGCTCTTCCAGGAGCTGTGGCTGGCCACCGGCCTGAACGTGTCGGCCGATCTCGACGCGGCCCGCTTCCTGGCGCAGCAGGAGACGACCGGCGCGGCGATGATGGGCAAGTCCGCCAAGCAGTACAACGCGCTCTACCACGATGCGCAGTACCGCAGCATGATCGAGCGCGGCTTCGTCCTGCGCAATATCGTGCACCACCTGGCCGGCGGCTACGAGCGGGTCGCCACCGCGGTGAAGCAGGAGGACGTGCCGGCCTCCGCCTTCGAGGTGCCCGAATCCTACCGGCGCGTGCGGCTGTCGGACCTGTTCGATCCGCCGCCGACGCCTGAACCGCGGCAGATCTCGCCGCCGTCGAGCTGAACGGCGAGCCCGACGTCGCGTCGCTCAGGCGGCGCGACGTCCGTTGCCGGCCGGCTGGTCCTCGGGTCGCGCGCCGATCGCCGCCTTGGTCTTCTCGACGCGCATCTTCAGGTCCTTGAGGACCTGCAGGTCGCCCTGCATGCGGTTGAGCGAATCCACTAGGCGGGTCACTTCCTGGATCGCCGGGTCGAGGTCGTCGAGCGAGACCGCCTCGAGCCCGCGCTCGAGCTGCTTGAACATGGTGACCAGCGAACCGGTGTCGGTCACCCCGGCCTGCGACAGCCGGTTCTGCATCTTACCGTAGAACACCAGCAGGTCGTTCGCCTGTTTGCGCAGATCTTCCATGCACCACCTCCCGTCCAGCCAGGACTGGGGAGGGTGTTAGCCAAGACCGTGCCCGCGACCACCCGGCGCTTTCCACGACACCCGACCTCGCGAGTGACGTGTCGGCGTCACCATCGTGACGACCAAAATGCCGGTCGCTGCGCCAGTTGCTCGGCGCCGGCGACGCCATGCGTCACTCCGGCTCGTCGCCGAAGTGCGCCCGGGCGATGCGTTCCTTCAGGTACTCCAGCGTCCCGAGGTCCTCGATGATGTCGCCGCCGGTGTCGTAGAAGAAGATCTCGCCTTCCTTGTTCCGCCCGACGGCCACCAGCCAGTCGAGCTCGTCGCGATCCTTGAGCAGATAGTTGATGGTCTGTGAGACCCCGCGCCCCGGAATGATGGTGATTTTCGGGGCAAGCGACTTCGGCGGCTTGGCCATCAGGTCTCACACCTCTGCACGCGCATCTGCGTCAGGACCGGCGGCGACGCGGCGGAGCAGTCGACTCATGACGCGGCGCGGACGATACACCGGGGGGTGGGGGGTCGCAAGACAGTGTTGCCTGCACCACCGTCTCGACGTGATACGTGTGCGGAAACAGATCGATCGGCTGCACATGGGCGATCCGATAGGCCGCGCGCAGGCGCTTCAGGTCGCGCGCCAGCGTCGCCGGGTCGCAGGAAACGTACACCAGGCGCGGTGCGCGCAGCCGCAGCAGCCCCGCCAGACAGGCGGCGGCACCGGCGCGCGGCGGGTCGAGGAGGACGACGTCGAAGCGCTCGCCCGCGGCGGCCAGCCGGGCGACGGCGTGTTCGGCCGGCTCGGTGAGCACGGTGAGTCGCGGGCCCGGCGTGCGCGCGGCATTGTCGCGCGCGTCGGCGGCGGCACGGCTTTCCTGCTCGACCGCCGTCACCAGTGCCCCCCGCCGGCGCAACGGCAGCGACAGATTGCCGGCGCCGGCATACAGATCGAGGACGCGCAGCTGCGGACGCGGTGCCACCGCCCGGATCACCGCATCGACCAGCAGCCGGTTGGCGTCGGTATTGACCTGCGTGAAGCCCGGCGCGCGCACGCGCAGGGCGGTGCCATCCTCCGGGTCGGCCGCGACCTCGACGTCGCCCCAGGCGCGCGCCCAGCCGCGGCCGCGCAGCGCCAGGCCGGCGATCCCCGGATGGGCGGCGAGCCACGCCTGCGCGCGCGCCGCGTCGGCGTCGCGCAGCGCCCCCTCCACTTCGCCCGCCGCGACGACGCGCCCGCCGGCGCCGCCGCCGCTGAGCTCGATGCGCCGTATCCCGGGCAGCGCCGCAGCCAGCGCAACGGCGGACGGAATCGCCGCGTCCACCTGCGGCTCGGCGAGCAGGCAGTGGGCGACCTCGACCAGCGTGTGCGACGCGGCGGCGTGAAAGCCCACCACCCCATGGTCGACGCGCAGCTTGATGCGCCGGCGATAGCCGTACTCGCGCGGCGAGGGCAGCACCGGGGCGACCTCGACGTCCAGGCCGGCCAGGCGACGCAACTGCTCGCGCACGATGCTCTGCTTGGCCGCCAGCTGCGCCGCGTACTCGAGGTGCTGCCAGGGACACCCGCCGCAGCGCGGCAGCAGTGGACAGGGCGGCTGACGGCGCAGCGGCGACGCGTGCAGCACCCGCGTCACCTCGGCGAAGGCGAAGCGCTCGTGCGACTCCCGCACCACCACCTCGAGAGCCTCGTGCGGCGCCGCTCCGCGCACGAACAGCACCTTGCCGTCGTGGCGCGCCACGGCATGCGGCCCGTAGGCCATCTCGCCGGTGGTGACCTGCAGCGGCTCGCCGTGCTCCGGTTCCGACTCCATTGCCGGCGACTAGAGCATGTCCGACCCGCCAACTCACTCAATCTCGCGTGGCCCATTCAGGCGGCTGTGCTATGCAGGACGACCATGCGGTCTCGGCCCATCCGCCTGCGCCGGGTCCGCCGGACCGACTTCGAGGCGCTCACCGGCCTGCTCGCGGCGGCCGAGCTGGCCGTGCGCGCCGACGACCGCGCGTTGCGCAGCCGCTTCCGGCGCCTGGTCGCCGACCTCGGCGCCGACCTCTACCTCGCCAGCATCGACGACGCCGTGTGCGGCGTCGTGCACGTCACCTACGCGCGTCACCTGCTCGCCGCGCCCCAGGCGATGCTGGAGCTGCTGGTCGTCCACCCGCAGAGGCGGCGCCTGGGCGTTGGCCGCGCGCTCGCCAACGCGGCGATCGCGCGCGCGCGGCGACGCGGCTGTCAGCAGTTGGCGACGCGCCGCTCAGCGGAGGGCGCACGCCCGTTCTTCACCGCGCTCGGCTGGCATACCGGCGGAGAGCGGGTACAGTTTGACCTGCCGCCGGCCGCCGACTAAGGCGCCGGCCGGGTTTCCTCCCCCACAATGGCGCAGCTGCAAAAGGCCATCGCGCAGTTGATGGAGCGCCGCCAGGAGCGGCCGACTCCGGCACCCGAGACAGGCGGCCTGTCGGCGGTCCTCGCCCTCCTGCGCCAGCGTTTTCCGACCGAGGATCATGCGCTGCTCGACCGCTTCGCGAGCGCGCTCTTCGCGCATGCGCAGCCGCCGCTCGACGCCGCGCCGGACAGCGGCGCGCTGGCGGCGATGGCCGGTGGCGCCTTCAGCTTCTTCCGCACCCGCGCGCGCGGGCCGCTGGCGCTGCGCGTCTTCACGCCGCTCACCGACCGCGACGGCTGGACGGCGCCGGTGACGGTGATCGAGACGGTGCTCGACGATCGGCCCTTCATCGTCGACACCATCACCGCGCTGCTGGAAGCGAATGGCGGCGAGGTGAAGCGCCTGTTGCATCCGCAGTTCGGCGTCGGCCGCGGCAGCGACGGCTCGCTGACGCAGCTCGCCGCCGCCGACGACGAGGGGACGCGCGAGTCGTTCGTCCACGTCGAGGCTGCCAACCTGCCCGCCGACGCGCGCTGGCAGCGGCAGCTCGCCGATCATCTGGAAGCGCTCATCCTGGTCACCGGCGACCACGCCGCGTTGCGCGAGCGGCTGGCCGGCACGGTGGCGCGGCTGCGCGCCAGCGCGCTGCCACCGCCCTGGGACGACGAGCGCGAGGAGATCGCCGCCTGGCTCGAGCAGCTGGAGGACGAGCGCTTCGTGCTGCTCGGCTATCGCGAGTACGCGCTGCGCGACACGCCGGGCGAGCGGCTCGCCGCCGTCCGGGCCGACAGCGGCCTCGGCCTGCTGCGCGACCCCGAGCGCTCGCGCTGGGCGGCGCCAGTCGCGCTCCCGCCGCCGCTCGTCGATCGGATCGACCGTCCCCCGCTGCTCAGCGTCTCCCGCACCACCGCGCGCAGCCCGGTCTATCGCAGCGCGCCGATGGACGACCTGGCGATCAAGGAGGTCGACGGCGACGGACAGGTGGTCGGTGCGCAGCGGTTCCTCGGCCTGTTCACCACCCAGGCCAAGGCCGAGCCGGCGAGTGAGACGCCGCTGCTGCGCCGCCGGCTCGCCGCCATCCTGGCGCGCGAGGGAGCGCTGGAGGGGTCGCACGACTGGCGCGAGCTGCGCGCGCTGTTCGACAGCCTGCCGCGCGAGCTGCTCCTCGCCTGCCGCCTCGACGACGTGCAGGAGACGCTGCGTGCCATCCGGCGCGCCGAGGGCACCGCCCAACCGGACGTCCGACTGCACGCCGACGCGCACGGGCGCGGCCTGTTTGCGCTGGTCATCGTGCCGCGCGCGCGCTTCTCGACCGCGCTGCATGCGCGGGTCAGCGCGGCAGTGGCGCGCGTTCTCGACGGCCCACTGCTGCTCGAAGAGCTCGCGCTCGACGAGCGACCGGTGGCGCGGTTGCACTACCACGCGGTGGTCGCTCCCGATCGCCTCGCCGCCCCCCCGGTCGAGACGCTGCGCGAGGCGCTCGGCGACTTGCTGCAGACCTGGGACGAGGGCCTGCGCGACGCGCTCGCCGCCGAGGCCTCGCGCGGCGAGGCGGAGCGGCTGGCATCGCGCTACGGGCGCGCCCTGTCGCCGGCCTACAAGGCGGCGACCGATCCGGGCGCCGCGGCCGGTGACGTGCGCTGTATCGAGGCGCTGCTCGCCAGCGGCCGCGAGCAGATCGAGTTGCTGCCCGGACGCGACGGCGCTGCGCTCGCCCTCCGACTGTTCCTGCGCGACGCCACGCTGGCGCTGAGCGATTTCGTCCCGACGCTCGAGCACCTCGGCTTGCGCGTGCTCGGCCAGGAGATCGTCGAGCTGGTGCTGCCCGAGGGACGCATCAGCCGCCACACGTTCAGCGTCGATGCCGTGCCCGACGTGGTCGACGCCGATCGCGTCGGGCCGCCGCTGATCGCGGCGCTGCACGCGATGCGCACCGGGTTGGCGATCGACGACGCGCTCAACGCCCTCATCCTGTCCGCCGGGCTCGACTGGCGGGCGGTACGCGTCCTGCGCGCCTATGTCGATCACACGCACCAGACCGGGCTCGCCTCGCGGCAGGCGGTGCGCGCAGCGCTGCTCGCCGCTCCGTCCTGCGCCGCGGCGCTGGCGGCGTGGTTTGCCGCTCGCTTCGACCCCGCCGCGTCGACGTTGGCGCCGCCCGACCGCCTGAAGGGTCCGGTCGCCGCCGCCGAGCAGACCTTTCGGGAGCGGCTGGCGGCGGTCGCCAGCCTGCGACACGATCGCCCGTTGCGCGCCCTGGGCGCGGCGGTCGCCGCGACCGTGCGCACCAACGCCTACAGCAGCGCGCCCGGCGCACCGCTGGCGCTCAAGCTGGACGCGACACGGCTGCCCCACCTGCCGGCCCCGCGCCCGGCGATCGAGGTCTGGGTGCACGGCGTCGGACTGCAGGGGGTGCACCTGCGCAGCGGCCCGTTGGCGCGCGGCGGCATCCGCTTCAGCGATCGGCCGGACGACTTCCGCGCCGAGATCCTGGCCTTGATGCGCACCCAGGTGATGAAGAACGCCGTCATCGTCCCGGTCGGCGCCAAGGGTGGCTTCGTGCTCACCGGCGGCGGCGCCGACACGCCCGACGGCGAGCGCGTCGGCGCGGCGTACGACGCCTTCATCGACGCGCTGCTGTCGATCACCGACAGCCGCGAGCGCGGGCAGGTCGTCCACCCGCCCGAAGTGCTGCGCTACGACGGTGACGACGCCTATCTCGTCGTCGCCGCCGACAAGGGCACCGCCGCATTCTCCGACCGCGCCAACGCGCTCGCCGAGCGGCGCGGCTACTGGCTCGGCGATGCCTTCGCCTCGGGCGGCAGCCACGGGTACGACCACAAGCGCCTCGGCATCACCGCGCGCGGCGCCTGGGAGTGCGCCCGCCAGCACTTCCGCGAGCTGGAGCGCGACCTCGACCGCGACCTGGTGCGCGTCGCCGGCATCGGCGACATGAGCGGCGACGTCTTCGGCAACGGGATGCTGCGCTCGCGCCGCATCCTGCTGGTGGCGGCATTCGACCACCGCCATGTCTTCCTCGACCCGGCGCCCGATCCCGAGCGCGCGGCGCGAGAGCGCGAGCGGCTGTTCGCCCTGCCCGGTTCGAGCTGGGCCGACTACGCCCCGGCGGCGTTCAGCGCCGGCGGCGGGACCTACGCGCGTGACGCCAAGGCCATCCCGCTGAGCGTCGAAGCGCGCCGCCTGCTCGGGCTCGAGGCGGCGGCCCCCTCCGGCGACGCGATCGTGCAGGCCATCCTGCGCCTGCCGGTCGACCTGCTGTGGAACGGCGGCATCGGCACCTACGTCAAGGCGAGCGACGAGACGCACGCGGCAGTGGCGGATCCCGCCAACGACAGCGTGCGCATCGACGCCAGCGAGCTGCGCGCCACGGTGGTGGTCGAGGGCGGAAACCTCGGCCTGACCCAGCGAGCGCGCGTCGAGTACGCACTCGCCGGCGGCCACATCAACACCGACGCGATCGACAACTCGGCCGGAGTCGACTGCTCCGACCACGAGGTGAACATCAAGATCGCGCTGCAGCCGCTCGCCGCCGGGGGCGAGCTCACCGCGGCCACCCGCGCCCGTGTGCTGACCGAGCTGGCCGAGCCGGTGTGCGACGCGGTGCTCGGACACAACCGCCGTCAGGCGCGCGCGCTGTCCGCCGACCAGCTGCGCTCGCGCACCCAACTCGCCGCGTTCCGCGATCTGGTCACCATCCTGGAAGGCGAGGCCGGGCTCGACCGCGCGCGCGCGCAGCTGCCGTCGCGCGATGCGCTGCGGCTGCGGCGCGGCGTCTACCGCGGCCTCACCCGGCCGGAGCTGGCGGTGCTGCTGGCGCATACCAAGCTCGATCTCCGCCGTCGCCTGCTGCAGTCGTCGCTGGTCGACGATCCCGAGCTCGAGCCGCTTCTGATCGGCTATTTCCCTGGCGCCCTGGCGACGCAGTTCCCCGCCGCGCTGCGCCGCCACGCGTTGCGCCGCGAGATCGTGTCGCTGGAGCTGACACATCGCCTGGTCGATGGCATGGGCATGACCTTCCTGGTGCGCAGCGTGCGCGACAGCGGGCACGACGTGCTCGACGTGATGCACGCTTGGGTGGGCGCCCGGCTGCTTGGCGACGGCGCCGCACTGGAGGCCGAGCTCGACGCCATCGACGGGCGGTTGAGCCATGCGGCAGCGCAGCGCGCCACCCGCCTGCTCGCCGACGGTCTGGAGCGCGCCACCCTTTGGTTGGTCGACCGGGTGCCGAGCGCCCAACCGCTCGCCGCCCTGCGCCAGACCTTCGGCGGTGCGATCGACGAGCTCGGCCGTCTGTGGCCCGCCCTGCTGCCGGCGGTGCGCGGCGAGGCCCACGCGGCCGAGGTGACCGGCCTGAGCGGTCTCGGCATCGCCGAGCCGCTCGCCGAGCGCCTGGTGCGCTTGTCATGCCTCGACGAGATGCTGGAGATCACTCAGGTGGCAGCCGCGGCGCGCGTCCCGTTGGACATGGCCGCGGCGACCTACCTCCACCTCGGCGCGGCGCTCGGCTTCGATTGGCTGCGGCAGATGATGCCGTCGACGCTCGGGGACGAGGATCGCTGGGCGCCGCGCGCCGCCGTCGGCCTGTTGGAGGATCTGCTGGAGTCGCGCCGCCTGATCACCGGCGCGATCCTGGCGGAGCGTCGCAACGAGGCATCGGTCGAGGCAGCCATCGCCGCGTACTGCGAGACGCGGCGCGATGCGGTGGATGGAATCGCCGGACTGATCGGCGACCTGAAGGCGACGCCGCAGCCGACCCTGCCGGCGGTCCTGGTGGTGCTGCGCGAGCTCGACCGCCTGGCGCGACCGCGCGCCTGAGGCATGGCAAAGTGCGCGGCGAGGCGCGATAAGGCGGGCGACACGAGGCGACGGTGAGCGTGACGGTGAGATTTCTCGGCACGGGCGACGCGTTCAACGCGCGCGCCCGCTGCCACGCCAGCTACCTGATCCAGGCGCCGTCGGCGACGGTGATGCTCGACTGCGGCCCCTCGGCACTGCTGGCCATGCGCCGCGACGGGGTGTCGATCGAGGCGATCGACGCCATCTGCCTCAGCCATCTGCACGGCGACCACTTCGCCGGCCTGCCGTTCTTCCTGCTGAGCTGGATCTTCGACGAGCCGCGCAGCCGGCCGTTGACGATCACCGGCCCGCCGGGCACCGCGGCGCGCGTGCCGGAGTTGTTTCGCGCCATGTATCGCGACATCTCGGCGCGTCCGCTCCCCTTCCCGATCGACTACGTCGAGCTGAATGGCGACGGCCGCACGCCGATCAAGGACATCGACCTCGTCTCGTTTCCGGTGCCGCACCAACCGGTCGAGGTGTCGCTCGGCTACCGGCTGTCCACCGCCGGCAAGACGGTCCTCTACTCCGGCGACACCGGCTGGACCGAGGCGCTGGTGACGCAATCGCGCGATACCGACCTGTTCATCTGCGAATGCTGTTTCTTCGACACGCGGGTGGACTTCCACCTCGATTACCCGCGCATCGCCGCGCAGCGCGCGCGCTTCGGCTGCAAGCGCCTGGTGCTCTCGCACCTCGGGCGGGAAGTGCACGCGCGGCGCGACGAGGTCACCGAAGAGCTCGCCAGCGACGGGCTGACGATCACGCTCTGAGCCCGCGCGTCAGCGCGGACGGCGGCGCTGCGCCGCCGCCTGTTGCGGCGTCATCACCAACGAGGACTGCTGGCGTTCCTGCTCGCGCTGCATCGCCATCTGGAAATACATCGCCAGGCTGGCGCGCACGATCTGGGCGCAGACCGGCACCTCGTGCGCCGCGACCCCGCGCTGCAGCGCGGCGCTCGCCGCCAACGCCTGCGCGGCGCGCGCCGGCCGGCGGGTGGCGGCGAAATACACCGCCTGCTCGGCGAAGCGACGGCTCCAGCTGTCGCGCTGCGCGCCGCCGAACAACTCGTCGACGGCGCGCTGGATGATCGATTCGAAACGCTCCTGCTGCTGCATCTCGTTCAGCACCAGCGGGCTCTCCCGTACGCTCGACATCTCTTCGAGCGACGGCTGCAACTCCTCCAGCGGCCGGAACCAGGTGCGCATTTCGGGCTCGCCGAGCATCTCGGCGGACGCGGCGAGCGCGGCGGCATCATCGGTCGCCGCGTTGTCGATCGCCGGCAGGTTGGTGCCCGGACGCTCACTCGGCGCCGGCTGGCGGCTGAACTGGGCGCGCAGCGCCGGGTAGTCCCCATCCATGCGGGCGTCGCGCGCGCGCGCCCAGTCGAAGGCGCGGCGCACGAGGAAGTCGGCGTAGTGCCAGTCGACCGCCACCAGGCGCACCTCGTGACGACGCTCCAACTCGCCGCGCAACGCCTTGAGCGCCTTGCGCGTCACCGCGTGCAGCGCCACCTCGCGCAGCCCGTCGGGGTCGTTGAGCACGGCGAAGAAGTGCAAGGCGCCGCTCGGCTGCGGCTTCACCAGCCAGACCAGTTGGTCGCCGCGGCCGTCGAGCGGTGAGAGGTAGCCTTCGATCGGGGTCGCCAGGATCGGCGCCGGGGCCGTGGGCGCCGCCGGCGCCGCCACCTCGACGCCCCGCTGTTGCAGCCGATAACGCGCGCGCTTCACCTCGCGCCGCAGCTGTGTGTCGGTGGTTTCGCGTTCGAGTGTCGCGAGCGCCGCGGCACTCTCGGCGCTCGCGATGGCGCCGAGACGGTGCGCGATGGCGACGTCGGCGCTCGCATCGCGGTGCAGCAGGGCGATCAGGGCCGCGACGCTCGCATCGGTCGCCACGCCCCATTCGGCCAGGCGCTGCTCACCGGCCGCCTGTAACTCGTCAGGGTGCGGCTTGCGCATGCGCGGTGGGCTGCGGCGCAGCCGGCGCCGATTCCGCGGCGACAGCCGCCGCCGGCTTGGCGGCGGGGAGCGTCGCCAGCTTGCTGGTCACCTGGTCGCGCAGCCAGTGCGGATCCCACCATTCCACCGGGTCGACGTGCGTACCGCGCAACATCACCGAGAAGTGCAGATGGTCGCCGCCGGCGAGACCGGTCTCACCGGTCTGCCCAATGGTCTCGCCCTCCTGGACGTGCTGCCCTTCCTTCACCGCCAGGCTGCTCAGATGCCCGTAGACTGTCGCGACGCCGAAGCCGTGGTCGATCACCACCGCGTCGCCGTAGATGCCGAGGTAGCCGGCGAACACCACCACGCCGGCCTGTGCGGCTTCGACCGGAGCGCGCTTGAGCGAGGCAAGGTCGTAGCCGAGGTGCGTCTGCCGATCGACCGCCTGGCCCTGGTACATGTAGACGCGGCGATCGGCGAAGGCGCTCATCGGCGCGGCGTTCGACTGGCGGTGGAAGGGACCGGTCCACAGTGGCTCGTTCGCCGACCTGGCCGTCACCGCGTCGAGCTTCTCCTCCGACTCGCGGCGCACGTCGCGGTTCACGGTGAGATAGCCCTCGAGCAGGTTGGTCGGCACAGGCTTGCCCACCTTGGCGAGGATTTCCGGCACCTTGCGCTGCAGGAACGCGTCGTCGAGCGCCATCTGCCGCTCCGGGAATTTGCGGTCCTTGATCGTCACCGGCAGGGCCACCTCGGTGGTGTTGCCGGCGGCGTCGCTGGCGCGCGCCAGCGGTTGCGCCGCCACGCTCAGGTCCTGCGGGACGGCGAACAGCACCAGAGTGGCGTCCGGGTCGGCAAAATAGCCGCGCACAGCGGGAAAGACGTAGTGGTCGACGACCACCTCGACCGCGGTCGCGTCGGGGCTGACGCGCATCAACGCCAGGCCGGCGCCGCCCAGGCGCAGGTTGTGCTGGGTGGTGAGCAGGTCGATACGCGGCGGCGTGGTGTCGATCGCGACCGCGCGACTGACGGCATTGCCGCGGGCCCCGCCGAAGAGGTGCCAGGCGTAGGTGTCGGCCGCGACCTCGAGCGTCGCCGGCCCCTCGGTCAGGTTGCTGGAGGTGAGGTCGGCGTTGAACTTCACCGTCGCCTGACGCGGCGCGGTGTCGGCGGGAAACTCCTCGCGCGCCAGCGGCACCGTCTGGCCGTTGGCGGTGAGGCGGATCTCGACCCAGCGCAGCGGTGGACGGCCGGCGGCGGTGACCGTCACCTCACCGGCGGCAGTGCGACCGAACAGCGCCGCGTCGGACGTGAACGTCACCGTCGGCGGGCCGGGCTCGAGCTTGAACCACCAGACGCTCGCCACGACCGCGACCAGAACGGCCACAAGCAGTGCGACGCCCGCTCTCACCGCTCACCTCCCCACCAACCCATGCGCGCGACCGTTCCCGAAGCGGTTCGGCAAGTCAAGGCGCACACCGCGCCGCTACCTTGCCTTGCGGGATCGAACCCTTTAAGCACCTCGCGCCATGACCGCCGCGCGCATCGCTCCTGCCGCCGGCCGGCTCGGAGTTCTGCTGCCAGGTCTCGGCGCAGTCAGCACCACGCTGGTCGCCGGCGTCGAGTTGGCGCGCAAGGGACTGGCACAGCCGATCGGGTCGCTGACCCAACTCGGCACCATCCGGCTCGGCAAACGTACCGACAACCGCACTCCGCTGATCCGCGACTTCGTGCCCCTGGCCGGTCTCGACGATCTCGCCTTCGGCGCCTGGGACATCTTTCCCGACACCTGTTACCAGAGCGCCCTCAAGGCCGGCGTGCTCGACGCCACGCAGCTGCACGCCGTGCGCGACGAGCTCGAGGCGGTGCGGCCCTGGCCGGCGGCGTTCGACCCCACCTACGTCAAGCGCCTGAACGGCCCACACGTGAAGCAGGCGGCGTCGAAAATGGCGCTGGCCGAGCAGTTGATGGGCGACATCGAGGAGTTTCGCGCCCGCCAACGCGCCGATCGCCTGGTGATGATCTGGTGCGGCAGCACCGAGAGCTTCCTGCAGCCGCAGCCGGTGCACCAGTCGCTGCAGGCCTTCGAGGCCGGGCTTCGCAACAGCGACCCGGCCATCGCGCCGAGCATGCTGTATGCCTACGCGGCGCTGAAGCTCGGTATTCCCTACGCCAACGGCGCCCCCAACCTGACCGCCGACATCCCGGCCCTGGTCGAGCTGGCCAACGACCGCGGCGTGCCCATCTGTGGTAAAGATTTCAAAACCGGTCAGACCCTGATGAAGACGATCATCGCGCCCGGCCTCAAGGCGCGCATGCTCGGCCTGAAGGGCTGGTTCTCGACCAATATCCTCGGCAACCGCGACGGCGAGGTGCTGGACGAGCCGTCCTCATTCCGCACCAAGGAGGAGAGCAAGCTGTCGGTGCTCGACGTCATCCTGCGCGAGGACCTCCATCCCGAACTCTACCGCGACTACGTCCACCGAGTCAGCATCCACTACTACCCGCCGCGCGGCGACAACAAGGAAGGCTGGGACAACATCGACGTCTTCGGGTGGTGCGGCTATCCGATGCAGATCAAGCTCAACTTCCTCTGCCGCGACTCGATCCTGGCCGCCCCGCTGGTCCTCGACCTGGCCCTGTTCCTCGACCTGGCGCACCGTGCCGGCATGCACGGGGTGCAGGAATGGCTCTCCTTCTACTTCAAGAGCCCGCAGACGGCCCCCGGCCTCTACCCGGAGCACGACCTCTTCATCCAGCTGATGAAGCTCAAGAACACCCTCCGCCACCTGCGTGGCGAAGAGCTGATCACCCACCTCGGGCTCGAATACTACGATTGAGGGAGCCCGCCGGGGTCCGGGGTCGGCCCGGATCATGAGCGGCACGCCGCCGCCCGGAGAGAACTTTTCACTTGCTTTCCCCACGTTGGCCTTGACTCACCTACAGGCCCCGTCTAGAAATCGGAGGCCCGGTAGGATCTCCTGTGGGCCTCTCCACCCGGATGACGACCGCTGGTCATTTCCGCTCATTCATCAACGTTTGGTGTCCCTCCCTTTGACGCGACTGTGCGCGCATCCGCAGCTCGCCGGGGTCTTCCCCGCCTTGCCGCTCGGGTGCAGTGACACCGTGATGGGCTGAGACGGGGGAGGGAATCAGGTGAAGACTATGCAGCGCAATCGCTCCCACGCCAAGCCGCGCAAGTTGGCCGACGTCGACAGCAAGCCGCATGGCCGGCCGTTCGACGAGATGAACGAGCGGCTCGGACAGAACGAAGCGGGGGGCGAGGAGATCGACGGCGTCATTTCGATGCTCGGCGAGATCGACGTGGAAAGCGTCGAGTCGCTGACCGAGGCTGGCCTGAGCAAGGAGCCGGAGAAGGAATCGGAGTGGGCCGACGAGGAGCGCGAGGAGCCGGCGCGCCCGGCGCCCGCCGCCACCAGCAGCGCCAGCTTCGCCGAGGACACATCCGACCCGGTGCGGATGTATCTGCAGGAGATTGGCGCCGTCTCGCTGCTCAGCCGCGAACAAGAAGTCGAGATCGCCAAGCAGATCGAGGAGGGCGAGAAGCAGGTTCGCGAGAACGTGCTGAATCACTCCTTCCTGATCAACTACCTGCTCGAGCTGGCCGACCGCATCAAGGCGGGCGAGCTGAGCGAGCGCGACCTGCAGGACGAGGAAGCCTCCGACGACGACGCACAGGAAGAGTCGGCGGAAGAGGCGCGTACCAGCGACGGCGCCATCCTCAAGACGCTGGAGAAGCTGCGCAAGCTCGCCGGCGAGCGCGTCCAGGCGCACGACGCCGCGCGCAAGCAGCGCAACCCGACACCGCAGACGCTGCGCAAGGTGGCGGCGGTCGACCAGCGGGTGCGCAAGGTGCTCGACGAGCTGCAACTCGGCAAGCGCCACATCACCACGGTGGTGGACAAGCTGAAGATGGCCGAGCGGGTGCTCGACAAGCAGCAGGACGTCATCACCGCGGTCGAGCGCAAGACGCGGCAGACCGCTGCGGCGGTGTTGCGTCTGGCTCCCAAGATCAAGGGCGACGACAGCCGCGCGGCGGCGGCGGCGGCGCGCCAGATCCGCCTCGGGGTCGAGGAGGCGCGGCGTGTCGTCGACGATCTCAAGGCCGCGCGCAAGCAGATCAACGACCTCGAGGCCGAGCTCGGCATGGGCTTCGAGCAGCTCACCCAGACGCTGCGCATCATCCGCCAGGGCGAGTGGAAGGCGCAGGACGGGCAGAAGCGGCTGATCGAGGCCAACCTGCGTCTCGTGGTCAGCATCGCCAAGCGCTACACCAACCGCGGCCTTGGCTTCCTCGACCTGGTGCAGGAAGGCAACATCGGCCTGATGCGCGCGGTCGAGAAGTTCGAGTACCAGCGCGGCTACAAGTTCTCGACCTATGCCACGTGGTGGATCCGCCAGTCGGTCAGCCGTGCCATCGCCGACCAGGCGCGTACCATCCGCATCCCGGTGCACATGATCGAGACGATCAACAAGGTCGTCCGCTCGTCGCGCTATCTGGTGCAGCAGCTTGGTCGCGAGCCCACCCCGGAAGAGATCGCGCTCAAGATGGAGATGCCGCTCGACAAGGTGCGCAACGTGCTGCGCATCGTGAAGGAGCCGGTGTCGCTGGAGACGCCGATCGGCGACGAGGAAGAAAGCTCGCTGGGCGATTTCGTCGAGGATCGCCAGACGGTCTCGCCGGCGGACGCCGCGGTATACACCAGCCTCGAGGAGCAGACGCGCAAGGTGTTGGCGACGCTGACGCCGCGCGAGGAACAGATCCTGCGCATGCGGTTCGGCATCGGCGAGAAGTCGGACTACACGCTGGAGGAGGTCGGACAGCGATTCGCCGTCACCCGCGAGCGCATCCGGCAGATCGAAGCGAAGGCCTTGCGGAAGTTGCGGCATCCAAGCCGCGCCCGGTCGATCGAGTCCTTTGTAGGGAACTGAGGGCGTCAGCGGGCCGATCGGGGAGTGTGGAGGGGAGAAGGAGGAGGCCCATGTTGAAGAGCAACGATCTCGAGGACGAGTTGCGCCGCTGGCGCGCCGACCGGGCGCGCAAACAGTCGACCAGCCCGACGCCGAATGACCGGCGCACGGTGCGGGTGAACGGCCAGGAAGTCGTGGTCGTCACCAAGCCGAAGCGCCCGGCGACGGTCAGCTGAGTCGGCGCGGCGTTCGCCGTTGACTTGACCGCGCGGCGCGGCCTACGGTCGCGACATGCGTGGTGTTCGTCCGTGGCTCGTCGCAATCGTCATCGTCAGCGCCATCGGCAGCGGGGCAGTCGCCGCCCGGGCGGCCCGTCCGTCGTGTGACGATCTGACCTCCGCGCTGGCGCTCGGCCGCACGCAGGATCAGGTCGCCAGCGAGTTTGGCACCACCAAAGCGCGGGTGGCAGCCTGCGTCCAGTTGGCGGCTCAGGAAGCGATGCACGCCGCGCAGCACGAGCGCTTCGAGCAGCGCCGCGCCGATCGCGGCCTGCCGATGCCCTGATTCGGGCCTTTGGGCTTGCCCGCGCCGAACCGCGCGCGTATCGTTTTCCCATGCCCTGGCGTCGTGCGCTGGGCCTGTTGCTCGCCGCCGGCGCCCTGTGCGCCGCGCGGCCGGCGCATGCCGACAGCATCCGCTACGTGCTCACCGGTGAGAGCCGGCTGACCACGCACTGCACGACCTGCGACCCGGCGACCACCCGCACCGAACCGCTGCGCGGCTCCTTTGAGCTCAGCGTCCTCCCCGGGGTCGAGTACGCCGTCGAGGCGGTCACCAGCGTGCGCTGGTCGACCGATACCCTGACGTTGAGCGGCGCTGGCTTCATCCAGAGGCTGGGCGACGCCGGACTGACGATGGTGCTCGACATGCGCGTCAACGGCGTCCCGCTGCTGCTCACCAGCGGTCGCCGGCAACACAGCGGCACCGACGAGATCCGCCTCCACCTGAGCTCGCCGAAAGGGATCCGGAGCGGCTTTGCGGTGACGCTGGTGGCGATCCCCGATCCGGCGGCGTCCCCCGACGGCGATGGCGATGGCGTTGCCGACGCGGCCGACAACTGCCCCGCGGTCGCCAACAACGACCAGGCCGATGCCGACGCCGACAGCATCGGCGACGCGTGCGACGCCTGCGCCGAAACCCCGCCCGACGAGCTGGTGCTGGGTGACGGCTGCGCGCTGCTGCAGGCCTGCCCGTGCGAGGGGCCGACGGCCGACGCCGAGTGGGAGAACCAGCGCGAGTACGTCCAGTGCATCGCGCGGACGCTGCGCAAACTGCGTCAGCGCGGTCACATGGAACGCGACGAGATCCGCCTGCGCCTGCAGGAGGCCGCGCGCTCCGGCTGCGGCCGCCGCGTTCTGGCACTCAACTGAGCGCCGCCGAGCGCCGCCGCGGATCAGCGCGAGTAGCCGTGCGTCGATTGCACGGCCGACTGGGTGGCACTGTTCAGGTAGGCGAGCACACCCGGCGCGTCGAAGTACTCGAACAGGTACATCGCCGTCGCCCCGAGAATCAGCCCGTAGAAGAACTCGCGCACGCCGTCGGCTTCCTATGCGGCGCGATTATAGGCGCGCCGCCGGAACCGGCAACGGCGATCTTCACCCCGCCGGCCTCCCCGCCGGAGGCACTTCCCGGTCAGGGGAAGATGACGGTGGAGGACCGCCCGCCCTCGAGGAACGGCTCGTTGGCGGTGGTGTGCAGCGTGTTGTTCTGGCCCGAGAAGCGGTCGATGACGAGGCCGATCAGCGGCGACGAGACGCCCCGCACGATCAGGTGAGCGGCATCGGTGCCGAGCGTCGACTTGCCCAGCGTGCCGAACTTCGAGAACGGCTGGCTGGTGATACAGCTGAACTTGTACGACGACGAAAACACCTGCTCGAACTCGTTGACGATCTGCATCTGCACGACCGTCTGGGTCGGCGTCTGGGTGAGCAGATCCTCGGCGCACGGCACCGTGATCAGCTCGCTCACCGGACCGCCGCTCTGACGCGACAGCACGGCGAAGTGCAGGCGATCGGGACACTCTTCATAAGTGAAGCCGTCCAGGTCGATGACCCCGCTGTAGCCTCCCGGCGTCAGGCGCTGGAAGCCGATGGCGTCGTAGCCGACCGTCTCGCCGGTCGCCTTCTCGTAGATCAGCGCGCGACCCTGCAGCGCGTTGTGGGCGCTCAGTTCCGGCCGATCGGCGGCCACCGCGCACTTCATCTCCCCGACGCCGTCGAACGGCGGCACGGCGGAAAAGACGACCGGATTGCTGGCCCCGTCGTACGCCAGCCAGGACAGCGGCTGATTGGCGGTCAGGCGGACGAAGAAGCCGACCTCCAGGCAATCGGACTGCCGGACGTAGAAGCACTGCAGCTCGATCTCGCGGTTCGACATGTTCATCAGCTCGATGCGGGTATCCTGCGTCGCGCTGGAGACGATGTAGGGGAACACGATGAACGCCGAGGCGAGCTTCTGCGCTGGCGGAATGCCTTCGGCCTCGGCGAAGGCGATGCGGCCGTCGCTCGCCAGCGTCGGCACCGGCGTCGAGGTCGGCCGCGGCGTCGGCGTATTGGTCGCCGGCCGCGGCGTCTTGGTTTCGGTCGGCGGCCGCGTCGCGGTCGCGGTCCGCGACGGGGTCGCGGTCGAGGTGAACGGGCGCGTATTGGTCGGCGTCCGCGTGCGCGTCGCCGTGCGCGTGTTCGACGGGCCGCGCGTCGCCGTGCCGGCGATCGGGGTGCGCGTGCGCGTCGGCCCGACGGTCGGCGTGCCGTTGCTGAAGGGCGAGATGCGCCACGAGTCGAGCGCGCCGCCCAGCGCCTTGAGCACCGTCGACCAATCCACGGCGGCGGTCGGCGCCGCGATCGACGGCTGCGCCAGCATCAGCGCCAGCAGCGCGAACAACGCAGTCCGCTTCATGGGATGCGGATCTCCGCCGAGCGGCCGCCGCGCAGCGCCGGCTCGTTGCCCGCCGTGCCGCGCGCCATGTCCGGCGTCAGGAAGCGGTCGACCACCATCGCCAGGATCGGCGACTGGACGCCGCGCACGATCACATGGCCGGTCTCCGATCCCAGCGTCGCGCGGGTGAACGACTGGCTGATCTGACGCAGCGTCTTGCGCGTGTAGCAGTTGACCGTGGTCGCCGCCGACAGCTGCTGTTCGAACTCGTTGATGATCAGGAACTGCACCGTGACCGTGGTGGGAATGCGATTTTCGAAGTCCTCGGTGCACGGCGCCAGGACGATCTCGCTCTCGGTCAGCGGGTTGGCCTCGCTGGCGAGGAAGAGGAAGTGCTGCTCGTCGGGGCACTGTGAGTACGTGTCGCCGTCCAACTCGATGACGTTGGTGAGCGGCCCGTCGGTCAGGCGCAGGAAGCCGACGGCGCTGTACCCGATCGTCTGTCCATCGGCACCGAACACCGCGGCGCGGCCCTGAATGGCGTTATGGCGATCGACGCCCTGCTCATCGGGCTGCACGATGCACTTGAGCTCGCCACTCGACGAGAACGGTGGCACCGCGGTCAGCCCGTTGAACATGCCCTTGCTGGCCAGCCAGGTCGCCGGCTGATTCGGCGTCAGGTAGAGATGGAAGTCGATTCCGCCGCACGAGGTCTGGAAGACGTAGATGCACTTCACCTCGATCGGCCGTGGCGACAGGTTGACCAACTCGACGCGCGTGTCGGTCACCGAGCCGCCGCCCTCGACGGTGATCAGCGGCCAGACCAGCACTGCGGAGGGGAGACGCTGCGGCGGTGCCTCGGCTCGTGCCGTTCCCGTCAGTGCCAGCCCAATCAGGGCCAGTGCCAACGTGTTGATCAGTCCTACCCGCCGCATTGGATTCCGGCCGCATACTATGAGTGGCCCAGAGTGAAATCAACCAAAAAAGTCCTCGTCGTTGATTCGCCAGAAAGTCCTGATTTACAAAAGATTTGTGCCTGACGACGACCGCCCGCTCTTCTGCCAATGGTGCGGTGGGAAATTACACCGGAACGAGGCTGCAGCGGGCGCCGCGGCGCACTGCGAAGGCTGCGCGCGCCCCCACTATCGCAACCCGGTGGTCGGCGTGGCGGTGGTGCTGCGCAACGCCGACGGTGTGCTGCTCGGGCGACGCACGCGCGGCGCCTCTGCCGGGCTGTGGTGCATTCCCTGCGGCTACGTCGAGTGGGACGAGGAGGTGCGCGACGCCGCACGCCGCGAGCTGCGCGAGGAGACCGGACTCGAGGTCGCGATCGACGCGGTGGTCGCGGTCCACTCCAACTTCCACGACCGCCGTCGCCAGACGGTCGGCATCTGGTTCGCCGGCCACGTCCTCGGCGGTACCATGCAGCCCGGCGACGACCTCGACGCGCTCGCCTACTTCGCCTTGGAACGCCTGCCGCCGTTGGCCTTTCCGACCGATGCGCTGGTGCTGGAAGGGCTGCGCCAGCCGCTCCGATCACCTTGACTTGGCCGGACCTTTCGGCGCACATATTCGCGGTTTCCGGCCCATCCAGGCGCGTCCGCGCCGCCGCCGGTCACACCACACTCCACGCACACGCTAGCTTCAAGGAGGACAAATGGCAGGTTTGCTCGAGGGGAAGGTTGCGATCATCACCGGCGCGGGCCGCGGCATCGGTCGCGAAGAGGCGCTGCTGATGGCCAAGCTGGGCGCCAAGGTGGTCGTCAACGACCTCGGCGCGCATTTCGACGGCACCGGCACCGCCGACAAGCACCCGGCGCTGGAAGTCGTCGAGGAGATCAAGAAGGCCGGCGGCGAAGCGGTCACCAACGGCGAGAGCGTCAGCGACTTCAAGGGCGCCAAGCGCATCGTCGAGTGCGCCCTCGACAACTTCGGCAAGCTCAATATCGTGGTGAACAACGCCGGCATCCTGCGCGACCGCATGATCTTCAACATGGGCGAGGAGGACTGGGACTCGGTGATCGGCGTGCATCTGAAGGGCTCGTTCAACATGAGCCGGCACGCCTGCGAGTACTGGCGCGAGGAGCACAAGAAGGGCAACGTGCTCAATGGCCGCATCGTCAACACCTCGTCCGACGCCGGCCTGCTCGGTAACGTCGGCCAGTCGAACTACGGCGGCGCCAAGGCGGCGGTGGCGTTGATGGCGATCGTGATGGACGCCGAGATGCAGAAGTACGGCGTCTGCTGCAACGCGATCGCGCCGGTGGCGCGCACCCGCTTGACGGTCGAGGCGACCCCGTCGACCGCGGCGTTCATGGGCAAGCAGGTCGAGGAGGGCAAGTTCGACGTCTTCGACCCGCGCAACATCGCCCCGCTGGTCGCCTGGCTGTCGAGCGACGACGCCAAGGACGTGCACGGCGAGGTGTTCCGCGTCGGCGGCGGCACGGTCTGGCTGATGCAGGGCTGGCATTCGGTCGGCAAGGTGTCGCAGCGCGCCACCTGGGAGGCCGACAAGCTCGGCGCGCAGCTCAAGGCCGAGCTCGCCAAGGGCCTCACCGCCAAGGAGAACATCAGCGCCATCATGATGGAGGCGCTGAGCGCCTGAGCGCTGTTTCGCACCTGCCGGGGCCGGCGGCGCACGTCGCCGGCCCCCTCCATTTCCCGTGTCGCCGCGCACCGTTCTCTTCATCTGTCACGCCAACACCAGCCGCAGCCAGATCGCCATGGCGATGCTGCGCCGCATGCTGAGCGAGCGGGCGCTCGACCAGCGCTGGCAGGTGCTCTCCGGCGGTATCGCGCCGTTCGCCCGCGACGGCGCGCTGGTCTCGCTCGACGCCCGCCTGGTGCTGCGCGACGAGGGCATCGAAATTCCCGCCGACAGCGTCGCCACCGACCTCAAGCGCAACCGCCACCTGATCGCCGAGGCGGACCTCATCCTGGCGATGACCGACGAGCAGATCCGTATGCTGCGCGCCGGCTGGCCGGAAGCGGAAGGCAAGCCGATCTACACCCTCAAGGCGTTCGCCGGTATCGAGGGCGACATCGACGATCCGGCCGGCCGCGATGAATCGGTCTTCGCCGCCTGCCGCGACGAGATCAAAGCCTGCCTCGAGCGCGCCATCACGCGCTTCGACTGACCTTCACTCGATGCGGATCTCGCGCCGCAAAGCGTCAGGCCCGATCACACCGCGCCGCCCGTCCAGCGCCTGGGTGACGCGCACCTCCAGCGTGTAGATACCCGGCTGCTTCGGCGCGGCCAGCGGCAGCGCCATGTCCAGCGCCTCGCCCGGCGCGAGGTTCTCCGGCAACGGCAGCACATCGCCGTCGACCATGCGCTCGCCGTCGAACCAGCGCACCATCAGATAGACGAGGTTGCGCGCGCTGATCACGCCTTCGCCGTTGAATGCCGGCCAGGCCTGCGCGCCGCCATTCACGATTCGCGCCGTCAGCCGCATCCGCGACCCCGCCGGCACCGTCTCGGGAAGGTCGGGCACGTCGATCGTCGAGGCGAGGTCGGTCGGCTCGAGCGGCACCAGCCGCGCCGCCTGGGAGTCGGTGAAGGCGTCCAGCATCACCGCTGCCAGCTCGCCACCGCGAAAGCCGTCGCGCGCGGCGCGCGCGATCTGCAGGTCGTTCCAATCCCACAGCCGCTGCAGCGACCGGCCCAGCGTCTGCGGCGTACGATTCCAACTGTCGTCGGCGGCGTAGACGCCGATCGCCTGCACGCCGATGCCCCACATCGCCAGCGCCACCGCCAGCGCGAACACGGCGCGCTGGCGGCAGTACGGCACCAGCCCGTAGACGAGAAAGATGGTCAGCGCCGGCAGCACGTCGGTGAAGTAGCGCGGCCCATAGGTGTAGCCGCCCCACCAGGCGCGGAAGCTGGCGTGCACGAGCACGTGCGCCAGCACGCCGACGCTCAACCACCGCAACCACGGCGGCACGCCGGCGACGCGCCACAGCCGCACGCCGCCCCACAGCGCGAAGGCCATGATCGGCGTGTAGACCAGCAGGCCGCGATTGGGGCTGAACAGCATCCCGGCCAGCCCCTGCCCCGGGGCGCCACGTAGTACACCGAGCCCACCGTAGCCGCCGGTCAGACTGGCGAAGATGGCGCGATTGTACGCCGCCAGACCGACCCCCAGCAGCGTTGGCAGCGCGACGAAGGCGAGCAGATGCCGGCGGTGGTGCACCGCGACGAACCCGGTGGCGAGCGCGGCGAAGGCGAGCATCTGCGGCCGATTGGCGACCATCAGCGCCGCGATCAGACCGGCACCGACCAGTTGCGCGCGCGTCGGGGTGCGAGCGAGTAGCCCCAGACACAGGCCCACCAGCGTCAGCTCGGACAGGGCGTGCGGCCACAACGCCTGACTAGCGATCGACCAGGTCGAGGTGCCGAGCGCGTAGAGCAGCGTCAGCGCTAGCGCCCAGCCGCGCGTCGTCAGTCGCGCCAGCAGCAGAAACAGCAACGCCGCCGAGAGCGCCGCCAGCATCGCGGCGGAGACGTGCTCCATGACCACTTCGACGACGCGCGCCCGGACGTCGTCGTACGGCACGCCGGCACGCGCCAGCCACCAGGCCGGCAACACGTAGAGCGGCGCGATCACCACCGCGGTGGCGAAGGTGGACACGGAGTAGACGTGCCCATTGGCGGGATGGACGTAGTACGGCAGTCGCCCCTTCGGACTCATCTCCCAACTGAATTCGTCGAGGTTGAGGTTGCCCTCGCGCAGCAGACTGAATGGCAGTCGCCGGGTCGGAATGCTGTCGCCCGGCGCCAGCATGCGGGCGTTGCACGCGTAGAGCACGAAGAGCGCGAAGAAGATCCGCAGCGCCGTGCGGCCGGCGGGTGCGGCCGGCGCCACGGCCGGAGGCGGCGTCGCGCGCGCGACCGCGGCCGGCTGCGGACGCGCCGCGCTGCGCTTTCGGGACGCCATCGGGCGGCGATGCTGCCGCGTCGGCGCGCAACCGGCAAGTGCGCGACCCGGATCGCGCTTGCGGCGACGGGACGGCGCGCCGCACAATGCCGTCATGCGCGCCATGCAACTCGAGCGACCGGCGCCGGTGGACACCGCGCCGCTGCAACTGGTCGAACGACCGCCGCCCGATCCCGGCGCCGGCGAGGTGCGGGTGCGGGTGCACGTCTGCGGCATCTGTCGCACCGATCTGCACGTCGTCGAGGGCGACCTCGCGGTGCAGCGCCCGCGCGTCGTGCCCGGTCACCAGGTGGTCGGCGTGGTCGACGCGCTCGGCCCCGGCTGCACCCGCCTCGCCGCCGGCCAGCGCGTCGGCATCGCCTGGCTGCGCTCGACCTGCGGGGTCTGCGCGTACTGTCAACGCGGCGACGAGAACCTCTGCGCGGCGGCGAGCTTCACCGGTTGGTCGGCGGACGGCGGCTACGCCGACTACGCGCTGGTGCGCGAAGATTTCGCCTATGTGCTCCCCGACGCGATCGGCGACGCCGAGGCCGCGCCGCTGCTGTGCGCCGGCATCATCGGCTACCGCGCCCTGCGCCGCGCCAACCTGCGCCCCGGCGGGCGCGTCGGCCTCTACGGGTTCGGCGCCTCGGCGCACATCGCCATCCAGGTCGCGCGCCACCTCGGCTGCCGCGTCTTCGTCATGACCCGTGAGGCACGCCATCGCCGCCTCGCCGCGTCGCTCGGCGCCGAGTGGACCGGGGCCGCGGCCGACGCGCCGCCCGAGCCACTCGACAGCGCGGTGTTGTTCGCGCCGGCCGGCGAGCTCGTCCTCCCTGCCCTGGCGGCACTCGACCGCGGCGGCACACTGGCGCTCGCCGGCATCCACCTGAGCGCCATCCCGCCGCTCGACTACCAGCGTCACCTGTTCCAGGAGCGCACGCTGCAGAGCGTCACCGCCAACACCCGCCAGGACGGCATCGAGTTGCTGCGGCTCGCCGCGGAGATCCCGATCCGACCACGCACCGTGCCGTTCGATCTCGCCGATGCGAACCAGGCGCTCCAGCAGCTCAAGTACGACGGCTTCGAGGGCGCCGGCGTGCTGCGCGTCGCCGACTAGCGCCCGTCTTCCACGATCAGGCGCTTGAGGTTCTCCTGGAACAGCTTGTTGTCGGGCTCGAGGCGTAGCCCCTCGCGCAGCGCGGCGACCGCGCCGGCGCGATCGCCCATCAGGAAGGCGACGTTGGCGCGGTACTGCTGGATCAGCGCGACCTGCGGTGCGGCGCGCGCGGCGTCGTCGAGCGCCCGCATCGCAGCGGCGTAGTCGCCGCGCCGCGCCAGCGCACTCGCTTGTTCGGCGAGCTGCAGCGCGATCTGCGCCGCCGCGGCGACCGGCGTCGGCGCCTCGTCAGAAGCGCCGAGCCGCGCCAGCGCGTCGCGCGCCGGCGCATAGCGCGGGTTGTAGCGCAGCGCCTGGCGGTAGGCGGCGATGGCGGCATCACGCGCGCCGCGCCGCTCATGGATCACGCCGCGGTTGTGGTAGCCCTCCGGGTTGAGCGGCGCGAGCGCGATGGCGCGGTCGAGCTCGGCGAGCGCCTCGTCGTAGCGGCCGAGCGCCCCGAGCGCCCCAGCCAGGCTGGCGCGCAGCGCACCGTCGTCGGGATTGCGCGCCACCAGCGCCTGAAACGCCGTCGCCGCCTCCGCGTAGCGCCCCTGCTGGAAGAGCACCGCGGCAAGGTTGCGATCACCCTGGGGCGATTCGGTTTCCAGGTAGCCGAGGCTGCGCAGCCGCTCGAGGATCGCCGGATCGACGCTCGCATCCTCGGCGCGCGCGGTCGCGCCGGGCGCCGCGCCCTCGTAGCTCGCCAGGATGCGCGGCGGGTCGACGAGATCGAGGCCATCGGTCAGCACGCGGCCGGGCATGTCGCGCGGCGGCGCGACGCCGCTCAGCGCCAGCACGGTCGGGGCGATGTCGACGAGCGTCGGCGCCGCGAGCCGCGCGCCAGCGCGCACCGCGCGGCCGTAGAGGTAGAGGATGCCCTCCTCGCGATGCTGGCGCTCGCTGACGCGGCGCATATCCCGCGTCGCGCTCGGGTCGTCGGGCAACTGCCCGAGCGTGAACCCGTGGTCGGAGAGCACCAACAGCGTCGTGCGGTCGTCGAGCAGGCGCAGCGTATCGCCGACCATCCGGTCGGCGTAGACGTACATCGCCTCGACCGCGTCGCCATACTGGCGCTGTTGCTCGGCCAGCTCGCCGACCAGTCCACGGGCGCGGAACAGATGCCCGAACAGGTGGGCGGTCGAGTCGGTCGCTTCCACGTAGCTCATCAGCAGGTCGGGCCGCTCGGTCTTCCACAGCTCGGCGGCGATGGCGGTGTAGGTCTGCGCCGTCGCCAGCGCCCAGCGGAAGTGGCCGAGCGGATCGTCGAAGTCGAACGGGCGGGCGAGCGCCACGGCGTCGACGTGCACGAACGGGGCGAGGTCCTCGCCGCGCAGGTCGCTCGGCCGCTTCACCAGCGGCGCGAGACGTGCCGCCATCGACGCCGGGAAGACGCTGCCCGCCGACTCGCCGCCGCCGTGCAGACCCTCGTCGAACAGGAAGTGGTAACAGGTGTGGTCGCTGACGATGACGCCGCGCACCGACTCCGCCGGCCAGGTCGCCCACCAGCCGACCACTGCCACACGCCGGCCGGCATCGGACAGGATGTTCCACAGCGCCTTGACGCGGCGCATCTGGCTGGTGACCGGCAGCTGCTCACCGCTGGTCGGATTGACCGCGACGAAGTGTCCGATGCGGTGCTGGTCGGGTGTCTTGCCGGTGGCGATCGTGGTCCACAGGATCGGGCTGAGCAGCGGCTTGCTGCTGCGCAATCGTCCACTCGCGCCGCCGGCGCGTAGCTCGGCGAAGTGCGGCAGTTTGCCCTCGGCGACCAGCATGTCGACGACATCCGGATCGACGCCGTCGAGGCCGAGTACGATGACCCGTCCCGCTTCCGGCTGCGGCGCACGCGCGCAGCCGAACAGCGCCAGCAGCAGCAGCAGCGGGATGAGCGCGCGGCGCGGCATGCGCCGACGCATCGCACGGATCGCCGCGACGCGGCAGGGGATCGTCACCGCGGTGTGCCGGGCGCCCTAGTTGGCAACCCCGCCTCCAGCGCCGCCAGGTTGCGGCGCAGCGCCTGACTCTGCGGGGCACGCGTCACCGCCTCGCGCTGCGCGCCGATCGCCTCCGGCAGACGGCCCTGCAGATAGTAGATGTTGGCGAGATCGCGGTACGGCCGCGCGGCGCGATCGTCGAGCCATGCCGCCGCCTGCAGGGCGACGATCGCGTCGTCGACGCGGCCGAGATCGTAGAGCCGCTTCGCCGCCGCGCAACGCCGGCGGGTGACGGCATGCGGACGCCCCGGGCGCACGGTCGGCGCCGGCGTCGCGGCGGCGGCGCTGGCGATCACCGCCGCCGCCCCGGCATCACCGGGTCGCAGGACCAGCACACGCTCGGCGGCGCGCCGAGCGTTGCCCGACTGGCCCGCCGCCAGCGCAAGGCCGGCGAGCGCCGCCCAGGCGTCGACCTGCTCCGGCCACCGCTGCACGACGCGCAGGTAGCTCTGCACGGCGCGGAACGGCCGATGCGCCGCCTGCTGCCGCGCCGCGCGCGCGAGCAGGTCGTCGGTCGCATTCGGCGCCGGTGCCGGCGTGCGCTGCGTTGCGTAGAACAGCGCCGCCGCCGCGACGGCGAGGAGCATAACCGCGACGGCGCGCCGGGACATCGCGTGCGACTAGAACGCGGTCGGACCGGTCGCAAGCGTCCATCGGCGGCGCTTCGCGCCGCCGGCCGACACGAGGTCGGCCGGCTACCCAATCCGTGTGTGAGGAGCGCTGCGGTTGTCCGGCAGGCCTGGGTGTCGCTGCAACTGTGCAGTGCGCGGGCTGCGCGTTGCACCGTCGGCCGATGGAACCCGTATTGGCCGACCCGATCTGAAGACACCGGGTAGCCGGCCGACCTGGTGTCGGCCGGGCGCGCCCTTGGCGCGGCCATGCGCGCTACGGTTTGGCGGCGCGCTGTTCGCGCCAGCGCTCGAAACGCTCGACGAAGGGTCGGATCAGCGGATGCTTGGGACCCACCAGGGCGACGCCGGCGATCAGCAGCGGGACACCCGGGATGACCGGCAGCAACGTGCCGAGCACGCCGGCGACGATCAGCAGCACGCCGGCGACGACGCGCGCCGCCCCCCACAGGACGATCAACCGACCGCGGACGCCGTACCAGGATTCGTCGAGGTCGTGCGGGTCTTCAGTCATCGGCGCGGCTCACCAACCGGGACCACTTCTCCATCTGCTCACCCGCTCAGGCTAGCGGCAAATAGATATTCCGCCAGCCCGACATCGAATAATGCGAACGCGCCGCTCAGGACGGGGCGATCACCTCGTCGGCGAAGCGGTGCAGGCGGTCGAGCAGCGCCTGCTCGTCGTTGAGCGGCCAGTAGACGATCAGCCGCTCGACGCCGAGCGCGGCGAAGCGCGCGACCGTGTCGCGATTTGGCGTGCCGCGCGGCGTGACGCTGACTTCCAGCTCGCCGAGCGCAGCCGGGCGTGGGTCGCGCGCGGCGGCCTGGCGCAGCCCGTCGACACACGCGGCGGTGTCGTCGACGTCGAGCGCGAAGCCGTACCAGCCGTTGCCGGACCGCACGGCGCGGCGAAACGCCGGCGGCGTGCGCCCGCCGATCACCACCGGCGGATGCGGGCGCTGCACCGGACGCGGATGGGCGTCGATGCCGGCGAAGCGCACGAACCGACCGCTGTAGACGGGGTGCTCCATCGTCCACAGCGCCCGCATCGCCGCCAGGTACTCGTCGGTGCGCGCGCCTTTGTCGGTGAACGGGATGCCGAGCGCCGCGAACTCGGGCTCCAGGTAGCCGACGCCGATGCCGACGATCAGGCGGCCGTCGGAGACGACGTCGACGCTGGCCAGCTCCTTGGCCAGCACCAGCGGGTTGCGCTGCGGCAGGATGATGATGCCGGTGCCGAGCCGCAGGTGCGTCGTCGTCGAGGCCGCGACCGTCAGCGCGACGGCCGGGTCGAGCATCGGCGCCTGCGGCGGCATCGGCGACGGCGCCACCTGTGGATCGGGCAACACGACGTGCTCGCCGGTCCAGACCGATTCGAAGCCGGCGGCCTCGGCCGCGCGCGCCACCCGCGCCGCCGCCTGTCCGCTCGCACAGGGCCCGATGTTGATGCCGAACAATCCGAAGCGCATCGCCGATGTGTAGAGCCGCGCCGCCGCCCCCCGCAAGCGCTGGCCGGCGCGCGCCGCGCCATGTAGGACGGGGCGCGATGCCGGCGCCCCAGTTCCTTCTCGCGCTCGCGGCGCTGGCCGCGCTGCCCCTGCTGGCGCCCGCGCCGGTGCGTGCCGACCAGCTCGCGCAGGCGCCGGCGGCCGACACCGCCCCGCAGCGCGAGGTGATCCCGCTCGACGAGTCGTTCAACCTGGACGACACCAGCGCGGCGCCGAGCGGATTCCCCGATCCGTTCGAGCGCGCCAACCGCAGCGTGCTGCAGGTCGATCAGCAGGTCGATCGCTGGGTGATCGAACCGATCGTGAAGACCTACCAGTTCATCGTCCCGCCGCCGGGCCGGCGCATGGTGCGGCGCTTCTGCCTCAACATCAATTCGGTCTCGACGCTGGCCAACGACCTGCTGCAACGCGAGTGGGGCGACGCGACGGTCACCACCCAACGCCTGGTGCTCAACACCACCATCGGCATCGGCGGCCTCTTCGATCCCGCCGCGGCGCTCGGCATGGAGCGCCACAGCTCCGACTTCGGCCAGACGCTGGCGCTCGCCGGCGTCGGCAGCGGCCCCTACCTGATCATGCCGCTGTTCGGCCCCAGCACGGTGCGCGACGCCAGCGGCACGGTGGTCGATTTCTTCTTCCAGCCGCTGCTCTACGTGCTGCCGATCGCGACGCTGTTCATCTACGAGGGCTCGCTCGGGCTCTCGACCGGCCTGTCGGCGCGCGACGTGTACAGCGAGGCGCTGGCGTCGCTGCGCTCGTCGTCGGTCGACTACTACTCGGCGCTGCGCAACGCGTTCTACCAGACGCGCGAGGCGCAGATCTGGGATCGACGCGAAGCGCACCGGCGCGGCGCCGCACCGCCGGCCGCCGCCACCGACGACGTCGGCGCGGCACTCGCCGACGAGTGAGCGCCTACTGGGTCAGCGCACCGGAAGCGTAGTCCGCCGCCTTGGCATCGACCGTCGCCAGCAGCTTGGCGAAGCCGTCGCGCTTCAGCACCGTCGAGTACTCCGAGCGGCGCAACGCCAACTCACTGACCGTGCCCTTCTGATAGATGTCGACGACGCGCCAGCCGACCGGCATCTTGCGCAGGCGATAGGTGAGCTCGACGTCCTCGTCCTTCGGCCGATCGAGCATGGTCTTGACGAACACCGTGTCCTGCGGCGCGACTTCCTGGCCGAGCGTCTTGAACGCCTCGCCGCTCCAGCCGGTGAAGCGCCCGGCGTAGGTGGCGGTGGTCACCTTGGTGAATGCAGTGATCCAGCGCTGCTGGTCCTCGGCCGACAGCTCCTGCCAGCCGGGGCCGAGAACGAAGCGCGCCATGAAGTCGAAGTCGAAGGTGTTGGCCAGCACCGGCGCCAGACGGTCGTAGCGCCCCTGATAGCCGAGCGTCTTGGCGTCCTTCATCACCGACAGCAGCGTCGAATCGAGCTGCTCGATCACCGCCGTGGCGGCGGCCTCGTCGGCCCGCGCCGGCGTGCTTCCACACAGCGCCACCGCCAGCAGCATCGCTGCAACACATCGAATCATCACACTCATCCTCTTGCGCAGGCTGCGGCGGTCCCTACGACAGGGTCTGCCAAATAGCCAGGCACATCGCCGCACCAGGCTTGACGAGCGCCGCGCTTCCCTCCTTTATGAAGTTCGGTTCACCGACTGACGCCGTCGCGGCGCGCGAGGAGTCGAGCCCATGTCGCAGCACATCACCCACGACCCGATCTACAACACCGTCGATCGCGACGACTTCGCTTCGATGATCGAGCCGGAGCGCTACGGCGACCGCGCCGACGCGTTCGACAAGATCATCGCCGCGACGCACGACCACTTCTGGGATCCGACCGACGCCGCGTATCTGAACTACGCCGAGCCGTTCGACCTCACCAACGAGTACATCATGCCGCGCTCGATGGTGGTCGAGCTGAACAGCGCGGTGGCCGACAAGCTCGACGAGCGCCAGCAACTGCACCTCGCCAACGAGAACACCCGCTTCACGCTGTCCAGCATCCTGCACGGCGAGCAGGGCGCACTGTCGCTGTCGGCCAGCCTGTGCATGATCCTGCGCGATCCCGGCGCGCAGGAGTACGCCGCCAACCAGACGCGCGAAGAGGCGCGCCACGTCACCGCCTTCGCGAAGTACATCGAGCGCCGCTGGGGAACCCCGCTGGCGGTCGGTCCGACGCTGAAGAACCTGATGATCGAGCTGGTGCTGGCGCCCGAGGTCTACAAGAAGCTGGTCGGCATGCAGATGCTGATCGAAGGCCTGGCGATGGGCGCCTTCGCCACCATCCACTCGAAGACCAACGACCCGCTGTTGCGCCGCATGGTGCAGATGGTGATGACCGACGAAGCCTTCCACCATAAATTCGGCAAGATCTGGGCCGACCGCACGGTACCCAAGCTGAGCGAGGAGGAGCACGAGAAGGTCGAGGCCTGGGCGGCGAAGTGCTTCGAGACGCTGCTCTTCAACCTGGTCAACTCCGAGCAGAAGCAGGCGATCTACGCCCAGTTCGGCCTCGACTGGCAGTGGGTGCGCGGCGCCGTGATGGAGGCGTTCACCGACACCGATCGCCGCCGCCTGATGCGCGAGAGCACCAACATCTTCCGCGTCCTGATCAAGACGCTGCTCAAGGCCGGCATCATCACCGAGCGCACCAAGGCGACCTACGCGATGTGGGTCGACATGGACGAGCTCGCCGGCGAGTCCGACGAGGTGGTCGGCGCCGAAGTGGTCGACGCCGGCATCGCGGCGCTGCGCGACATCAACAAGGACCGCAAGAAGATCGGCCGCGCCTTCAAGGCGGCGTAACCTCCTCACCCGACGCGGATGTGGTAGTTGCCGTGCCGGTCGAGCGTCGCCACCTGCTTGGGGTGCAGGACGATGGTCGTGAACGGCTCCTCGATGATCGCCGGGCCAGCGATGCGGTGGCCGACGCGCACCTTGGCGCCGTCGTAGAGCGGCGCGCTGACGAAGCGGCCGCCGAAGAACGCCTGGCGACGCCCCTTGAGCGGCGGCTTGCTGCTCGAGCGGCCGAAGCGCGGCAGGTCGGGCTTCTCGGTGACGCCGACCAGCGTCAGACGCAGGCCGCGCAGGATCGGCTGCTCATCGCGCGAGGCGTAGGTGTGCAGCTCCTCGTGCAGGGCGTGGAAGCGCTCGACGGTGGCGGCCAGGCTGTCTGACTTGAGGCGGCCATTGGCCGACGCCACCGGCACCGCCATGTCGAAGGTCTGGCCCGGGTAGCAGAGGTTGAGGAAGCGCCGCACCTCGACGCGCTTGTGTTGCTCCTTGCGCTTGCCGAGCACGCCGCGCGCCGCAGCTTCCATCTCGCCGAACAGCGCGTTGACGCGTGACACATCCGCCTGGCCGACCGGCGCGATGTAGGCATGCATCTCGTCGACCAGGTGGTCGGACAGCTGCAGCCCCAGCGCCGAAAACGCCGGCGCCACTTTCGGCACCAGCACCTCTTCGACCGCCAGCTCGTCCGCCTGCGCGGTGGCGTGCACCGGGCCGTTGCCGCCGTATGCGACCATGGTGAGACCGCGCGGATCGACACCGCGCGTCGCCGCGACGCGGCGGATCGCGTTCGCCATGTTGGCGTTCACCAGCCGATAGATGCCGTGCGCCGCCTCGACCCAGTCGACGCCGAGCGGCTTCGCCACCTGCGCCTCGATCGCCTCGCGCACGCCGGCGGTCTTGAGCGTCATGCGACCGGCGCAGAAGTCGCCGGGGTTCAGATAGCCGAGCAACAGGTTGGCGTCGGTGACCGTGATCTGCGTGCCGCCGCGGTCGTAGCAGATCGGTCCCGGCTGCGCGCCGGCGCTGCGCGGGCCGACCTGCAACGCGCCGGCGACCACCGACGCGATCGAGCCGCCGCCGGCACCGATCGAGTGTATGTCCACCATCGGCAGGCCGACCAGGTAGCGGTGATGCCAGTTCCAACCCGCCTTCACCTCCGGCTGGCCGCCGCGGATCAGACAGATGTCGTAGCTGGTGCCGCCCATGTCGGCGCAGACGAAGTCGTGCACGCCGGCTCTGCCCGCCACTGCGCACGCGGCGATGACGCCGCCGGTCGGACCGGAGCTGAGCGTCGTCACCGGCCGGTGCGCGATGTACTCGGGCGTCATGATGCCGCCGTTCGACTGCATGACCAGCAGCTCGCGCGCGTAGCCGGCCTCGCGCAGCGCCCGCACCAGGCGCTCGAGGTAGCGTTGGATCTTCGGGCCGACGAAGGCGTTGACCAACGTCGTGCTGGTGCGCTCGAACTCCGGCGCCGACGGCATCACCTCGTGCGACAGCGACACCGGCAGCCCCGGACACTCCTCGGCGGCGATCGCGCGCACGCGCTGCTCGTGCGCCGAGTTGACGAACGAGAACATGAAGACGACGGCGAGCGATTCGGTACCCAGTTGCTTCAGCCGCCTCAGCGCGGCGCGCACCGCGTCCTCGTCGAGCGGCGTGACGACGTGGCCCTCGTAGTCGAGCCGCTCCGGCACGCCGATGCGGCGCCGGCGCGGTGCGATCGGCGGCGGCGGCGCGATCGCCGGATCCCAGATGTCCTCCTTGTAGCCGCGGCGCAGCTCGATCTCGTCGCGATGTCCCGCCGTGGTGATCAGGCCGGTCACTGCGCCGCTCATCTCGATCATCGTGTTGTCGGCGGTGGTGGTGCCGTGCACGACCGCGCTGGTCCTGCTGAGCAGCGCCTGCAGCGTCAGCCCTTCACCCTCGGCGAGCAGCCCGATGCCGTTGACCACGCCGCGCGACTGATCGTCCGGCGTCGTCGGACTCTTGGCCAGCGCGATCGAGCCATCCGGCCGCGCCAGCACCAGGTCGGTGAACGTGCCGCCGACGTCGATCCCGATGCGGTAACTCATCGCATCAGAACCAAAGCCGGAACCACGGATGAACACGGATGAACACAGATTGACTCCGACAGAGAATCAAGAACTCGATTCATCACGATCTGAAGCCATCCGTGTTCATCTGTGTTCATCCGTGGTTCCGTTCTTCATTTCCTGACGCAGCGAGACGGTCGCAGCCTGATCGATCGCCAGGTCGAGCGCCTCCAACGTCCCCGTAATCACCACGCCGTAGTCGCGGCGGGCGCCCTCGATCGAGACGTACTCGTCGAGCACGTCGTCGAGCACCTTCTCGGGCTCGCGCTCGAGCGGGTCGCCCCAGCCACCGCCGCCGCCGTAGCGGTACTCGTAGCGGTCGCCCGGCTCGTGCGGGACGTAGAAGGCGGTGGTCTCGACGAGCTGCTCGCGCTCGGTGCCGGCGCGCAGTCGCAGCTCGTTGGGCGCGCCGTCGTGACCGCCGGCGATACCGGGCATCGGGTACTTGCGGCCGACGACGTAGGTATAGATCTGCGACGGCGCCAGGATCTGTTTCACGTACTTGGTACCGGGGCAGCCGCGCCAGCGCCCGGCGCCGCCGCTGTCGGTGGCGTAGTCGCGCGCCAGGTGGCGCACCGGGAAGATGCTCTCGTTGATCTCGCCGGTGGCGCGAATCAGGTTGCCGAAACTGACGTTCATCGCCCCCCAGCCGTCCTGCCCCTTCACCGCGCCGCAGTAGGCGCCGAAGGTGTCGACCGAGTGGTCGATGAAGAGCTGCTTGGTCTTCGGGTTGGTGCCGAAGATCACCGTCGGCATGCCCATCTTGTAGATCTGCGGGCAGCAGCGCTCGGGGATCACCTGCTCCAGCGCCTTGGCGATCGCTTCGCCGACCTCGGTGCCGGGGTGATGGGTGCCGGCGGCGACCGACTTGTTCTTCGGCGGGTTGAGGCAGCAGCCCTCCGGCACGATCAGCTCGATCGAATCGAAGAACCCCTCGTTCTTGGGAATCGTCGGATCCATCATGCTGGCGATCTGCGCCACGACGTAGCCGCGCGTGTTGCCGAAAGTGGAGTAGGCGGCGAGGTTGTCGCGCGTGTCGGAGCCGCTGAAGTCGACGGTCAGCCGCTCGCCCTTCACCGTCACCTTGCAGTGGATGTGGATGTCTTTGTTGCCCTTCGGGTCGTGGTCGACGAAGACGTCCGACTCGTACACGCCGTCGCGCCAGCCGCGCACCTCCTCGCGGAAGCGCCGCGCCGCATAGTCGATCATGTACTGCGCCGCGCCGCGCACCGCGGCGACGCCGTGCCGGGCGATGACGTCCTTCAGCCGCCGCACGCCGAGTTGCGCCGCGCCGATCTGCGCGCGCAGGTCGCCGACGAAGGTCGGGGTGCGGTTGTTGACCTTCATGAAGTAGGAGACGTCTTTGCGCTCGACGCCCTTCTCGAAGATCTTCAGCGCCGGGAAGCGAACACCTTCGGCCCAGATGTCCTGCGCGTCGACGTTGTAGCCGCCCGGCATACCGCCGCCGGTATCGGCGTGGTGGCACTGGATCGAGGCGATCAGCACCAGCTCGCCGCGGTGAAAGACCGGCGCGAAGATGTTGTAGTCCGGCAGGTGACCGCCGCCGTGGTAGGGATCGTTGGCGACCAGCACGTCGCCGTCGAACAGGCCGTCGGCGCCGAAGAACTGCAGCGCGAAGCGCACCGGCAGCGTCGAGCTGAGCATGAACTGCGGGATGCCGACGCTGAGCGCCGCCAGCGCGCCGCGGCCGTCGAGGATCGTCGCGTTGCGCTCGTTCGACTGGTTGAGGATCGGCGTCGTCGCGGTGAGCGAGACGTGCGTCGCCATCTCGTAGCAGACGGTCTCCATCGCACCGCGGATGATCTCCGCGGTCACCGCGTCGACGGCGGGCGTGGCGGCGCGTGACCGCGCCGGCTTGCGGGCGGCGCGGTTCGGTTTGGCGCGGCTGGCGATTGGCATCGTGGCTCCTGTGCGGGGCCCCCACCCTAGCCCTCCCCCGCTGGGCGGGGGAGGGAATCGGACGGACGAGGGGGCGAATTTAGGCGGCGCGCCACTTCACCAGCGCGGTGTCGTCGCTGACCTTGTCGAACACCACCTCGACCGGCAGGCCGATGCGGATGTCATCGTTGTCGCCGACGAAGGTGCCGTGCATGCGCGGCCCTTCCTCCAGCTCGACGATGACGACGTTGTAGGGCGCATCGGGATTGAAGGCGGGATGCTGCGACTGGTGCACGATCACCCAGCTGTAGACCGTGCCGCGACCACTCATCTTCGCCCACTCGCTGTTCGCCGACAGGCAGCGTGCACACAACAGTGAAGGCGGAAAGCGCACGTGTCCGCAGTCGCCGCAGCGCTGCAGGCGCAGCTCGCCCCTGAACGCCGCTTCCCAGAACGGCGCGCTGTCCTCAGTCGGCCGCGGCAACGGCTTCTCGATCGCTCCGAACATGCGTCCCTCTTCTTCAGATCAGAGACTCAACACAGATGAACACAGATCCGCCCGCCCCCCTACCCCGATGACCACAGAGCCCCACCCTCCACCAACCTTTTCATTTCCCATTTCCAGGATGGGTTGAGGCTCCGTGAATCATCGGGCGGGCGGAGCGGGGTCTGTGTTCATCTGTGTTGAGCAGTTTCAGGCGGGGTCAGCGCGCCAGGATCAACCCGCTGTAGCTCACCGTCGGCGGCGCTTCGTGCGGCGCGCCACCGTAACCGGTGACCAGGCAGAGCTCGGTATCCGGCACCTGGCGCGGACCGGCCTCGCCGCGCAGCTGGCGCACCGCTTCGCGAATGTGGCCGAAGCCCGACAGGTGGCCCTCCGAGATCAGGCCGCCGGCGGTGTTGCAGGGCAGTTGGCCGCCGTAGGTGCAGTTGCCGGCGGCGACGAACGCGCCGGCCTCGCCCGGTGCGCAGAAACCGTAGGCGACCAGGTCGTGCATGACGCGCGGCGTGAAGGCGTCGTAGAGCTGCGCGCAGTCGATGTCGCGCGGCGTCACGCCGGCCATGGCGTACAGCTGGTCGGCCGCCTTGCTGCCGGAGATGCGGCCGGGATCGCGGCCGGTCGGCTGGATCATCTCGGCGGAGTGGCTCTGGCCGGCACCGAGAATGCGCGCCGGGCGCTTGGCGAGATCGCGCGCGCGCTCGACCGAGGTGACGACGCAGGCGCCACCGCCGTCGGTGTTCGGGCAGCAGTCGAACAAGCGCAGCGGTTCGACCACCCAGCGCGAGGCGAGGTACTGGTCGAGCGTCATCGGCTTCTTCATCTGCGCGTCTGGATTGTTGAGCGCGTGCGCGCGCCAGGTGACCGCCACGGCACCGTACTGCTCGTGCGTGTAGCCGTGCTCGTGCATCTGGCGTCGCTTGATGTGGCCCATCAGGGTGAGCGCGCCGACGTCGCCGTACGGCACCTGGAACTCCGAGCCGAAAAGCTGCATGGCGACACCCTGCGGCCAGTTCTGCGTCGCGAAGCAGCACAGCACGCTGGTGCAGTAGCCGGCGTCGATCGCCGCCATGGCGGTGGCGACCGAGCCGCAGGCGGTGGCGCCGCCGAGATCCATGGTCGCCGAGAAGGTCGGTTCCACACCGAGATACGCTGCGACGCGCGCCGCCCAGCCGTGCTGCTCGCCCATGATCGCCGGCATCATCACCAGCACGCCATCGATCGCGTCGCGCGGCAGCCCGGCGTCGTCGATCGCCGCCTTGCTGGCCTCCAGCGTGAAGCCCATCGTGCTGACGCCCTGCAGCTTGCCGAAGCGCGAGGTACCGACGCCGACGATCGCGTACTTACCTGACAGATTGCCCAAATGCCCCTCCCAAACCCGGAGACTCAACGCGGAGGGGCAGAGGCGCGAAGAGCGCAGAGAGGACGAGCAGTATTTCTCTTCTGCATGCCTCTGCGCCCTCTGTGACTCTGCGCCTCTGCGTTGAGTTCTATTCTTTCTTCACCGGCATGCGGAACGCCACGCGCGCGAGATCCTCGGTTTCAATCAAACGACCTAACCGACTGCCCGAGGCAGCGACTGGTTGTCAAGGAAACCGTCGGCCGTACGGCGTGCGTCCCGGCTCCCGACGGGACGTGTCGTTGAGAGCTACCTACGGCTGCTTCTTCGCCGCCGGCGCCGCGGGCGCCATCGGCGCTGCGGCCGCCGCGCCCTCCGCCTTGCCACCCCCCACCGTCACCTGCGGCCGCAACTGCTCGAGCATCTTGTCGCCGATGCCGCGCACCAGCTTGAGGTCGTCGACGCTCTGAAACTGGCCGTTCTTCTCGCGGTGCTCGACGATCGCCTGCGCCTTCGCCGCCCCGATCCCCTTCAACCCCTCCAACTCCGTCGCCGAGGCGGTGTTGAGATTCACCGGCGCCTCGGCGCCGGCGTGCCGTGCCGTTCCGAGCAGCAGCGCCAACAGCGCCGCTGCGATCATCAGTCTACCTGTCGTCATGTGACCCTCCTTTCGCGGCGTTGGTGCGCCGCCACTTGTGTTGGATCCCGCGGGAGCCGGGTACGCCCGCTGTACTGCAGTAGCCAGCCTGGTGTAAATTTAATATGTAGATTGCCAGGCTAGTATTTTGACTGCGCCACATCGACACGACGCGCGCATGCCGCGCAGCGCTCGGCGCCCGATCACGCCGCTCTACTGGCTCGCCGCCGGCCTGCTGGTCGGACAGCTGCTCGCCCCGTTGTGCCCCGGAACGGCACCGCGTGTGGCGGCGTTGGCCATCGCCGCGCTGACGCTGGCGGCACACCGGCGCACGGTGGCGGCCTGGCCGATCGCGCTACTCGCCCTGTCCGCGGCAGTTGGGCTCTGGCAGGTCGGTGCGGCGCGCGACGACGGCGAGGCCATGCGCGTTGCCGGCAGTCGCGCCTGGGTGCGCGGCACGATCGTCGAGCCACCGCAGCGCCAACCGCACGCGACGCGAATGGTGGTCGCGCTGCAGACCGCGCGCCGCGGCGCCGAGTGGCAGCCGCTGCCGGTGTGCGTCTCGATCACCCTGCGTCGCGTCGAGCAGCCCTGGCGGCGCGGCGATGCGTTGGAGGCGCTGCTGCCGCTGCGGCGGCCGCGCAACTTCGGCAATCCGGACGAGTACGACTATGAGGCGTTCCTGGCGCGGCGCGGCATCGCGCTGACGGCGTTCGCCGCCGACGATCGCGGTTGGACGCGCCTGCCCGCGGCGCGCGACGCCTGGACCTGGCTGGACGACTGGCGCGCCGCGACCGCCGCGGCGCTGGCGGCGCACCTCGACCCGGCCGCCGTGCCGATCGCCGCCGCGCTGCTGCTCGGCGACATGGCCGGGCTCGACGACGCGGTGCGCGAGCGCTTCGCGCGCGCCGGCGTCAGCCACGTGCTGTCGATCTCCGGCCTGCACATCGGACTGGTCGCCGCGGCCGCCTTCGCCGCGCTGCGCTGGCTGCTGGCGCGCAGCGAGCGCCTGCTGCTGCGCGGCGTGGTGCCGCACCTGGCCACCGCTGCGAGCCTGCTCCCGGTGGTCCTGTACGGCGCCCTGGCCGGCGACAACGTCGCCACCCGCCGCGCCGAGGCGATGGGCGTGCTGGTCGCCGCGGCGCTGCTGCTCGAGCGGCCGCGCGACTGGCTGGCGCCGCTGGCGGCGGCGGCCGCCGGAATTGCCCTGTGCACGCCGGGGGCGCCGCGCGACATCGGCTTCCAGCTCTCCTTTGCCGCCGTCCTCGGCATCGTGCTCGGCGCGCCGCGGCTGATCGCGGGCTTCGACGCCTGGGCAGAGGCGCATCTGCTGCGCCTGCGCGACGGCCGCTGGGGCTGGCTGCGCTGGGTGGTGGTCTCGCAGGCAGTCGGCGCCTGCGCCGTGCTCGCCACCACGCCCCTGATCGCCTGGCACTTCAATCAGATGTCGCTGATCGCGCCGCTCGCCAACCCGCTGGTGCTGCCGTTGCTCGGCGGCCTGACCATCGGCGCCGGCCTGCTCGGTACGCTGGCGGTGGCGATCGCGCCGCCGGCGGTGGCGCCGCTCTTCGCCGTCGTCGACCTGGCGGTGCGCGCCGCCGACCGGCTGACCGCGTGGCTCGCCGCCTGGCCGCTGGCCAGCGTGCGGGTGGTGACGCCGTCACTGCTGGAGCTGGCACTGCTCTATGGACTGCTCGGCGCCTGCCTGCTGCGCGACTCCGCTTGGCGGCGGCGTACGGTGCTCGGCTGCGCCCTCGCGCTGACGGTGGACGCCGGCGCCTGGGCGCTGGCGCGCACGGCGCCGGGCGCCCTGCGCCTCACCTTCGTCTCGGTCGGCCAGGGCGACTGCACGCTGGTCGAGTTCCCCGCCGGGCATGTGCTGGTGGTCGACGGCGGCGGCCTCGGCGGCCATTTCGACGTCGGCGCACGCGTCGTCGCGCCGCAGCTCTGGCGGCGCAAGATCGCGCACGTCGACTGGCTGGCGTTGACCCACCCCGATTTCGATCACTACGGCGGCCTCGCCTTCCTCACCGAAACGTTCGCGCCGCGCGCCCTGTGGTGGAACGGCAGCGCCGGACGCGGGCCGTCCTTCGCCAGCCTGCACCGCGCGCTCGCCGCCGGCGGCGTCGCGTTGGTCGAACCGCCGGCGGGCGCGGCGTGGTCGATCGACGGCGTCACGCTGCGCGTCCTGCACCCGCCGGCCGAGCGCCTGCCGGGCGACAATGACGATTCGCTGGTCCTGCAGCTGCGCTACGGCGGCCGCGCCGTGCTGCTGCCCGGCGATCTCGAAGCGGCCGGCGAGGCGGCGCTGGTGCAGCGCTGGGGCGCGACGCTGGCGAGCGACGTGGTCAAGGTGCCGCACCACGGCAGCCGCACCTCGAGCTCGGCGCCGTGGCTGCGCGCCGTCGCGCCGCGCCTCGCCGTCATCTCCGCCGGCGCCGACAACCGCTTCGGCTTTCCGCATCCGGAGGTCGAGCGCGCCTACGCGCGCGCCGGCGCCGAGATCTGGCGCACCGATCGCGATGGCGCGGTCAGCGTCACGCTCTCCGCCGACGGCGTCATCGCCGTCGCGGCGGCGCGCCGCGGCTGAGGCGTGACGCACTGCGGTCCGGCGGCCTTGACAGCGCAAAACCGCCGCGCTTACAACGCGGCGTCTTCGAATCGGACAACGCACGTGCAGCGCGCGCCGAGCGCGCGTGAGTGGTGGGCTCGCAGGCACGGACGTCGACGATGGAACACGCGGCACCGCGTGCGAACGGAAGGAGGGGGGAGATGCTCAGACGGCAAGCCTGGCTGGCGTGGCTGGCTGGTGGTGCAGTGTGCCTGGTTGCCGTCACGGCGCAGGCGATCTTCCTCGACGAGGACCAGAACGTCACGCTGCGCGCGCGCATCTACTCGCAGGCGTCGATCCGCACGGAGAACTCGCAGGTCTTCACCGAGCCCGACACGAAGACCGGCCAGCTGATCCAGAACCGCTTCTTCTTCAACCCGGAGATGGACGCCAAGCTGACGCCGTACACGAACTTCCTCAACGGCAGCTCGTTCGATTGGCTGTCGCCGGACGACTTCCGCTTTCGCATCGCCGCGTGGGGCTTCTACGACGGCATCTACGACTACGGTTCGCAGCAGTTCAACCAGTCGCAGCTGGTCCTCAATCGGTCGTTCAACAACGGCGTCACGCCGCAGAACCCGCGCGTCGGCGGGTGGTACTTCCGCGGGCAGAACATCAAGCTCTGCAACCCGCGCGTCGCCGGCTCCGGCTGCCAACAGCCGCGTCAGTTCACCGACGTGTTCCCGGGCGCCGAGTTGACCGATCCGCGCGACATCTACGCGGACCAGGCGCGCGTCAACGAGCTCTACCTGAGCTACTCGAAAGGCCCCTTCTTCCTGCGCGTCGGCAAGCAGAGCATCTCCTGGGGTGAGTCCGACACGGTCGCACTGCTCGACCAGAGCAATCCCTTCGACCTCACCCTGGCCGCGCCGGGCTTCTTCCAGGACATCGATGAGGCGCGCATCCCGCTGTACACGGTGCGCACCAGCTACAACATCTTCGATACCCTCGGTCCGCTGTCGAGCGGATTCCTGGAAGGCTACTGGGTGCCGGGCGGCATCGACTCGACGGTCGCCATCACCCCCTATCCGGTCGGCCTGAGCCCGTACTCGCCGCGCGGCGTCGATCCGCAGCTTCTTTCCGATCCGCTTCGCTACCCGGGCGGCGTCTTCCCGCCCAGCTTCCAGTTCGTCCTCTTCGACCAGATCCCCAAGGCGGACATCGGCAGCAGCCGCTGGGGCGTGCGGTTTCAGACCGTCGTGAACCGATTCCTGACCGCACAAGCGTGGGTCTACCGCACCTTCCCCAACCCAGTGCCGAAGAAGATCGGCTATGCCGACAGCCGGCCGATCCAGATCGGTCAGCCCACCGGCAGCAATCCCGACGGACCGGGAACCAACTTTTTCATCGTCGCGCTGCAGCACCAGCCGGCCATGGTCTATGGTCTCGCCGCGACGTTCTTCAGCGAGACAGTGGACGGCATCTTCCGCCTTAACGCGCAGCTGTTTGAGCATGAGCAGGGTTTCGTGCCGCAGACCAACCTGAACATCTGTCCGGAGAACCCGCAGAACAACCAGCCATGCAAGAACGGCGCGAACCAGCTCGCCAGCCCCGGTCACGTGCCCTACAACGATATTTTGCGCTACGAGCTCGGCTTCGACCGCTTTTTCTTCGCCCGCTTCCTCAATCCGACCAACAGCTTCGTGCTGAGCTCGTCGATCGTCGGCTCGTGGAACACGTCGTACGACGGCAGTAATCCGGCCAACCACTTCCGCATGAACGGCCAGCTCAAGCCAGGCCCGGTATGCGTCAAGGGGAACGGCCACGGCGATTGCACGCAATTCCGCCAGCGCGGCGCCTTCCAGGACGACTACGTGAACGCCTACGGCGTCGATGCGCAGGGCCAGATCACGCTGCAGACCGACTACCTGCACGGCCGCCTCTCGCCGCGCCTGACCTACATCCAATTCGTGCGCGGCACCGCCGCACTGCACCCGACGATCACGTATCGTTGGAACGACTGGCTGCTGTTCCAGGCCGACTACCAGTACATCAGTGGCGCCTACCAATCGCTCGGCTTCTTCCGCGATCGCGATCAGGTCGCGCTGCGCGTCACCTACCAGCTGAACTAATTCGCGTCAGAGGTTGCCCATTCAGCGGCGTCGAGTGGGCAACCTCCGACGAGCCCGGCCCTCTGGCCGCGCGGCTGCGGCTGCCAGCCTCCGTAGCGGCGCCACCTTGACTTGCACCGGCTTTGTCGCTCGCAACCGCGTCAATACCTGCAAGGCACATACTCTGTGCAGCGAGTTTAGATCTGGACGTTGACTATCGCTTCGCGCTACCCCCCCTGCACGTGGGTCGACCGCTATACTGCGGCACTCAACCTTCCGTGGAGGGAGCATGATCGCAACTCAACGTCGATGGATGAAAGTGACCGTAGGCATCGCCTCGTCGTTGGTGTTGCTCGGCGGGTGTGACTGGCCGCAGTTCCGTGGCAGTGCCACGCGGTCTGGATTCAATATGAACGAGGGGTGCTGCAATCAGGCTAACGCAATTTCCACCGACAACGCGGCCAATCTGCATCAACTCTGGCAGGCTCCGATCGGCGACCCGCTCAAAACCTATCAGCACTACTACGCTGGCAATCCAGTCCTCGCAGGCAACAAGGTATTCGTAAACGGCGGCGACGGAAACTTGCATGCATATCAATGGGACACGGGTGTCGAGCTGTGGAGTGCATCAGTAACTGGCGGCAACGACTGGGTCACCGGGCAGACCGCGACGCCTGCTGCCACAGCCTCGTTCGTGTACGTCGCCCAGTCGCAGAGTTCGGGACCACCCAACCAGGTATACGCGTTCTCGACGAACGGAGCGCTGTCCTGGAGCGCGACTGTATCTGGAGTTAACGGACTCTCATCACCGGGCCTGGTTGGGGCAAATCTCTATCTCAGTACAACAACCGGGGTGAGCGCGCTGGCGGCGAGCAGTGGCGCGACAGTGTGGACCAGCAACGCGGGAGCAGCCACAACCTGGACCGTAGTGGATACTGCGGTCTACTACGGTACCGGCGGGGTCGTGAAGGCGCTCGATCTGAGCACCGGACAAGTCTTGTGGACGAGCCCCGCGTTCGGCGGCGTGGTGAATGATCTCGCCATTTCGAACGGCAAGCTGTTCGGCCGATTTGGCTCCACCCTGCGCGCGCTGGACGCGACGAACGGCACATCGTTGTGGGCCGCGGCTGGCATCACCGCAACGTCTGCGCCCGCTATCGACAATGGTCAGGTTTACATCGCGACTGGCAACGGAGCGGTCCGCTCGTTCGACGCGACGACCGGTGCGCAGAACTGGATGACCGCGGCGGGATCTCCGATCGGCGTCACCGTTGCCAACGGTGTACTTTTTACTGCTGGGCCGAATCGGGCCTTCAACGCTGCGAATGGTGTTCAGCTGATCAACATCGGCAACCTGGGGGCCAGTACAGATGCTCCGGTCGGTAACGGGGTCTATCTGATCTCAAACACGTATACCCTGTTCGCCTACGTCGCCTAGGTTCGATAGGAGATCTCATCGCAGCGAGGCGATCAGGTCGGCGAGCGTCTGCTCCCAGGCGATGCGCGGCGCCCAGCCGGTGGCGGCGTGCAGGGCGGACGCATCGCCGACCAGCGCCGGCACGTCGGCGGGGCGCAGGCGGGTGGTATCGACCGTCACCTCCACCGGCACGCCGACCAGCCCGATCAGCGCATCGAGCACCTCACGTACGCTGCGCCCAACGCCGCTGCAGACGTTGTACACCGCGCCGCGCGCACCGCGCTCGGCGATGGCGACATAGGCGGCGACGACGTCGCGCACGTCGCTGAAGTCGCGCACCGGACTGAGATCGCCGACCGCGACGCGCGGCGGCAGCGTGCCGGCGGCGATGGCGACCAGCTGGCGGGCGAAGTCGGCGCAGACGAAGCCGGCGCGCTGGCCGGGCCCGGTGTGATTGAAGGCGCGCACGCAGACGACGTCGAGCCCGCCCCCGCGCTCCCACTGGCCGGCGATGATCTCCGCCGCGGCCTTGCTCGCGCCGTAGGGACTGCGCGGCTGCAGCGGCTGCGCCTCGCGTACCGGCAGCGCCGCCGCCGGCACCGCGCCGTAGGCGTCGCCCGAGCCGATCACGATCACCCGCGCCGCCGGTGCGTGGCGCGCCACCGCGGCGAGCAGGTGCTGGGTGCCGAGCGCATTGACGCGCAACGCCAGCGACGGGTCGGCGATCGCCGCCGGCACCGAGGCGATGCCGGCGAGGTGGAAGCACCGCTCGGGCGCCGCCGCGGCAACCGCGCGCGCGACGGCGTCGGCGTCGGTGACGTCGGCAGGGTGCACCGTCGCGCCCGCCGGCGACGCGACCGCCCGGCGCGCCAGCCCGTGCACGGCGTGGCCGCGCGCCGCCAGCAGCGCGGCGAGGTGACGACCGGCAAAGCCGTCGATGCCGGTGATCAGCGCGCGCATGCGCGGCGTGCTCAGCCGCCGGCGCGACCGTAGCGGTCGGCCAGGCGCACGACGTCGTGCAGCTCGGGCGTCGAAACTTCGAGCACCTCGCAGTCGCTCGACGCCGTCATGCGGTGCCGCCGCCCGGGCCAGAGGTGGATCGCATCGCCCGGCACCAGGTCGAGCGTCTCCAGCCTGCGCTCGTCGTCGCCCACCTCCAGCCGCAGCGCGCCGCGCAGCAGGTAGAGGGTCTCGTCCTTCACCTGGTGGTACTGCAGGCTGAGCGCCTCGCCGGCGCGGATGTGCAGGATCTTGCCGACGTACCGGTCGGTGCGCGCCCAGATCAGCTCGTGGCCCCAGGGCTTGTCGACCCGGTCGCCGCGCGTCGGCCCGCCGCCGCTCATGCGCCCCAGTAGAGCACGATCGCGGCGGTGAGGATCCACAGCACGACGTCGAGCAGCAGCGGCTGGTCGGAGAGCAGCAGTTGCGTCGGATCGCCGCCCTCTTCCTTCTGGTGCACCAGGTAGAGGTAGCGGAAGATGCCGAACAGCACGAACGGAATCGTCAGGTAGAGCTTGTCGGTGCCGAGCTTCTCCTGCACCTCCGGCGAGGCGGCGTAGATCGCGTACGCCACCACCACCGAGGCGGTGACCACCGACATCATCTGGTCGAGGAAATACGGGCTGTACTCGCGCAGCGAGGCGCGGTGCTCCTCGGCGCGTCCCTCCAGCAGCACCAGCTCGTGGCGCCGCTTGGCGAAGCCGAGGAAGAGCGCCAGCAGGAAGGTGCAGATCATCAGCCAGGGCGACACCGGCACGCTGATCACCACGCCGCCGGCGGCGGCGCGGATGACGAACCCGGTGGCGATCGACATGACGTCGAGAATCACCTTCTCCTTGAACGAGAAGGTGTAGAGGATCTGCAGCAGCAGGTAGGCGACGACCAGCACGGCGAAGCCGCGGTCGAGCAGCGCCGCGCCGGCCACGCCGGTCGCCATCAGGCCGAGGGCGAGCACCAGGGCGGCGCCGCGCGAGACGCGGCCGGAGGGCAGCGGACGGCGCGACTTGAGCGGGTGCTGCCGGTCGCGCTCGCAGTCGCGCAGGTCGTTCATCACGTAGGCGCCGCTGGCGACGGCGCAGAAGCAGACGAACGCCACCGTCACGCGCAGCAGATCGCCGGCCACGAACAGGTGCTTGGAGAAGATCAGCGCGGCGAACAGCACCGCGTTCTTCGACCACTGCGTCGGCCGCAGCAGCTTCCACAGGTCGCGCACCAGCACGCTCGCGCCGGTCGCCCGATCGATCTGCACGTCTCGAATTTCCTCCAGGGCCGCCTCCGGTGCCTGGCCTGCCAGGTGTCAGGTTTGCCGCGGTCGGGCAAGGGCGGGTGTGGTTTGCCGGCCCGCCGGCTTGGGCTACAGAGGGCCGATTCCCCCAGGAGGTAGTCGCATGAAGCTCATCGAAGGCAAGGTGGCGATCGTCACCGGCTCGGGGCGCGGCATCGGCCGCGCGGTGGCCGAGTTGTTCGCCCAGCATGGCGCGCGCGTGGTGGTGAACGACCTCGACCCGAACGTCGCCGAGGAGGCCGCCGAGTCGATCCGCAAGAGCGGTGGCGAGGCGCTCGCGGTCGCCGGGTCGGTGACCGATGCCGCGTTCCCCAACGCGCTAATCAAGACCACCGTCGACAAGTTCAAGGCGCTCGACATCATCGTCAACAACGCCGGCTACACCTACGACGGCGTCATCCACAAGATGAGCGACGAGCAGTGGTACGCGATGATCGACTGCCACCTGACCGGCCCCTTCCGCATCCTGCGCGCCGCCTCGCTGTACTGGCGCGAGTGGGCGAAGCAGGAGGCGGCGGCCGGCAAACGCGTCATCCGCCGCGTCGTCAACACCTCCTCGACCTCCGGCGTCGCCGGCAACGCCGGCCAGGTGAACTACTCGGCCGGCAAGATGGGCATCGTCGGCGTCACCAAGACGCTGGCGAAGGAGTGGGGGCGGCTGAACATCCACGTCAACGCCGTCGCCTACGGCTTCATCGAGACGCGGCTCACCGCGGCGAAGGACAAGTCGATGAAGGAACAGGTGGACGGCAACACGGTCGAGATGGGCATCCCCGACCAGATGCGCCAGATGGCGATCCAGATGGTGCCGCTCGGCCGCGCCGGCACGCCGGAGGAAGCCGCCGGCCCGGTGCTGTTCCTCGCCTCGCCGCTGGCCGACTACGTCACCGGCCACGTCGTCCTGGTCACCGGCGGCTCGTACATGTAACCCGCGAGCGGCGGCGGCAGCTGGCCGCCGCCGCTCCACCCTCCCCGATGGCGTCCCGCCCCGCCGCCCCGCCGCGCCGCGCCCGCAAGGCGGCGCCGATCAACGCGCTCTACGAGCGCCTCGACCGCGCCCACCCGGACGCCAAGCTGGCGCTCGACTTCACCTCGCCGCTGGAGCTGCTCGTCGCCCTCATCCTCGCCGCGCAGTGCACCGACGCGAAGGTCAATGAGGTCACCCCGGGGCTCTTCCGCCGCTTCCCGACCGCGCGCGACTTCGCCGCCGTCAGCCAGGAAGACCTGGAGGAATGGGTGCGCCCAACCGGCTTCTACCGGCAGAAAGCCAAGGCCGTCCGCGCCTGCTGCCAGCAGCTGGTCGAGCGCTTCGGTGGCGAGGTGCCCCGTCAGCTCGACGACCTGCTCACCCTCTCCGGCGTCGGCCGCAAGACCGCCAACATCCTGCGCGGCAACGCCTTCGGCCTGCCCGGCATCGGCGTCGACACGCACGTCGGCCGGCTGTCGCAGCGCCTCGGCCTGACCACCGAGACCGAGCCGGACAGAATCGAGGCCGATCTCACCGCGATGGTCCCCGCCGAGCGCCAGATCCGCTTCTGCCACCTGCTGCAGTACCACGGCCGACGCGTCTGCTTTGCCCGCAAACCAGATTGCCCTGCCTGCGTCCTGATCGACATCTGCCCGTTCCCGGGCAAGACGACCCCGCCTGAGCCGAAGAAAACGCCGACGCGATCGCGTTGGGTCGGCAAGCCGAAGCCCGCGACCAGGCCCGCCAAGCCAAACGCCCGAGGCCGCAAGAGCTGACCTCGCCGCTCCACGGGCGAGGCAATGCAATGCAGTTGTCGCGCCGTTTTTTTGCTTGGCAAGCGCCCGGTGTCGGGTTATACCCGGCGCGGCTGGAGCATAGGTGGTCTGACCAGAAAGAGCGGCCGAACGGGCTGATGTCGCCGAGCCGACGCACGACCTCGCAACGGACGATGAACCGGGTCGAGATACACGAAGTCCCGAAGCAGGAGGTCGTCTCCCATCTGACCGGCCTCGGCCACGAGGTGGTCACCGCCCCGCCGCAGTCGCGCTTCGACTTCATCGTCGACGGTCGGGTTCGCCTGGCCCTGCGCGTCGCCTACCCGAGCTCGTCGCGCCGCCGCGTCCACGTCGGCGGGCGACACTACAACTACGTCTACCGCGCCTGGAACTTCAATTTTCACCATCGCGGCAAGGTCGGTGAGCGCTACAGCGACTTTTTCGCCTGTGTGCCGCTGGTGCCGCAGCAGAAGCTCGACCTGTCGCAGGCCTTCGTCATCCCCTGGGAGGCGATCAGCGGCAAGACCTTCTACCTGCCCGACTCGCGCCGCTCGTATGCCGGCAAGTTCGCCACCTACCGCAACGCCTGGGATCAGATCCGCCCCGGCGAAGCCGCGCAGGCGTGAGTCGCCGGCGACGACTCGCGCATGGCTGCGGGCGTATGGAATAGGCCCGCCATAGGCCACACGCCATACGCGCCGGCGCGCCTCAGCGCGCCGGCTCCACCGACAGGCGCCCGAGGTGCTCGGCGGTGAACCAGTCGTCGGGGAAGCCGCGCTCGAAGGTCTGCAGTGTGAAGCGGCCGGCCGGGGTGCCGCGGTTCTCCTTCTCGTTGACGCCGAGCATGAGCAGCGCGGTCGCCGCGGCGAAGTCGCCGCTGGCGCTGCGGCCCCAGGCGGAGCCGCAGAAGTTGGTGCGGTAGAGCTCGCCGGCCTTGTTGTACGAGAGCTTGTAGTAGCCGTGATACAGGTCGCGGTCGACGTACAGCACGACCCTGCCGGCTTCGTAGTACGGATCCTTCGGCGTGCCCTCGACCATCCACACCGGGCGGCGCACGTAGACGTTGCCGAGGGTGAACCAGCCGGCGCCCTTGGCGCCCGGCGTCTCGAACACGGCGTTGTTGTACGGCAGCGCCATGGTGCGGCGGCTGGGCGGCTCGTCGCGCAGTTCGCGCGGATAGGGCGTGTCGCTGCCGACCGGCCCGATGACCTCGCCGGCGCCGAGCAGCCGCCAGGTGAAGTAGGTGGTCTTGTTGTCGTAGCAGTCGGCATCGTCGCCCTGCACCTCGAAGCCGGGAATGCGGTCGCCGCGCGTCGAGCTGCGCACCTGGCGCACGCGGCGGATGGTCGGCAGGAAGGCCCACACCTTGTCCCAGGTGGTCCAGTCGTTGAATCGCCAGGTCAGCACGCCGACGCCTTCCAGGTCCTGCGGCGCCAACGCGGCGGCGAGCTGGCGCGACTCGGTGTTGTCGGGCAGCGCCGCCGGCGGCGGCGCGCTGGTGCCGACGTAGTAGCGCTGCGAGAGCAGGATCTTCACCGTGCGCAGCACCTCGCCGTTCTCCAACACGTCGCTGAGGTCGAAGCGGTGCAGCTCGCCGTCCATCTGCATGCGGCGGGCGCGGTAGTTGTGCACGATCTTGGTCCCCGCCTGCGGATCCTGCGGATCGATGTCGGGGAACGGCAGGCCGAAGAACTGGGTGGGGATCGCGCCGGTGGCGACGTCGGTGAGCCCGCTGGTCGCCGCGTCGATGCCGAACCGGCCCTGGTTTGCCCTGGTCGCCTGCCAGAAGCGGTCGCTGTAGTTGGCGCGGAAGCGCGCCGCGTCCACCGGCGCGACGCGCAGCGTGTACTGGCGGGTGGCGACGCGGGCTGCCACCGACTCCGGCAGCAGGGCGCGGTAGGTGTCGAGGTTGGCGGCGTTGACCGTGAGCGGCTCGTCGGCGCGCGCCGCGCCGGCCGCGGCGAGCAGCGCCATCCCCAGCGCGATCGCGCTTCGCCTTCGCCTCTGCATCGCCTTGCCTCGCCGGAAAGCCCATGAGTATACAGTGCCCCCGGTGATGCCAAGCCGTTCGCTCCGCCTCGCGCTGCTGGCGCCGCTCGCCCTGGCATTCAGCGGCTGCGTGCTGATCACCGGTGAGTTCAACCCGCTGTCGCGCCGCCCTGAGCCGCTGGAGGAACGCGTCGTCAGCGGCAGCGGCCGCGCCAAGATCCTGCTCATCGACCTCTCCGGCGTGATCGGCAGCGAGCCGCGCGAGAGCGCGCTCGGGCTGAGTCGCCAGGAGAGCACGCTGGCGCGCCTCGAGGCGGAGCTCGACCAGGCCGATCAGGACGACGACATCAAGGCGCTGGTGCTGCGCATCAACAGCCCCGGCGGCACGGTGACCGCCAGCGACATCATCTACGATCGCCTCACCCGGTTCCGCGCCAAGCACGGCACGCCGATCTTCGTGCAGATGCTGGATGTCGCCGCCTCCGGCGGGTACTACGTCGCGCTCGCCGGCGACGAGATCGTCGCCAGCCCGACCAGCGTCACCGGCAGCATCGGGGTGATCTTCACCAACGTCAGCGTCGCCGGCCTGATGGAGAAGATCGGCGTCGCCGACCAGACCATCGCCTCCGGCAAGATGAAGGACATCGGCTCGCCGCTGCGCACCATGACGCCGGCCGAGCGCGCGGTCCTGCAGCAGCTGATCGGCGACATGCAGCAGCGCTTCGTCGGCCTGGTGCGCGAACGGCGCGGCAGCCACCTGACGGCGGAGATGGACGCGACCATGGTCGACGGCCGCGTCTTCAGCGCCGAGCAGGCACACGCCGGCGGCCTGGTGGACGACATCGGCTACCTGGACGGCACCATCGACCGCGCCAAGCAGCGCGCCGGGGTCAGCGACGCGACCGTCATCCGCTATCTGCGCGGCAGCGAGTTCGCCGACAGCATCTACGCGCGCAGCGGTGGAACGGTGCCGCAGGTCAACCAGATCAACGTGCTCAGCCTGACGCGCGACGGGCTGCCGCAGGGGCCGGGCTTCCTCTACCTCTGGGCGCCGTGAGCAACGCCGGCCCTGCCGACACCTGGTTGGCCCGCGCCTGGATGCTGCTGATCGCCAGCAGCGCACTCTACTTCCTCGCCGACAACGAGGCCGACAACGACCTCTGGGTGCACCTGTTCAGCGGCCGCCGCATCCTCGCGCTCGGCGCCGTGCCGCGCGTCGACGATGCGTCGTACACCGCCGCCGGCGCCGCCTGGGTCGATCACGAGTGGCTCACCCAGGTCGTCTTCGCCTGGCTGTTCGCGCACGGCGGCGGCACCGCGCTGTGGCTCGCCAAGCTCGCCGTTGCGCTGCTGACCGCCGCGCTGCTGTGGACGCTGATCGCCCGCCACGCCGCCAACTGGTGGGCGCGCGGCCCGGTGATGGTGCTGGCGCTGGCCGCACTGTCGCGCGGCTACGCCGTGCGCCCGCAGATCGTCACCGCGCTCGCCGTCGCCGCCCTGCTGGTCTGGCTCGACCGCACCCCGCGCCCCAGCTGGCGCACGCTACCCGCCGTCGTCGCCGCCTTCACACTGTGGTCGAACGCACACGGCGCGGTGGTCGTCGGCCTCGGCATCCTCGGGCTCTATGTCGGCCAACAGGTTGTCCAGAAGCGTGAGATCAGCGCCATCCGCTTCGTCCTGGCCGCCACCGTCGGCGCCTGCCTGACGCCCTACGGCGCCGACCTGTTCGCCTACGTCGTGCGCGAGCTCAGCGCGCCGCATCCGCTCAGCGAATGGCAACCGGTGCAGCTCGCCGATCCGGCGCAACGACCGTTCCTCGTCCTGCTCGCCGCCTGGCTCGCGACGCTGCCGTTTGCACGGCTGCTGCGCCGCCACTGGTGGTGGGCGCTGTTGGTCGCCGGCCTCGCCGCTCTCGCGCTGCGCCAGCAGCGCCACACCCCGCTGTTCGCACTCTGCGCCGCGGCGCCGCTCGCCGACCAGGCCGACGCGGCGCTCGCCTGGCTGGCGGCGCGCGCCCGCTTTCGCTTCTCCGCCGCCGCCACCGGCGCCCTGGCCGCCGCATTGGCCGGGCTCGCGACGCTGCAGCTGGCGCTGCTCGGCGCGCGGCTGGCCGGCGACGGACCACGCCTGGTGTTCGAGGCGCGCGACTACCCGGTCGGCGCGGTACGCTACCTCGCCAGCAGCGGCACGCGCGGCAACCTCGCTTTGCCGCTCGACTGGGGCGGCTACGCGCTCTGGCACCTCGCGCCGGCGATCGCCGTCTCGCTCGACGGCCGCTTCGCCACCGTCTACCCGCCGGCGACGGTCGAGGACGGCTTCGCCTTCTTCCGCGGCGACGGCGACCCGGCCGGCGCCCGCCTGCTCGACGCCTACCCGACCACGCTGGTGCTCGCGCCGCGCGGCCTGCCCACTCCGCTCGACCAGCGCCCGGAGTGGCATCTGCTCTACACCGACGAGACCGCCGCGCTGTATGGCCGCGACGGCCCGCCGGCTGCCGCGGCCTCCAACGCGCCGCGCGGCCGCCTGCCGTTCCCCTGAACGCCACCAGACACGACCACGACAAGCCGCGGCGCCACGGTGTCGCCATGGCGAGCGGGTATCCCCGCGCACGACGAACGTTGTCACGGCTGCTGCAACGTCTCTTCTGCAGGGGGGGAGATGCGTTCCTCGCCCCGGGGAGGGCGGTCATGCGACTGGCGCGTTGGGTCGGCGGGCTGCTGGCGACAACCATCGCCGCGGCCGGCTGCGGGGGCGGCAGCGGTGGCGGCGGCGACACGAGCGAACAGACGGTTCCGACTCCGGCCGTCGCCTTGAGCGACGCGCAGGCGGTCGAGACCGGCGCTGGCGCGGCACTGACCTTCATCGCCGCGCTGCGCGCACTGAGCGGCGATGCGCCGGCGACTTCCGGCATCGCGGCGATGTCCGACGGCCCGGCGCAGGCGGCCCAGTGCCTGAACGGCGGCGTGCTCGCCGCCAACTGCCGCGCCGACGGCGGGCGCGCCGTGGTGACCTCCCGCGCCGCGCAGTGCGAGCTGCTCGACGCGGCGAGCGGGTACCGCGTCACGCTCGACGGCGAGCTGCGCGTGACGATCGCCGCGCCCGACGTCTGCCGTAGCGGCGAGCTGCCCGACGCGTTGCCGCGCACCTATCGCTACCGCCAGTTCCAGGCCGTGGTGCGCGACGGCCCGCGCGTCGTCGAGGCGTTCGACGCGCCGCAGCTGACGGAGAAGGTCACGCCGCTCGGCGGCGCGCGGCAGGCCGACGTCGAATTGAGCGGTCGGGTCGGAATCCGGCGCGACGACGGCACCGACATCCGCATCGACAGCGACCGGTTGCGCCTGGCGCGGCGGCTCGACGGCGGCGCGGCGGCGCGCGTGGTGGGCAACGGGGTCGCCACGTTCAGCGACGCCGCCGGCGGGCGCACGGTGCGCGCGGCGCTGCACGACCTGGTGCTGAGCGCCGGCACGCGGCTTAGCGGCGACGCCGACCTCGCCTGCGCGGGAGGGTTCGGATTCGAGGTCGAAACCGACGGCGCCGCGACGTGTCCGTCAGGATCGGGCAGCCTGCGACTGCCGAGCGGCGCGGCGGCGGAAATCGGACTCGACGGCGGCGTCAGCCTCGACGCGGACGGGAATGGCGTCCCGGAACAAGTCGTGTCGTCGTGCCGGGATCTGGTCGTCGTCGGTTGTGAGTGAGGACCTGGGGTCGGCGTTGTTCGGAAGCCCACGCGAGCGGCTTGCCAAGCATTCGGTTCGGCCCCCATCCCGACCTTCCCCCGCTGCGCGGGGGAAGGAGACAAGCAAGGACACCAACTCGGTTCGTGGCTCCGCTTCCTTCCCCCGCGTCAGCGGGGGAAGGCCAGGATGGGGGTCCGAGTTCAGACGTCGCGCACAACGCCGGTCGCGAGGCGCGAGCTACTTCCTGGCGAACAGCTGCGCGTCGAGCGAGTAGCGACCCGGACCGAGCAGCGTCAACATCAGCGCCATCGCCCAGTAGACCAGCGCGAGCTCGTACGACGGACCGCCGGTGCCGACAAATGGATCGCCGCGGCCGGCGTGGAACAGCACCGCAACGCTCATCGTCGCCAGCACGCCGAGCGAGGCGATCGGGGTGAGGAAGCCGACCAGCCAGCCGAGGCCGCCGCCGAAGAACTCCGCGGCCGCCGCCAGTCCCTGCAGGGCACCCGGCACCGGCGCTTCCGGTCCCATCCAATCGAACGGCGCCTGGATCTTGCCCCAGCCGTGCTGCAGGAACGCCGCGCCGGCGATCAGGCGCAGGATCAGCAGACCCACCGCGCCGCGTCCCTCGACGACGGGTGGGAACAACCATGCCAACGGTCCAGTCATCACCCCTCCCGGGCGGCCGCGGCGGTCGACACCGGTGCGGTCGCGACTGCCGCCGCGCCGGCGCGGCGGTTCGATTCGGTCGACGGAGCGACGGCGCGCGCGATCGCGAGGGCGCTCCACTGCGCGGCGGCGATGCGACCGACGACGGTCCAACTGCCGCCGCCCGGCTCGGGCCGCACCACGGCGGTGTCGCCCTCACCCAGTTCGATGCCGGTGAGCTTGGCAAAGGTGTCGGCGTGACCGACCAGCACCGCGTTGGTGCCCGGCACCGGCGGCGTTGCGAGCAGGTGGCGCACGGCGGCGAGGTGCGTCGCGCTGTGCCCGTCGCGCAGCGGGCGCAGGTCGTTGTCGAGCAACATGTAGCCGAAGGCGAGGCGCGCGGTGTCGGCGGCGCGGCAGTAGGGGCTCGCACGCACCTCGCCGATCGGGATGCGCAGGCGCGTCAGCGCGGCGTGGATCGCCTGCGCCTGCGCCTGCCCGACGGCGGTGAGGTTGCGCTGCGTCCGGCAGTCCTCGATCACGACGCGCGCCCCGTCGTCGCCCGGCGCGCTGGCGGCGTGGCGCACGAAGAGCACGAAGCCCCCACCGCGCAGCGCTCGCACCAACTCGGCGGCGTTGACCGGCGGCGCTACCACCGGCGCCGGCGGGCCCGGCGACGGAGCCGACCGCCCGCCGCAGCCGATCACGGCCAGCGCCGCGCATCCCAGCGCCGCGCGCTTCAGCAACCTCGGCATTCCCACCTCCTCCACATGGCGACCGCGCGGTGGACGGGCCACCCGCACGCCCTGTATCAGACCGCCGCATGTTGCACAGCGCCGAGCGCATCCTCACCACCCACGCCGGCAGCCTGCCGCGGCCGCGCGCACTGGTCGACCTGCTGGTGGCGCAGAGCCGCGGCGCGGCGGTGGACGCCGGGGCGCTGGCGGAGGCGGTCGAAGCGGCGACGCGCGAGGTCATCGCGCAGCAGCGCGCCTGCGGCATCGACGTCGGCAACGACGGCGAGCAGGGCCGCGAGAGCTTCATCACCTACGTGCGCGACCGCCTGTCCGGCTTCGGCGGCCAGGAGCAGCGGCCGATCATGCGCGACCTGGTCGCCTTCCCCAGCTTCCTGCAGCTCAAGCTGCCCGAGCTCCAGCGCGACATGGTCAGCCTGCTGCGCACGCCGCAGGCGATCGGTCCGGTGCACCACGCCGACGGCGCACCGCTCGCCGCCGAGCTCGACCGCTTGCTGCGCCTCAGCGCCGCGGCGCCGACGCCGTTCGCCGAGCGCTTCGTCACCGCCGCCTCGCCCGGCATCATCGTCGCTGCCATGCGCAACGCGCACTACGCCAGCGAGGCCGAGTACCGCGACGCGGTCGCGACCGCCATGGCGCCGGAGTACGAAGCGGTGGCGGCGCGCGGCCTGGTGCTGCAGATCGACGCCCCCGACCTGGCGATGGAGCGCCACACCTCGTTCGCCGACCGCCCCTTGCGCGACTTTCTCGCCTGGGTCGAGGCGAACGTCGCGGCGCTCAACCGCGCGCTCGCCCACGTGCCGGCGGCGCAGGTGCGCCTGCACCTCTGCTGGGGCAACTACGAGGGGCCGCACACGCTCGACACGCCGCTCGACGACCTCTTGCCGCTGCTCTACCAGGCGCGCGTCGGCGCGCTGGTGCTCTCGCTGGCCAACCCTCGCCACGCCCACGAGCACCGGTGCTTCACCCGCCATCGCCTGCCCGACGACTGGCTGCTGATCGCCGGGGTCATCGATCCGACCACCAACTACGTCGAGCATCCCGAGGTCGTCGCGCAACGACTCGAGAGCGCGGCGGACGCGGTCGGCGACCCGCGCCGCGTGCTGGCCGGCACCGACTGCGGCTTCGACACCGCCGCCGGCCTCGGCGCGGTGGCGCACGAGGTGGCGTGGGAGAAGCTGCGCGCGCTGCGCGACGGCGCCGCGCTGGCCAGCCAGCGATTGTTCTGAGCGCCGCTGGAGCTCGCGCCCGGCCGCCGACCACCCATCGCGGCCTCAGACCGCCTATGGCCTGTCGCTGATCGCCTGTCGTCGGAAGATCCGTTCTGCTTTTTCCGACGATAGGCCATAGGCGATAGGCGATATGCGCGGCTGGCGCCGAAACGGCGCCAGCCGCCTACTGGTGCCACTGCGCAACGACGCGCAGCGGACCGGGCGGACCGCTCAACGAGCGCAGCGAGCGGTCGTAGTGGATGACGGCGTTGCCGTTCAGATTCACCGACTCGCCGACGTAGGAGCCGAAGAAGACGCCGTTGCCGTTCACCGACAGGGCCGACTCGGGGGCGTAGACGGTGCCGGTATAGACGGCGTTGCCGGAGAACTGCACCGACGCGCCGCCGACCTGCACCAGGCTGAAGTCCTTCGGCTTGAGTGCGTTGCTGATCCCGTTGCCGCTGATGTCGATCGCGCCGGTGACGTACAGCACCACCGGCCCGGCGGCGGCGTTGATGATCAATTCACTGTTGCCGGAGATCGCCAGCGAGGTGGCGACGTAGGTGCCGGCGCTGAGCGTGCGCGTCGAGTTGCCGCTCAGCTTCAGCTCACCGAGCGCGACGGCGTTGGCCGGCACGCTGGCCGGCGCCAGCGCCTTGTCGCTCTTCGCCGGGTCGGTCAGTCCGGTGACCTTGCTGTTGCCGCTCAGGCTGACGGTGCTGGTCGGGCCCGGCATCGCGTCGCCGCGCACCGTCGCGTTGCCGCTGAGGCTGATGCCGAGGTTGCTGCGCACGCTGCCGGTGTCGAACAGGTTGGCGCCGCCATAGCCGCCGAGGCTCGCGTCGTAACCGTCGGTGCTGGCGTTGCCGACCAGGCTGACCCCGTTGGCGCCGAACAGCGCGTCGGAGAACAGCACCTGCGCCTCGCGCATCAGCAGCTCGCCGACGACGCGCTTCACGCCGCCGACCTGCGCGGTCGCCAGCGTCTCCCAGGTCTCCGGCTCCTGCGCGATCAGCGAGGCGGTCACGTCGTAGGTTCCGAGCGACGTGGTCTGCTTGGTCAGCACCGCCTTGTAGCCCTCCACCACGCCCTTGCGGGCGGTGCCGTAGGCGTCGGTGTACGCGTCGGGGTGATTGGTCGGCAGCACCACCGCCGCCTTGTTGCTGGCGAGCTTGGTCGGCACGCCGCTGACCAGCTGCGTCGACGCCGGCATCTGGTAGCTGATCGAGGAGAACCAGGCGCGCGCGCGCGCCACGCCGCCCTCGGCCATCTGCTGGGCGGCGATGGACTGGCGCAGCGATCCGGCGGAGCGCAGCTGGCCGAGCACCAGCTTGTGCACGCCGGCGGCGATCACCAGCAGCACCACCAGGAAGCCGAGCGCCAGCGTCATCACCGAGCCGCGCTGATCCAGCCGTCGCCGGCGCATCGCGGTCACAGGGCGAGCTGCGGCGGCGCGACGCGCGTCGCCAGACTGACCGTGCGGCGCCCGACGCGCGCCTCGGCGGCGCGCGTCTGGACGCTGAGCGCCACGGTCACGATGCGCACCGCCGCCGGCGTCTTCGCATCGTAGGTGAAGGCCAGGCTGGTGACGTTGGGGATCAGCACCTTGCCGTTGCGGCGCAGCGCGCCGTCGGCGTAGTCGAAGGTCACCAGCTCGACCGGCGTGAGCGACGACCCGGCCGGGAAGTTGTAGGTCAGCGCCGGCTTCACGTCGATCGCGTCGTTGCGCACGGCGCTGATCGTACCGCTGTACCAGCGCGTCGCGTCGGCGATGTAGACCGTGCCGCCGACCTTCAACCCGCTGGTGGACAACAGCTTCACCGTCGTCGCCCCCAGCGCCGCCGCGGCGGTGAGGTACGAATGAACGGCGCGCGTGCTGACCCAGAAGCTCAGCTTGGTGGGGTCGGTGGTGACCAGCATCGGCGCCTTGCTCGGCGTGCTGGCGGTGGGCACGCCGAAGCCGGCGAGCTCGATCTGGTCGGTGAGCACGTTGAAGGCGCTGCGCCCCGAGTGCATCGCCTCGGACAGCAGCATCTGTCCGGCGTGGCGGCGCATCTGCGCGATGACGCTGCCGTACGCGAGGCTCATCACCACGCCGAGCAGCCCGGCGACCACCAGCACCTCGATCAGCGTCAGCCCGGCGCGGCCGGCGAGGCGGTGTGCCGAACGCTTCACGGCGCCAGCTCCGAGGTGAAGGTCTCGCTGCGCTTGCCGCGGTCGGTCCAGCTGACCGTCACCGTCACCGCGCGCGTGTTCGCCACCGGCCCGGCGGCGATCGTCGTCGTGCGCTGGAAGGCGACACTGCCGCCGGCGGCCGCCGACCACCACAGATCGGTGCTGCTGCCGACCGTCGCCTTGTCGTAGCCGGCGCCGCGCAACTCCTCGATCTTGGTCTGCGCCAGCCGGCTCGCCTGGTCGGTGAGCCGCGCACTCAGGTTGCCGCGGATCAGCGACATCACCAGCGCGTTCATGCCGATGATGCAGACGGCGAGCAGCCCGAGGCCGACGATGACCTCGATCAGCCCCATGCCCTTCTGGTCCGTCACGGCGCCGGCTCGTCCTGCGCCAGCGCCGCCAGCGCGGCGCGGTCGGCGCGCACCGCGTCGGTCAACGTGTTCTGCAACTCGGCGCGGCCCGCATCACCGCCCGGCGCCGCTTGCAGCAGCGCCAGGTGGGCGAGATTGCTGCGCAGCCGGTGCTCGAGGCGCTGGCGGCGATCGTCGCTCGGATGGGCTGGCGAGCTGCCGGCCGCAGCGGCCGCGGCCGCGTCCGCCGGCGCCGCGGCGGCGGTCCCGTCAACCGCGCGGCCCTTGGTGCCGTACTCGAGGCGCGAGAACGAGTTGGTGACGACCGCCGGGTTCGACACCTGATTTGCGACGTGCAGGGTGCCGCTCGCGTCGCGCCACTCGTACCACTCGGCCAGGACCGCAGCCGGCGAGGTCAGACAGCATATGAGCAACCAGCCCCATCGCATGCGCAGGCCGTAGAGCAACCGCCGTACCGAGGCGCTGGCGATCCGCACTTTCGGCTGACCCGCCGCCTGCGCCGTAAGGCGCGAATATGCCCGGAACGAAGTCCGGGAGAGCGTCGGTTCGGTGACGCCCCCCGCGCCAGGAGGCCGACGCGGCGCCCCGCGACGACGTGACGATCCGCATGCCACAGGCGTAGGGGCGGGGCTTGCCCCGCCCGCGCCCGCGTCGACACGGGTGTCCGCAGACACGGGCGCGCCGAGAGGCGCGCCCCGACGATCAGCTCAGCCCGTAGAGCGCGGCGCAGTTGCCGCCGGCGATCATCGCCCGCTCGTTGGCCGGCACGTCCTTGAAGTGCGCGTCCAACGCCTCGCGCGACTTCGGCCAGGTGCTGTCGGAGTGCGGGTAGTCGGTCGACCACATGACGTTCTTCAGCCCGGCGCGGTGGCGCTCGGCGACCCCGGCGAGGTCCTGGATGAACGTCGCGTGCCCCTGCCGGTACCAGTAGAAGCTCGGCTTCTCGGTGATCACCGACTTGGTCCAGAAGCGGTGCTTGTTGAAGGTCTGGTCCATGCGCTCGAGGAAGTACGGGATCCAGCCGATGCCGCACTCGACCAGCACGTAGTTGAGCTTCGGATGGCGCTCGAGGATGCCGGTGAAGGTGAGCGTCGACACCACCTCGACGATCGACAGCGGCGCGATGGCGATGAACGTCTCCTTGATGCCCGGCGTCGGGTTCATGAACGTCGCGCGCACGTTGGCATTGCGCGGTCCGACGATGTGGAAGCTGAGCGGCAGGCCGGTCTCCTCGATCAACGACCAGAACTTCTCGTAGGCGGGATCCCACAGCGGCTTGCCGCCGCGCTCGTCGGGGAACGGATCGCAGTGAAACCCCTTCAGTCCGAGCTTGGCGATGCGCTCGAGCTCGGCGCAGCCCTCGTCGATGTCGACCAGCGGCACGTGCGCCAGGCCGATCAGCCGGCGCGGCGCCGCCTTCGACAGCTCGACCATCCAGTCGTTGTAACGCTGCACCACCCAGCGGCGCAGGGCGGGATCGGCGGCGTACTGCGTCACCGGGCCGCCGAAGTAGAGCACCTCGGCGTCGACGCCGTCGGTGTCCATGTCCTCCAGCCGCGCCTTCGGATCGTAGGCGCCCGGCCGCATATCCTTGTAGGTCAGCCCGTGCGGTTTGTACTCCTCCGGCTTGCGGCCGGCCGACGAATCGAGCCCGATCGCACCGCTGATCTCCGAGTCGACGATCCAGAAGTCGCCCATGTCGGTGGACTCGACGCGCGGCGCGCGGTCCTTGAACTGCGACGGCACGTCGCGCACCCACAGATCTTTCGGCGGATTGACGTGCGAATCGGCGGAGACGATGCGGTCGGCCATCGAGGATCCCTCCCTAGTGGCGGTGTTCACCGATCATCCGAACGCCGTCAAGACGCGAAACGAATTGCGAGACGGACGTTTCGAAAATCGCCACGCCGCTTCCGCCGCGGCGCCGCGATCGTATAGCAGGGCGGGCGGGATCAGACCGATGCCGCTCACGACGCAGGATCTGCTCGACGGCGCCCGCGCCGAGACCGGTCTCGACGACTTCGGCGACCCGACCTTCCGCGACGGCCTCGACGTGCTGGTCGAGTCGCTGGCGCGCGACGCCGCGCTCAATCCGCTCGGTGAGATGGCGCACCAGTTCACGCTCGGCAGCCTGCTGAGCGAACGGCTGCGCGTCGAGGACTGGCATCGCCGCCATCCCGACATCACTGCGCAGGCGATTGGCGGACCCATCTTCATTACGGGCCTGCCGCGCACCGGGACGACGGCGCTGTCGAATCTGCTCGCCGCCGATCCCGACACCCGCTCGCTGCTGATGTGGGAGTCGCAGCGTCCGACCCCACCGCCCGAGGCCGCCACCTACGACAGCGATCCGCGCATCGCCGTCACCGACGCGCGCAACGCCATGCTGCGCGACAACCCGGACTTCGTCCGCATGTACGACGGCACCGCGACCAGCCCGACCGAGAACATCGATCTGCTCGGCCAGCACTTCCGCACCCAGCACTTCGACGGCATGGCGCGCGTCGCCAGCTACCTGCGCTGGTGGCTCGACTGCGACATGGCGCCGGCCTACCGCCATCACCAGCGCGTGCTGCAGCTGCTGCAGTGGCGCCACTCCAAGTTGCGCTGGCACCTCAAGAGCCCGCCCGACCTCTGCCACCTCGATGCGTTCGTCGCGGTCTACCCGGAGGCGCGCATCGTCTGGACGCATCGCGATCCGGCCACCGTGCTGGCATCGGTGTGCAAGCTGATCTCGATCATCCGCAGCATGCAGACCGACCAGTTCGATCCGCACCAACTCGGGCGCGAGCAGCTGGCGTTCTGGTCGGAGGCGATTCGCCGCGCCCTCGCCTTTCGCCGTCAGGTCGGCGAGGCGCGCTTCGCCGACGTTTTCATGCACGACCTGGTGGCGGCCCCGATCGAGACCGTCGCGGCGCTCTACGCGCGCGTCGAGCTGCCGTTCACCGCCGCCGCCGAACGCGCCATGCGCGCCTGGTCGGCCGACAACCCGCAACACAAGCACGGCGCCCTGCCCTACACGCTGGCCGAGTTCGGCCTGCGGATCGACGAGGTGCGCGATGCCTTCCGCGACTACACGCAGCACTTTGCGCTGCGCCTGGAGGCGTGAGGAGCCCGCATGGCCGATGCATCGTCGCCGCAATCGCAGGACGCCGCGCTCGGCGCGCAGCTCATTCACGACGACCGCTGGTTGAACTGGAACATCCTGCGCGCCGACCACTGGGCCGAGGGCAGCGCCGCCGAGTTGCTCGACGGTCGCGCCTGGCGGCGTTTCGGCGAACGGCTGGCGGCGCTCGACGAGCGCATCCGCGGCGTCGCGGTACCCGACGATGCGCTGACGCGCGCCGACGGCTTCCGTTACGTCGCGACCCTGCTGCGCAATGCGCTCGACGTCGCGCTGGAGGATGTCGACCCCGACCGTCCGACGCTGCGCTGGATGGACCGGCGCAACAAGTTCGGCTGGGACTGCCCCGACGCGCTGTACGCCACCATTCCGCTCGCGGCGGGCGCGACCTACTGGCTGCGCGGGCGGCGCGGCAACGTGCACTTCCTCGGCCTGCAGGTCGCCGCCGGCATCCGCACGCTGGCCAACGCGCACGCCGACGAGTGGGACATCGACGCCGACGGCCGCTTCGAGGTGGTCATCGGCGGCCCGCCGCGGCCGCGCAACTGGGTGCCGCTCGACGCCGGCGCGCGTTGGATCTTCATCCGCCAGTTCTTCTACGACTGGGCGCGCGAGCGTCCGTCGCCGCTGTGGATCGATCGCATCGACGCCGGCCGGCGCGGCACCCAGAACGGCCGCCTCGACGCCGCGTTCTTCGCGCGCCGCCTCGATGCGGTGGCGACCAACCTCGAAGCCAGCGTCGACCTGTGGCTGTTCACCGCGGTGGCGCAGCGCGAGCGCTGCCTGAACGCGTTTCCGCCGACGCCGTTCGGCGGCACCGAAATGGGTGCGATGAAGCACCAGGCGGCCTATGCCTGCTACTTCCGCGTCGCCGCCGACCAGGCGCTGCTGCTGGAGGTGCCGGTGCCGCGCGCCAGGTACTGGAGCGTCGACCTGTGCAACTTCTGGCTCGAGTCGCTCGACTACGCCAACCACCAGTCGAGCCTGAACGGCCATCAGGCGGTGATCGACGCCGACGGCGTCTTCCGCGCCGTGGTGACGCACGACGACCCGGGCCTCGCCAACTGGCTCGATCCGGTCGGCCACGTCGACGGCTCGATGATCTTCCGCTGGAACCTTGCCGAGGAGACGCCGGTGCCGAGGCTGCGCCTGCTGCCGCGCGCCGAGCTCGCCGCGCATCTGCCGGCCGACAGCCGCCGCGTCACGCCCGAGGAACGCGCGGCGGTCATCGAGGATCGCCGCGACGGCGTCCGCCTGCGTTTCGCCCGCCCCGACTGGTGAGCGCGGCGATGATTCAACGCAGAGACGCGGTGACGCAGAGGGGGCCGAGCAGAACCACAGATAGAAAGCATATAAGCGCCCACAGCGGATACGCGTCTCTGCGTTGA
>JANRJF010000067.1:0-16013 GCA_033764095.1 Deltaproteobacteria bacterium | reverse complement strand
GCCAGCGGCGCCTGCAGGTTCTTCTGGATGTCGTTGCCGAGCGCCTTGAGCGGCGAGACGTAGACGACGTGGATGCGATCCTCCAGCGTCCCGTCGATCCCGCGCCGCACCAGACCATCGAGCGCGGCGAGGAACGCCGCCAGCGTCTTGCCCGACCCGGTTGGCGCCGCGATCAGCGTGTCGCGCCCGGCGGCGATGTGCGCCCAGCCGTCGGTCTGGATCTGCGTCGGCGCAGCGAAGGTGTCGCGAAACCAATCGGCGACGAGCGGGTGAAACTGGTCGAGCACGCCGTCGTTGTATCCGATCTGATCGCTCCCGAAAAAGACTCACACGGAGGCGCGGAGGCACGGAGAATCGCCTCCGTGTCTGCGTGCCTCCCTGTGAATTCTGTTTCAGAGGCGCTTGGCAGGTTCGACGATCGTCTCGGCCAGCTGGTCGAGCGTGGCGCGCAGGCTGTCGGGGTCGAAAGCGAGCGGCATGAGGATGACCTGTTCGACGCCGGCGTCGCGGTAGCGCTGCACGGTGTCGAAGTCGCAGGGCAGCATGTAGGGGCTGATGGCGATGCGCACGTCCTTGCGGCTGCGGCCGCGCGCGGCGAGCAGGGTGTCGAGGTGGCGCAGGCGATCGGCGACGGCGGCGGGGCCGATGTTGAAGCCGAACCAGCCCTGGCCGATGTCGGCGACGCGCTTCAGCGCCGCGTCGCTCTCGCCGCCGAAGTAGATTGGCGGGTGCGGCTGTTGCACCGGCTTCGGGTACGCGCGGCAGGCGGGCAGGCTGTAGAAGTCGTCGGCGTACTCGGAGACCGGATCGCACCAGAGGCGGCGCATGACCTCCAGGTAGGAGCGGGTGCGGCCGGCGCGGCGTGCGAAGGGCACCTGCAGAGAGCGGAACTCCTCCTCCAGCCAGCCGATGCCGACGCCGAAGTCGAAGCGGCCGCCGGACAGCCAGTCGAGCGTCGCGACCTCCTTCGCCGTGTAGACCGGATTGCGCTGCGGGACGAGACAGACACCGGTGCCGAGCCGCACCGTCTTGGTCGCGCTGGCGAGGAAGGTGAGGGCGGTGAACGGGTCGAGCAGACCGGAATCGGACGGAATCGCGATCTTGCCGTCGTCGGCGTACGGGTACTTCGACTCGTACTGATCGAAGAAGACGACGTGCTCGCCGATCCAGATCGAGTGGAAGCCGCGTTCCTCCGCCGCGCCGCCGAGCGCGTGCAGGAACGCCGCGTCGGCGAACGGCGTCGCCATGGGTGCGAAGAGGCCGATGTGCATGGCAGCGGCGTATAGCAGGTTCGGTGGCGGGCTGTCCGTCTCCGGCCTCTGCGGTGGCGGCGGCCCTCCGTGGCCGCCCTTCATCGCGCCGAGGTTGCGGATGGCGGCCACGGAGGGCCGCGCTACCGAGCCAGACTCAGCCGCCGGTGCGTTTGGGCGCGCCGCTGCGCACCAGCGTCGCGGGCGGCGGCGCGGCGATGCCGGGCAGCGGTTTGCCGGCCATGCGGGCGTTGATGGTCGGGGCGAGCAGGCGCAGCACGCTGACCGAGAGCGCGCTGGTGAACTCGTAGTGGCCGGCTTCTTTGCCGGGGACGAAGGCGGTGATGACGCCGAAGTACTTGTCGCCGATGTAGAAGGTGAAGGTCGCGGTGCGGCTGACGGCGCGCGACGATTTGACGAAGCCGCCGCGGCCGAAGGTCTTGAAGCGGTTGTCGCCGGAGCCGGTCTTGCCGCCGGCGGCGATCGGCTTGCCGTCGGCATCCTTGAAGGCACCCTTCAGGCGGCCGGCGGTGCCGGCGTTGACCACGTCGGCGAGCACGCCGCGCAGCGCCCGCGCCACTTCCGGCCGCATGACCTGCGTACCGGCATCGGCGCGCGGCACCATCTCCGTCTCGTAGGGCGTGCCCTCGCCCCAGTGCAGTCGGGTGAGGCGCAGCATCGGCTGGCGTACGCCGTCGTTGGCGATGATGCCCATCAACTCGGCCAGCGCCGCCGGGCGGTCCGACGAGCTGCCGATGGCGGTGGCGAGCGACGGCACCAGCTGCTTGAACGGGAAGCCGAGCTCGCGCCAGTAGGGGGTCATGCGCGCGAACGCGTCGCGCTCGACCTTGATACGCAGGCGCAGGTTCTGGGCGCGGCCGGCGCGCTTGCCGAACAACCACTGCGATGCCTGGCCGCGGACCGGTGCGCTGCGCTCGAGCAGCGCCGTCTGGCTGCTGCCGGGCTCCTTCACCAGCTCGCCGACGGTCCACAGCTCCAGCGGCTGGCGTCCGAGCAGGTATGCGTAGTCGAGCAGGCCGAGGCGCGCGCCGCCGAAACTGGCGGCGAGCTTGCGCGCCTGGTCGGCGTCGATCGAGACGCCGAGGCCGCGCATCCACTGGCGCAGCGCCTCCGGTGTGTCGCCGAGGCGCCAGGCGTAGAAGGCGATGGCGAGCTGGCGCGGCGCGTTGGCCTTGCTGCCGAGCAGCTGCGCGATCGCCGCCTCGGGCGTCAGGCCGTGGTAGCGGCGGTAGGCGCGCGACACCACCTGCCGGGCCTCGTCGTCGGCGATCTCGGTGAGCAGGCGCTCGCGGTCGGGGTGCTTCGGGTCCTTCAGCAGCGCGTCGGCATCATAGGGCAGGCGGGCGCGGTGGTAGCGCACCAGGTCGCGCATGACGCGGATGAAGACCAGGTTGTTCGACACCTTCAGCGCGGTGCGGATGGGCATCGGGCCGGCGTTGCCCTTCTTGAAGTTGTTGAAGGTGTGCTGCCCGCTGCCGGTGAAGAAGGTCTCGCCGGGATTGCTCGACATCTTGCGGTCGAGCGCCAGCTGCAGCAGCGCGTCGAGTTCGATGTCGGGCTGCTTGGCGAGCGCCGCCGCCGCCCAGGCGGTGAGCGGATCGGTGTCGGGATTGCGGGCCAGCGCGTTCAGCCCCTCCGGCGACCCGCCGGCCAGCTCGTCGCGCAGCAGGGCGATGACGCCGAGGTAGTGCGACAGGGTGCGCAGCTTGGCGGTGCTGCCGAGGTCGAGCTTGACGCCGCCGTTGATGTCGAACGGGCGGTCGAGGTTGTCGGCGTTGACGCGCAGCAGATTTCCCTGCGGGGTGCGCTCGAACAGCATCAGGCTGTAGATCACCTGCGCCGGGTCGGCGTTGCGCAGCAGGCGCTCGCCGGTGAGCGCGTTGGCGCGCACGAACTGCGGATCGCCGAGGTTGGCGAACAGGCGCTCGACCTCGCCCTGCAGCGGCACGTCGATCGTCCCGTCGGCCTCCAGGTGCAGGCGGTCGAGCTCGTAGAAGCTCGGCACGCCGAGCCACTGCAGCAGCGTGGTGCGGATCGCGTTCGGCGCCTTCTTGTGCGCGAACGGCAGCGGTGGGGCGAGCGGCGCGCGGTCGAGGAACTCGAGCGGCGTCTGCTGCACGGTCGCCGCCAGCGCCGGCTCGATGACGCCGTCGCGCGCCAGCAGGCGGGCGTACTCGTTCACCTTCTCGTTCAGCGCCAGGCGATCCTTCTGCAGGTAGAAGGTCGGGGCGCGCAGGCCGATCAACAGCGCCAGCGCGTGCTTGTAGGCGCGCGCCTTGGCGGGCGTGGTGCCGGCGGCGCGCAGGGCGTCCTTCACCGCGGCGAGATCCATGCCGAACCAGGCGTAGAGCCCGTCACCGAGCCCGTAGATCTCGCCGTAGCCGGGCGCGGCGGCGAGCGGCGCCGTGTTGAGGTAGTCGACGACGATCTCGCGCCGCCAGTCGCGCGTGTCGGCGCCGTCGCGGTACGCTTTGAGGCTGGCGCCGGCGACCTGGCGCAGCTTGTCGAGCGGCGAGTTGGTGCGCCCCTGCGGCGAGTGGCGGTATTTCTCCAGCTGGATGGCCAGCGTGCTGCCGCCCTGCACCGGGAAGGCGAGGCCGAGCTTGCTGCCGGTGTAGAGCAGGCTTGCCTTGGCGAGGCGGTCCCACTCGATCGCCGGGTTGGCGCGCGGATCCTCCGGCGCCAACAGCTCGCGGTTCTCGATGTAGAGGATGGTATCGACCAGCGTCGGCGGCACGTCGTCGAAGCCCTGGAACCAGCGCTGCGAGCGGGTGGCGTCGTAGAGCGGCGCGCCGTCCATGCCGTGGATGGTGAGTCCGGCGACCAGCGGCTCGCGGTACGGCGGCGCGATGCCCCAGTCGACCAGCCGCACCAGCTCGGGCGAGACCACTGCCTGGCGCTCGACGACGAAGCCGTGCTCCTCCAGCCGCGTCTGGAAGTCACCCAGGTGCGAGTAGCCGAGCCGGTCGTCGAACGGGGCGCTGCGCGGGAAGGCAATGCGCGTGCTCGGCCCCGGGCTGACCGCGTACGAGATCTTCGCCGTGTAGCGCGGCAGCAGGTAGGCCTGCAGCGCCGAGGTGCGCAGCTCGTAGCCGACCGCGATCGCCAGGCTGAGCGCGATCAACGGCCAGAGGATCAGCCGCGCCAGATGGCGCGGACGCCGCGGCGCCGCGCGGTTGGAGATCGAGTCTCCACTGAGCTGTGGCGATGGACCGGAAGCGCTTACGAGAACGTCGGAGTCCATCGCCGTGACGACATCGCGTAGCAACTATGCTGCCGCGACACGGGTCACGCAAGCGCCGTTTTTCTTCGCGACCGGCGCGGATGTGCTGCATGGCGCCGCTGCCATTTTCCGGCAGCACTGCCAATCGCCGGGCGGCGCTGGGCGCCGTCCGGCGGGGTCGGCGTGCGGGGCGTGCCGGTGCGGCGCGCCCCGCCCGCCGGTCGATCAGATCTGCGTGCTGACCGCCTCTTCGCGGTCGGTCGGCTCGGGGCGCTGCTCGATCGGCTGCCAGGTGCGGGTGTCCTCGCCGACGTAGAGCTGGCGCGGGCGGCTGATCTTCTGTTCGTTGTCGCGCAGCATCTCGGCCCACTGGGCGAGCCAGCCGGAGACGCGCGGGATGGCGAACAGGACCGGGAACATGGTCATCGGGAAGCCCATCGCCTGGTAGATGATGCCGGAGTAGAAATCGACGTTCGGGTAGAGCTTGCGCGAGACGAAGTACTCGTCCTGCAGGGCGATGCGCTCCAGCTCCAGGGCAATGTCGATGAGCGGGTTCTTGCCGGTGACCTCGAACACCTCGTAGGCGAGCTGCTTGATGATCTTTCCGCGCGGATCGTAGTTGCGATAGACGCGGTGGCCGAAGCCCATCAGGCGGCCCTTGCCGGCCTTGAACTCCTTGATCGCGGTGGGGACTTTGTCGACCGAGCCGATCTCCAGCAGCATGCGGATGACCGCCTCGTTGGCGCCGCCGTGCAGCGGTCCGTAGAGGGCGGCGATGCCGGCGGCGACCGCCGAGTAGGGGTCGACGCGCGAGCTGCCGACCGAGCGCACGGCATTCGTCGAGCAGTTCTGCTCGTGGTCGGCGTGCAGGATGAACAGCACGTCGAGGGCGCGCTCCAGCACCGGATTCGGCTTGTAGACGCGCTCGCCCATCTTGAAGAGCATCTGCAGGAAGTTGCCGGTGTAGCTGAGCTCGTTGTCGGGGTAGACGTACGGCAGGCCCTTGGTGCGGCGGTAGGCGAAGGCGGCGAGCGTCGGCAGCTTGCCGATCAGCCGGCGCGTCTCCAGGCGGCGGCTCTCGGTGTCGTCGACGTCCTTCGCCTCCGGGTAGAAGGTCGACATGGCAGCTACCGTGCTGCACAGCATGCCCATCGGGTGCGCGTCGTAGCGGAAGCCGTCGAGGAACTGCTTGATGTTCTCGTGCACGAAGGTGTGGACGGTGACGTTGTGGCGCCACATCTCGAAGCGCTTCACGTCCGGCAGCTCGCCTTTGACGATCAGGTAGGCGGTCTCCAGGTAGTTGCTGTGCTCGGCGAGCGCCTCGATCGGGTAGCCGCGGTAGCGCAGGATGCCCTTGTCGCCGTCGATGAAGGTGATGCGGCTCTTGCACGAGGCGGTGTTGGTGAACGCCGGGTCGTACGCCATGAGGCCGAAGTCGTCCGCGTCGACCTTGATCTGGCGCAGATCGGCGGCGCGGATGGCGCCGTCGGCGATCGGCAATTCGTAGGTCTTGCCGGTGCGATTGTCGGTGATGGTGACGGTGTCCTTCGCCATGGCAAACCTCCGGAGGTGAGCGCCTTTAAGTACCCCTCACCGCCGCGGCGGACAACTGGGGGCTTTACAGCCGCGCGCCGACGCGAGATGGGAGGCGGCCACCCAGATGGTGCCGCCAACCGCATACGTGGATGTAATGACCGTGCTGCGCATCCCTGATGAGCGCCTCGCCGGCCCGCCCGGCGCCCCGGCGCGCAGCGGTTGCCTGCCGGGCAGCGCTCGGCGCGCCGTCGCGTCTCTGTTCTGAAGGTGTTCGCGGAGGACCCATGTCGGCGACCTACAAGATCTACGGCAACGAGCTCTCGCCCTACTCGGTGAAGGTGCGCTCCTACCTGCGCTACAAGCAGTTCCCGCACGAGTGGATCGTGCGCAACCCGAGCGTCGAGGAGGACTTCAAGCGCTACGCCAAGCTGCCGCTGGTGCCGCTGGTGGTGACACCGCAGGGGCAGGGGCTGCAGGACTCGACGCCGATCATCGAGCACCTGGAGACGGTGCGGCCGCAGCCGGCACTGCAGCCGCCCGATGCGACGCGCGCCTTCCTCTCGGCGTTGATCGAGGAGTACGCCGACGAATGGGGCAACAAGCCGATGTTCCACTACCGCTGGTTTTATGACGCCGACCAGCAGGCGGCGGGCGAGCGCCTGGCGCGCAGCCAGATGCCGGGGCTCGACGACGCGTCGATCGCGCAGGGTGTCGAGATGATCAAGGCGCGCATGATCCCGCGCCTGTCGTTCGTCGGCTCGACCGCCGCGACCAAGGCGCCGATCGAGCAGTCCTACGCGCGCCTGGTCGGCATCCTGGAGCAGCACCTCGCCGGCGGGCGTCCCTACCTGTTCGGCGGCCGGCCAACGCTCGCCGACTTCGGCCTCTTCGGCCAGCTCTACGAGCTGTCGATCGATCCCACCCCGTCGGTGCTGCTGCGCGCGCAGGGGCCGCACGTGGTGAAGTGGATTCAGGCGATGCTCGGCCCGCGCGACGAGGGGGACTTCGAGCCGTGGGCGGCGCTGGCGCCGACACTGCTGCCGCTGTTGCGGGACGAGATCGGCGCCGTCTTTCTCCCCTGGTCGGCCGCCAACGCCAGGGCCATCGCCGCCGGCGAGAAGGAGTTCACCGTCGACATCGACGGCACCGCCTTCACCCAGGAGGCGCAGAAGTACCACGCCAAGTCTCTCGCCGCGCTCAAGGCCCGTTACGCCGCGATCGCCGACACGGCGGAGCTCGACACGGTGCTGGAGGCGGCGGGCTGTCTGGGCTTTCTGAGGGCGTGACCAGTGACCGGTGAATAGGGCGCAACCATCCGTCTCGAACAACTCGCTTACCGGTCACCGGTCACCGGTCACTGGTCACGCCTTTCCGTCGATGACTCCCCCCGCCATCCGCGCCGCCGCTGAGCGTTTGCGCGGCGTCGTGCACCGCACGCCGGTGGCGACCTGCGCGACGCTCGACCGGCTGGCGGGGCGGGCGCTGTTCTTCAAGTGCGAGCACCTGCAGAAGGCGGGCGCGTTCAAGTTCCGCGGCGCCAGCAACGCGGTGCTGTCACTGGCCGATGACGTCGCGGCGCGCGGCGTGGTGACGCACAGCTCGGGCAATCACGCCGCGGCGCTGGCGTTGGCAGCGCAGCAGCGCGGCATCGCCGCGCACGTGGTGATGCCGCGCTCGGTGTCGGCGCCGAAGCGGCGCGCGGTGGAGGAGTACGGCGGGCGCGTCGTCAGCTGCGAGCCGACGATGGCGGCGCGCCAGGCGGCGGCGGCGGCGCTGCAGGCGGAGACCGGCGCGACGCTGATCCCGCCGTTCGACCATCCGGACGTGATCGCCGGGCAGGGCACCGCGGCGCTGGAGCTGCTCGCCGACGTCCCCGACCTCGACGCCATCGTCGCGCCGATCGGCGGCGGCGGCCTGATCAGCGGCACCGCGATCGCGGCCGCGGCGCACGACCGGCGCATCGCCGTCGTCGCCGCCGAGCCGGCCGGGGCCGACGATGCGGCGCGCTCGAAGGCCGCCGGCGAATGGATCGACCAAACCGACCCGCACACCATCGCCGACGGTCTGCTCACCAGTCTCGGCACACTCACCTGGCCGATCGTGCGCGATCAGGTCGCCGCGGTGGTGACGGTGAGCGAGGCCGAGATCGTCGCCGCCATGCGCCTCTTGTGGGAGCGCGCCAAGCTGCTGGTCGAGCCCAGCGCCGCCGTTGCCCTCGCCGCCGTGCTCTCCCCCGCGTTCCCGGCCACCCAGCGCCGCGTCGGCATCATCCTGAGCGGCGGCAACGTCGACCTCGATCACCTGCCGTGGGGCAGCGATGAGCGATGAGCGACGAGCGATGAGTGTCTGGCACCGGCCCTCGCTCATCGCTCGTCGCTCATCGCTTCCGGGCTTCATCTGTGGTTTCGTCTTCTCCTATGCAGACCTGGCGCATCGGCGACGTCACCATCACCAAGCTGGTCGAGCTCGAGGCGACCGGCGGACTGAACTTCCTGCTGCCGCAGGCGGCGAAAGAGGTCGTGCGGCCGCTGCAGTGGATGTACCCGCACTTCATGGACGAGGCGGGGCGGCTGAAGGCGAGCGTACACGCCTTGCTGATCCAGACGCCGACGCGGCGCGTCGTCGTCGACACCTGCCTGGGCAACGACAAGCGCGGCCGCGGCGTACCGCTGTGGAACGACCGCCAGGGGCCGTTCCTGGCCGACCTCGCCGCCGCCGGCTTCACGCGCGCGGCGATCGACACCGTCATCTGCACCCACCTGCACGTCGATCACGTCGGCTGGAACACGATGCTGGTCGACGGCCGCTGGGTGCCGACCTTCCCCAACGCGCGCTACCTGATGACCGGCGCCGAGTACGAGTACTGGCGCGATCAGAAGGGCGACGACGAGCAGACGGCGGTGTTCGCCGACTCGGTGCGGCCGGTGTTCGAGGCCGGGCAGGTCGACCTGGTGGCCAACGACCATCGCGTCTGCGACGAGATCAGCTTGCTGCCGACGCTCGGCCACACGCCGGGCCATGTCAGCATTCGCGTCGCCTCGCGCGGCGCCGAGGCGCTGATCACCGGCGACTTCCTGCACCATCCCTGTCAGTTCGCCCACCCCGACTGGGCGGCGCTGGTCGACTACGACCCACAGCACTCGACCCGCACCCGCTGCGCGATGTTCGACCGCCTCGCCGGCTCGTCGACGCTGGTCATCGGCACCCACTTCGCGGGTCCGACCGCCGGTCACGTCGAGCGCGACGGCGACGTCTATCGCCTGCGAGTCGACGTGTGACCCAGGCGTCCGCCGAGCCGGCCGCCACCGCCCGCCTCACCGCCAGCCCGCTGCGGCTGATCGCGCAGGCGATCGGCGGGCCGCGACAGATCAGCGGCAAGCTGCGCCGGCTCGGGCGCACGCTGCGGCTGTACGTCGACGGCGGCGAGATCGACCGGCGCCTGCGGGTGCTGGAGCAGAAGGGCTACGTCAACGGCCGACCGACGCGCTGGCAGATCCTCTTCGGCGGCCTCGACATGGTGCGCTTCGTCATCGAGCCGGCGTCGCGCGACTACTACAGGCAGAAGGGCATCTCGTTCGGCTTCCACCAGCTGCTGCGCCTGCTCGACGACCCGGTCTCGCTGCTCGATCCGACCGGCTTCCTCTCCGATCGCGACACCATCGTCGGCCACGTCATGCAGGTCGTGCATCTCAACCCGGTCTACGACCTGCAGCTCATCCAGATGTTTCCCGACGGGCTGGAGGACTTCGAGCGCCAGGTGCAGGCGATGGTCGAGGGCACCCACCCGCGCCACGCCACCATCGGCGCCATCGTCGAGGATCCCGACTACCATCGCCGCCTGCTCGACTACGTACAGCGCTTCCGCCGCGATCCCGACACCCCGCCGCCGGTGCGCGAGGAGCAGACGTTGCGCAGCGATCCGCACTTCGCTGCCGCCGAGCGGCAGTTCGCCACGCTGCCCGGCTTCATCGCCTACTGCCATCGCCTGCCGACCCGCTTCGGCGCACTGGCGCGCCGCCTGCGTGCGCTCAAGCAATACCCGCTCAACTGACGCACCCCGCTTGCGCGGCCGGCGTGCGCGGCGCTAGCGCTGGCCTGTCGAGCACGAAGGGGGGAGTTCCGATGAAGCTCTACGACAGTCAGACGGCGCCCAATCCGCGCCGTGTCCGCGTCTTCCTCGCCGAGAAGGGCGTCAGCGTGCCGGTCGAGCAGGTGGACATCGTCAGCGCCGAGAACCGCCAGCCGGCGTTCCGCGCCAAGAACCCGACCGGCGGCGTGCCGGTGCTGGAGCTCGACGACGGCACGTGCATCGCCGAGAGCGTCGCCATCTGCCGCTACTTCGAGGAGCTGCACCCGTCGCCACCGCTGATGGGGACCGACGCGAAGGACCGCGCCGTGGTGGAGATGTGGCAGCGGCGCATGGAGCTCGAGCTCTTCAACCCGATCACGCAAGTCTTCCGCAACGGCCATCCGTTCTTCGCCGGCCGCATCCCGCAGGTGCCGGAGTGGGGCGAGGTGTCGCGCAAGCACGCCGAGGCGAGCCTGGCGTGGCTCGATCGCGAGCTGGCGCAGCGCGAGTTCGTCGCCGGCGACCGCTACAGCATCGCCGACATCACCGCGCTGTGCGGCATCGACTTCGGCCGCGTCAGCAAGATCCGCATCGCCCCCGAGCTCACCAACCTGACGCGCTGGCACGCCGCGGTGTCGGCGCGCCCGAGCGCCAAGGCCTGAGCCATGACGACGCCGAGCGGTAGTCCGAATTCCGACCAGATCGCCTACTGGAACGAGCAGGTCGGCACGACCTGGGTGCAGCAGCAGGCGCAGATCGACAAGCAGATCCGCCCACTCGGCCTGGTGGCGATGGACCGCGCCGGGCTGCGCCCCGGGGCGCGCGTGCTCGACATCGGCTGCGGCTGCGGCGACACGACGCTGGAGCTGGCGCGCCGCGTCGCGCCGGACGGGCGCGTCACCGCCGTCGACATCTCGGCGCCGATGCTCGCCCGTGCGCGCGAGGCCGCCGCCGCGGCCGGTGCCGCCGCCGAGTTCCTGCAGGCCGACGCGCAGACGCACGCCTTCGCGCCGGCGTCGTTCGACATCGCCTTCTCGCGCTTCGGCGTCATGTTCTTCGCCGATCCGACCGCGGCCTTCACCAACATTCGCCGCGCCATCGTCGGTGGCGGTCGCCTGGCCTTCGTGTGCTGGCAGGCGCTCCCCGACAATCCGTGGATGTTGACGCCGTTCCTCGCCGCGATGCCGCACCTGCCGCCGATCACGCCGCCGCCGCCCGATGCGCCGGGGCCGTTCGCCTTCGCCGATCCGCAGCGCGTGCGCGACATCCTCGCCGGCGCCGGCTTCAGCGCCATCGAGATCGAGCCGCTGCGCCAGTCGCTGCTCATCGGCGGTGCCGACCTCGACGCCGCGGTCGACTTCCTGCTGCGCATGGGCCCGACCGCGCGCGCCCTGCGCGAGGCCGGCGATCCCGCACTGACCGGCCGCGTCGCCGCCGCGGTGCGCGAGGCGATGGCGCCGTTTCACACGCCCGAAGGCGTGAAGATGGACTCCGCCGCCTGGGTGGTGACCGCGACGGCGTGATGGCAAGCGCGGCGTTGCACCGAAGACGGTGCAACGCCGCGCCCTATCGCTGATGGCCTATGGCCGGAGATGCAGAGGCCTCCGGCCCCAACCCCAAGCCCCTGGTCCCTGTCCCCTCAGCCTTCCGCCGGCGCCGCCGCTTCCTTCGGCTTCGGCTTCGCGCCGACCACCAGGGTGAACGGTTGATCGGCGGCGAGGTCGGGGCCGACCCAGTTCGGGTTGCTGCCGCGGCGCTCGCTGACGAAGGCGCGGTAGCCGGTCAGGTACTGCACGTCGAGCCCGCCGGCGTTGAGCGCGTCGCTGACCGTGCTGACGAACTGCGGCGGATCCTCGTCGCCGGCGAGCAGGAAGACGCCGGCCTTGATCGGATAGGGCGCCTTCACCGTCTCCACCGGCCAGCCGGCCTGTTCGAAGAGCGTCTGTAGGGCGCTCGCCGAGCCGATCGCCTCGCCGTTGTTCTGCGCCACCAGCAGCCACAGCTTGCGGCCGGTGTCGAGCTCGTTGCGCAGGATCTGCAGTGCCGACTGCTGCTCCTCGGCCGACATCAGGTCGTCGAGGCTGACGTTGACCGGTGCCGCCGGCACCGCCGCGGCCGGGGCCGCCGGGGCTGGCCGGGCGGCGAGGCGCTGCGCGATCGAGCCCAGCGCGGTGGCCGCGTCGGCATCCGGATAGGCGGCGCGGGCGGCGTCGAGGAAGGGCTTCAACTGCGCGGTCTGCGTCGCCAGCTGGGCCTGCAGCGCGTTGAGCTGCGCGCGCAGCTGGCCGATGTAGACCACGGCGCCGGTCAGGCCGATGGCAAGTAGGACGGCGACGATCGTCGCAAGCGACGAGCCCTTCGCCGGCGCAGGCTGTTCCGACATGGTCATTCCTCCCCTTGGGTCATCTGCCTGCTTCGCCCGCCGTGCAGCATTACGCAAGCAGAACCGGCCGATCGCTGGCCTTGCGCCGAGCGATTGGATTACCTGAGGAGGGTGCACGTCCTCCGCCTCGTTTGTCTCGCCGCCGCGCTCGGCGGCGCCGGCTCGCCGGGGCGCAGCTGGGCGCAGCCGGCGACCGAGCCGCCGCCGTTCACCCGCACCGAGGCGCGCGCCGAGTGCGCCCAGTACGATCCGCTGCGCCGGCCGTTCTTCGGCGACCTGCACATCCACACCGCGCTGTCGTTCGACGCCAGCACGCAGGGGACCCGCGCCATGCCGGCCGATGCCTACCGCTTCGCGCGCGGCGAGCGGCTCGGCGTGCAGCCCTTCGCGGCCGACGGCTCGGCGCTGCGCCACCTGCAGCTCGACCGCCCGCTCGACTTTGCCGCCGTCACCGACCACGCCGAGCTGTTCGGCGAGATCACCATCTGCGACAGCCCCGACCTGCCGGGCTACGATTCGCTGCCCTGCGTCATCCGCCGCCGCTGGCCGCGCCTGGCGTTCTTCATGATCAACGCGCAGACCTACAACAGCCCGACGCCGACCCGCTTCGCCTTCTGTGGCGCGGACGCCGAGCACTGCCGCGCCGCCGCGCGGACGCCGTGGCGCGTCGTGCAGGAGGCCGCCGAGGCCTTCTACGACCGCAGCGCGGCGTGCGCCTTCACCACCTTCGTCGCCTACGAGTGGAGCGGCAGCCCGGGGACCAACAACCTGCACCGCAACGTCATCTTCCGCAACGACGACGTGCCGGCGCTGCCGCTCAGCTTCGTCGACGAGCCGGTGCCGCAACGCTTCCTCGCCCGCCTCGAGCGCGAATGCCCGCAGGCCGGCGGCCGCTGCGACGTGCTGACGATCCCGCACAACTCGAACCTCAGTAACGGCATCATGTTCCCGGTCGTCGAGCCGGACGGCCAGCCGCTGAGCCGCGAGACGGCGCGCCTGCGCCACGACTGGGAGCCGCTGGTCGAGGTGATGCAGCACAAGGGCGACTCCGAGTGCGCGCTCGGCGGCGAGACCACCGACGAGCAGTGCGGCTTCGAGAAGCTGCCGTACCAGAACTTCGGCGCCAACTTCATGCCGATCCTCACCGAGCCGGCGCCGCCCTCGGCCTTCGTGCGCAACGCTTTGAAGAGCGGCCTGGAGCAACAGGCGCGGCTCGGCGTCAACCCGTTCCAGTACGGCATCATCGCCAGTACCGACACGCACATCGGCGCCGCCGGCGGCGTGCGGCCCGACACCTTCGTCGGCCACGGCGGCGCCGGCGCGCCGCCCGACACGCCCGGCGCCGGTCTGCCCGACGACATCGAGTTCAATCCCGGTGGCCTTGCCGTGCTGTACGCGGAGGAGAACTCGCGCGACGCGCTGTTCGCCGCCATGCGCCGGCGCGAGGTGTACGGCACCAGTGGGCCGCGCATGGTGGTGCGCGTGTTCGGCGGCTGGTCGTATCCCGCCGATCTCTGCGACGCGCACGACTTCGTCGCGCGCGGCTACGCCGCCGGCGTGCCGATGGGCGGCGTGCTGCCCCGAGCACCGCGCGGCGGCGGGGCGCCGGTGTTCGCCATCTCGGCGCTGCGCGATCCCGCCAGCGGTCCGAGCAGCGCGCCGCTGCAGCAGGTGCAGATCATCAAGGGATGGCTCGACGGCACGACGTCGCACGAGAAGGTGTACGACGTCGCCGCAACGCCCGCGGCAACCGGCGTCGATCCCGCCACCTGCGCGCCGCGCGACGACGAAGGCGCGGCGTCGCTGTGCACCGTCTGGCGGGATCCCGACTTCGACCCAACCCAGGCGGCGTTCTACTACGTGCGCGTGCTGCAGACGCCGACCTGTCGCTGGAGCACCTACGCCTGCAACGCCCGCGAGGTCGATTGCCGCGACCCGGCGCACGTTCCCGCCGCACTCGCCGACTGCTGCGACGCGCGCTACCCGCGCACCATCCAGGCGCGCGCCTGGACCTCGCCGATCTGGTACGCGCCTCCCCCCTTTGAAACAGGCACGCCCAATCCCCCCTCTGAAGAAGGCGCGTCGAATCCCCCCTTTGAAAAAGGGGGGCAGGGGGGATTTCCCCAATGATCCCCTCCCGTCGGCGCGCCGTGCTCCACTTTCTCCTCGCCGGCGCCGCGCTCTTCGCGCTCACCCACCGCACCGCGCCGTCGCCCGCCGCGCCGAGCGCCGCCCGCACCGACGACGACCTGCTCGCCGACGCCGCGCTGGCGCGCGGGCTCGACCGCGACGACGCGGTGATCCAACGCCGCCTGGTACGCAACATGGCGTTCCTCGACGGCGACGGCTGCGACTCCCCGGCGCTCTACGACGAGGCGCGCGGCCTCGGCCTCGACCACACCGACGTGGTCGTGCGCCGCCGCCTGGCGCAACGCATGCGCTTCGCGCTGGAGTCCGAGGCGCGCGCCGCGGAGCCGAGCGACACGGCACTGGAGGAGTATCTCGCCGGCCACCCCGATCGCTTCCAGCTGCCGGCCCGCGTCAGCCTCACGCAGGTCTTCCTGCGCCGCGAACGCGCTGCCGCGCTCGCCGCCGACGCCGCCGCGCTGCGCGCCCGCCTCGCCGCCGGCGCGGCCCCCGCCGGGCTCGGCGATCCACTGCCGTTGCCCGCTCGCCTGACGCAGGCGAGCGCCGCGCAGGTGGGTGCCTGGCTCGGCGACCAGGTCGCGGCGGCGGCGTTTGCGCTGCCGCTCGACACCTGGAGCGCGCCGGTCGCCTCGCCGTACGGTGTGCACCTGCTGCGCGTCGAGGCGCGCCGGCCAGCCGAGCTGCCGCCGCTGGCGGCGGTGCGCGCCGCGGTACGCGAAGCGTGGCTGGAGGAGCGCGGGCGCCTCGCCGTCGAGACGGCATTGCGCCGCTGGCGCGGAGGGCAGGGCTGAGCGATGTCGCTGCGCGTCTTTCGCTGGTTGCTGTGGCTGTTGCTCGTGCTGCTGCTGCCGCTGCCCTACTTCATGGTCGAGCTCGGTCGCGTGCCGGTGGCGCAGCTGATGATGTTCGCCGCCGTTACCAGTCCGCTGCTCTATACCGATCCGGGCTTCACCAGCGGCTTCATCGCCGGCCTGTTCCTCGCCCAGTCGCTGCTCTACGGCCTGCTGCTGTGGTGGGCGGCGGGGCGCATCGCCGGCCGCCTGCCGCCGACCCGCCGCATCGTCGCGGCCGCCGCCATCGCCGGCGTGCTGATCACGCTCGCCAGCCTGCCGCTCTACCGCGCCCCGCTGACGCACGGCCCGACGCCGACCAACTGGCTCGGCGTGTGGTGAGGCCCAAGAGTCAGGCTGTTACGCTGTTACGCTGTTAGGGGTCGGATCAGACTTCCCCTGACCTGAAACTTCACGCACAGGAGCAAGGCCAACCACCAAGGCACCAAGACACCAAGCGGACCTCAGACCTTGGTGCCTTGGTGTCTTGGTGGTGATCTTCAAGCGGCGAGGACGCGCGTTTCTCGCCCGAGTGTTCCGGCGCGGCCGGTGG
>JANRJF010000066.1:0-18284 GCA_033764095.1 Deltaproteobacteria bacterium | reverse complement strand
GAATGAACCATAGTATATTGCCAGTCTGATCTCGTGAGCGTAGAGACGCCTGCCGCCCGTATTTAGCCGCTCGAAAATTTGGTAGATGCTGGTTTCGTCGTTGGCCGGATAATCTTGTTTGACTACAGTGGCATGTATGATCGCGTTATCCAGGCGCAAGCGGTCTGCTTCGTCTAGGGCGTCATAGGTGAGACCTTCGAACCGAGGTTGTACTCCAACGAGCTTGAAAATTCGGCGCGTGCGATCATCGATTCCCGGATCAAAGAAACCGTCGTAGAAGAACTGCAATGTCTTGAGGCGCTGCTGCCCGTCGATAACCAAGAGCCGATTTGTGTCTGCCTCGCGGGCTAATATAACTCCAGGAACCGGCAGTCCGAGCAGGAGCGACTCAACGAATCGCGATCCCTCCCTTATGCTCCAAACGTATTCCCGCTGGAAGGTCGGAATATAGATGTCGCCGCGGCGCAATCTCCTGACGAGCCCATCGACGTCATAGTCGGCGCCGAAGGTCGTGATGTCGTAGCGTAGGGGCTCAACAGTAATATCCTGCTCCGCCTCATCGACAAGGTTTCCCTCGTCCTCCGGTATTTGAACGGGTTGCTCGACATCTTCCGGGGGCTCATTGGGCGTGCCTTCAACTTTAGCCATTGTTCCTCCTAACGCACGGCACCAGAGCAGGCACAGATCCGGCCGACGCAGGGATGCAGGCTCGCGAAGAATGGAGCATGCCGCTCTAGTGGCATTGGACGCCGGGGAGTGCAAGAAATCGCGTTGGTCGGTGACGGGGGCGCTGTCGAGCTGGTTGATCAATGCGCCCGAGAGATTGTGCAGTGGGAGTGTAGGCCCCCGCCGGGGCAGCTCTCACCCGTGTGGTTCGCACATGCCGAGACAGGGCGGGTGCAGGCGGGTTGAGGCGGCGCGGACCCCCTCGGATCGACTGGCGACCATGGCGTGGAGTGTTCGGCGACCCGTAGTGCGGTTGACCTCGAGGGCGCCGCCAGCCATTCGGACAGGAAGGCATGCCTTTGGAGTGGGACATAGCGATTGGCGCCATTGTCCGCCGGCGCGAGGATATCCACGGTGGCGGCCCCTATCCGATTCGATTCGGTGGGGCCTGGTATGGCGGAATAGAACCCTCTGGACGTTCACCCAATGTGTTGATTTTTACGGAGCCGGAAGCGGGCGGGCTGTATGGTTACGATTTCGACGGTTGGGCGCCGGGAAATGTCCTGCATTACACGGGAGAGGGGAAGCTGGGCGATCAGCGCCTTGTTCAAGGAAATCGAGCGATCCTTGAACACCGCAAGAGCGGCCGATCCCTGCGAGTGTTCCGAGCGAAGCCGCCGTTCGCCACGTACCTTGGCGAGTTTTCAATAGACGAAGCTCAGCCCTTCTTATGGGCGGATGCGCCGGATGCTGATGGAATTGTCCGACAGGTTGTGGTCTTCCGTCTCCGCCCGTTGGGAGAGTTCATCCGGGCCGATCTCCCTAACGTACCGGTACCTGAATCTCGGTCGGCCGTAACGGAGGATTTCCCGGCGGAAGAGAATGCGCCGATCGTAGCGGACGTTTCGCCCGAAATTAATGCGGCGAGCTCGTTCACCGTGGAGCCGTCTAATGAACCGGCAGAGTATCAGCGTCGCGAAGCGGCGCTCTTGGATCGCTATAAAAATTGGCTACGGCGACGCAAACGACGCTACGGGCGCAAGAGAATCACGCTGCCGGATGACGCTGGCCGACTTTATACGGATCTGCATGATCTAGGATTGGATGAGCTGATCGAGGCGAAGGGCTCCGCATCAAGGGTGAGCGTAAGGCTCGGACTTGGGCAACTTCTCGATTATGCGCGGTTCGTTCCCCACGCGAGCAAGGCACTCTTGCTCCCTGCACGCCCGCGGCCTGACTTGGTGGATCTTTTGCGCGAGCATGACTGCTCGTGCATCTGGGAGTCAGGATCCGGAGTGTTCGAGCGCATCCCTTAAGCGAACACTGGCTGAGGAATTCGAGCAGACTTCGGGTGACGGCGTAGGAGGCGACGGAAGGATCATTGTATGAGGAGCTATCACCGGATCATGCTCGGTAAACGGAGCGCTCACGCAGCCGAGTGCTTCGCCGGGGGGTTTATCGGCACTGACTTTGGCATCCATGAGGACCTGAGTCGCAAGCTCCCCGACGAGTGGCGAGCGTTCAACAAGGAGTACATCCCGGTCTACCTTGCCAGGCACCCAGACAAGACCAAGATCGCAGCGGGCTTGGCCTGCGGCGCGCTATGGACCGTTTCGAAGGGGATCGAAAAGGGAGGGATTGTTCTGTGCCCCGATGGTGCTGGCTACTATCGGGTAGGGGAGGTGCTGAGCGAGTACTACTACTCTGGTGGCCAGATTTTGCCCCACCGTCGTAAGGTGCGCTGGCTCGATATCGCCATTGCTCGTTCGGCGATGAGCGAGGGCTTGCGGAATGCGACGGGGTCGATAGGTACCGTGAGCGAAATCTCTGGACACGGCGCCGAAATTGAACGCCTGATCGGCGATGGGGGGGGCCACTCGGAGCCCACGATCGTGTCGGTCGATGCAAGCATCGAGGATCCCGTCGCCTTTGCGATGGAGGAGCACCTCGAGGCATTCCTCGTCGAGAACTGGGATCAGACGCTCCTAGGGAAGGACTTCTCGATCTATGAGGAAGACGGGGAGCGGGTCGGCAGACAATACCCTACCGACGCGGGGCCAATCGACATCCTCGCTATCAGTAGAGACAAGAAGCGTCTGTTGGTCGTCGAGCTAAAGCGAGGCCGAGCGAGCGATGTCGTGGTAGGGCAGATTCTGCGGTACATAGGCTTCGTTAAGGAGCAGATCGCAGAGGATGATCAAATTGTTGAGGGGGCGATCATCGCGCTTGAAGACGACAAGAAGCTGCGATGGGCGCTTCTGCCAGTCCCCTCGATCTCCTTCTACCGCTATGAGGTCAGCTTCAAGCTGGTGAGGGGTTGAGGGAGTCAACCGAGCTAAGGATCAGTGGGGGCAACATTGGGGGCATCTTGGCTGTTTGATTAGTTGGAACCGCAGCGAAGGCGACAGGTTAGTTGTTTCGTTCAATTCCCCCCGCCTCCACTCCTCCAACGGCTCGGAATCGTTTGCGATCTCCGGGCCGTTCGTCGTTTCGGGGCAATCGGGCGGACGAAACCGAGTGCGGCCGCGTGCGCGACGACTTGGCGCCGATCTCGCTCTTGGGGCCGCCATTCCCGAGCGCCCTCAAGCGCCTGCGGCCCACCGTCGCTGCGCAAGCGCTGGGGGGGGCTGCTCGCTCGCCTGCAACACCGCCGCGAGATTTCCGCCGCCAACAACGCCGCTGGTGCGCGGCTCGACGAGGCGACTCGGCAGCTCGACGCCGGCCTGGCTGGGCTGCAGCGCTTGCGGCGCCAGATTCATCTGGCTAGTCTAGCCAGATGAAGACGGCGCCGGTGACGGATCTGAAGAATCGGCTGAGTTACTACTTGCGGCTGGTGGCGCGTGGCGAAACGGTCACGGTGCTCGATCGCGGCAAGCCGGTGGCGCAGATCACGCCGCCCAGCGATGCCTCGGCCGAGTTGCAACACCTGGTCGAGGCCGGTCTGGCGCGACTGCCGACGCGCAAACCGGCACGCGATCTATGGACGCGGCCGCTGCCGGTCTCGCGCGCGCCGCTCTCCGCGGCGCTGCAAGAAGATCGAGACGATCGCCTGATGTGAGCGATGCGTTATTGGGACGCCTCCGCGCTGGTTCCGCTGGTCGTGGAAGAGCCGTCCAGCGTCCCGCTGCGGGCGCTGGCGCGCGACGGCGGCATCGTCACGTGGTGCCTGTCGGCGGTCGAGATCCGATCGGCGATCGAGCGCCGCGCGCGAGAAGGCGCCCTCAGCGCGGCTGGCCGTGAAGGCGCCATCGCCGTACTCGGCGAGCTCGATGGCGTCTGGACCGAGATCACGGCCGTCGCGCTGGTGCGAGAACGCGCCAGCCGCCTGCTCGCAGTCCACGCCCTGCGCGCCGCCGACGCACTGCAGTTGGCGGCAGCACTCGTCGCCGCGGGGAGCCGACCGGGCGATCACGAATTCGTCTGCACAGATGCCCGCCTGGGCGAGGCCGCCGCGCGCGAGGGCTTGCGCACGGCGCGCTGGTGATGACTCCGCCAGCTCCCGCGCATTCCCGGACGTGAGCGAGCGCGCAACGGACGTCTCAGCGAACTTCGCATTCCTCAAGCAGGAGTTCCCGGATGCGGCGGAGCGCGCGAGCTTCGCCCAGCAGCACGTCCCCCGGCGTTCGGTGTCGGATCTTCAGGCGCGCCGGCGCAGGCCGCATCGCGCACCGCCCGACGCGGCGGATCACTCCGCCAGGCCGTGCGCGGCGAGGCCGGCGATGATCGCGTCGGCGACGACCGTGTAGCCTGCCGCGGTGCAGTGACCATCGCGGGCCCAGTAGAGCGGCCGGACCGGATCGGCCGCCGCCTGCAGGGCGGCGAAGGTCGGGATCACGATCGCATCGTGCGCCGCGCCCCAGCGTTCGAGACGGGTGCTGAAGTACGACTGTGACTCGACGGGGTCGCTCTGCGGGATGGTGACGACGACGAAGGCGGCCCCGTGCGCCTGCGCCAGCTCACGCATGCGTGTGAGCTCGGCCTCGAGCTCGCGCCAGGACGGCTCGTAGGCGCCGTCGTCGGCGAGCAGGGCTTGCCAGGGGGGCAGGTGATTGCTCCGTACCTGGCGCAGGGCGAAACGCCCGAGCGCGGAGTGCAGCGAGAGCCACGCCGGCAGCCCGCCCCAGTCGAGCCCGCCGCATGAGACGAGGTAGCCGGTGTCGGTCGCGCAGATGGACGTCGCGCCGAGCGCGGTGTCGACGACATCGTTGGGCAGCACCGCGACCATCACGATGTCCGGCGCGAAGCGCAGGCCGTACTCCTCGAGCGTGCGGCGCTCGAGCAACGGGAAATGGCGTGGCATGCCGAGCTTGATGATCTCGACCGCCCGATCCGTTCCGGCGCGCTCGTTCAGGCGTCGCTCAACCTGGGCCAGGTAGGTGTCGGCGAAGGCGGCGCCGACGCCGTAGGTGAAGCTGTCCCCGAGCGCGACGATGCGCAGGGTCCGGCTGGGCTTCGCCGCCGCATGCTCGACGTCGCGAAAGCCGAGACTGTTGTGCGCGTATTCGAATGCGAACTCGCCCGATTCCGCGCCGCCGCGCAGCACCGAGCCGGGTCGCCGGCGAAAGCCGATGGCCTCGTCGCGGACGATGTCCTGCAGTTGCGCCGGCAGTGGCGCCAGGCTCGCCACCCGCAGCAGGATCTCCAGGATCCCGACGGCGGCGGCGACACCCAGCATCACCGCCGCGAGGCGTAGCCCGATCGCACTGCCACGCACGACCAGCCTGCCGTAGCGCTACCTCGTTGGAGGGCCCGGCCACGGATCACACGGAAGACTCACCTTCCGCGTAATCCCTGGCTGGAAATGGCCTGTCGCGTTGGTCAGGACTGGCAGAGCGGCAGTTCGCACGACTCCCCGGCGGGGAGGGTGAGCCCGATCTCGCACGGCGGGAAAGGGATGGCCTCGCTGGGCTCCTGCGCGCCCATTGCATCGATGCAGGAGAGCTGCAGGTCGAGAATCCGCACCGGATTCGCACACTGATTCTGCAGGATAATCTCCGAGACGGGCGAGTAATTCTCCTTCGTGACGCGGTGGCACTCGTCGCCGCTGATGATGACGCTGAGCACGGCTGCGCGGCCGGCGGCAGCCGCCAGCACCAGCGCCAGTCCGGCGATGACGCGCGCCGCCGACCGCGGCACCCGCCGCATCATCAACAACGCACCCGCCGCGAGGCCGATCGTCAGGACGGCGAGCGCCGGCCATCCGAGGGCGGGCGCCCCGACAGCCAGCGGCCCGGTGATGACCGAGCCGCTCACCTGGGCGACGGCGGCGGCCGGAGCCACAACCGCGAGGACCCCGATCGCCAGTTGTTCAAGCCTGCGAAGCATCATCGTCCGCTCCTCCGTCGCGCCCAAAAACGAGCGCGCGGCATCCTACCGGCCCGAGTGAGAAACGCAACCGCCGCGTACGCGTACCAGCCCGAGGCCGGCCACGGATTGCACGGACTGCACGGCGCAAGCAGGTCGAGACAAGTGTCCCGTTTCCGATTCCATCCGTGCAATCCGTGTCATCCGCGGTTGCGTGGGGCTCCTACCCCGGGCAGCTGCCGAGGGCGTTGCCGACGGCGGTGATGATCTCGTTGATGGTGACGGTGCCGTCGCCGCTGCTGTCGGCTGCCAGGCAGTCCGCCGTGGGGCGGCTGCCGAGGGCGATGTTGACCGCGAGGATGAGCTCGCTGATCGTCACCTGACGGTTGCCGTCGCAGTCGCCGACGCAGGCGCCGGGCAGCAGCGTGGTGGTCGGCGTCGGCGACGGGGAGTCCGTCGGCGTCGCCATGGTCGGGCTGCCGGTCGGCGTCGCGGTCCGGGTCGGCTGCGTGCCGGTGCGGGTCTGCGTCGCGCTGGCGGTGCGGGTTGCGGTCGCTGTGTTCACCGCAGTCGGCTGCGTGCCGGTGCGCGTCGCCGTCGCGGTGGCGATCGGCGCGGTGGCGGTGCGGGTGCTGGTCGCGGTCGCGGTGGCGGCGCCGATCGGCGGCGTCGCGGTGCGCGTGCGCGTCACCGTGGCGGTCGCCGACGCGGTCCGCGTCACCGTCACGGTCGGCGTGGCCGTCGCGGTCGGCGGCGGGGGCAGCGGCGCTTCGACGGCGCCGATGTCGGCGCCGTCGCCGCCGGCGGCGTTCTGTCGGGCGGGATCGTCGAGCGGGCGCGGCGCGCCGCGCTGGTCGGTGCTGGTGCCGGAACTGTCGCCCTGGTCGATCGCCGGGCTACCGGGAAGCGGCGCATAGGTGAACGTCGTGCCGCCGTTGTCCTGCAGCGGGCCGAGCAGCGGATCGGTCTCGGTCTGGTCGGTCTCCTCGTCGAGCAGGCCGTCGGCCGCGTCGGTGCTGAGGTTGTAGCCGAGCGACGCGATCGTCGCCGTGGCGTTGGCTCCCGGGAGCGTGCCGAGGGTCGGGCTGACACCGGCGAGAATCGTGTTGCGCAGCGTCGCGGTGGCCGACAGGTTGGGGAACGCTTCGACCCGGATGGCGCCACCGTCCGCGGCGGTGTTGTTACCGAAGGTGCTGTTGGTCACGGCCAGGGTCTGGTCGCCGGCTGAGGTGAAGAGGGAAACGCCGCCGCCGAAGATGGGGGCGGTGTTCTTGCTCACGGTACAGTTGGTGAGGATCGCGCTCGCCCCGTCCAGGCCGATGCCGCCGCCGCGCGACGCGGCATGATTGAGATTGATCAGGCTGTCGGTGAACCGGCCCACCGCGCCCTGCAGGAACACGCCGCCGCCCTGCGCGTCGGTCTCGCCTTTCTGGATGGCGCAGCGCGTCAGCGTCAGGTCGCCGCCGCTGGCAATGACACCGCCGCTGGGCTGCGACGCTCCGTCGCGCATATCCAGGTCGCTGATCGCCACCGACACGTCGGACGCGATGTTGAACACGCGCACGCTGCCGCTCCCCGACACGATCGCCGGGACCGGGGGACCGTGGATGGTGAGGCTCTCACCGATCAGGATCTCGCTGGTGAGGAAGATGATCCGCTCGGTGGCGAAGAAAACGGGGTCGAACCAGACGTCGGTGTCGGGCACCGCGTTGGTGACCACTTCGCGCAGGCTGCCGGCGCCGGTGTTGCTGTCGTTGGTGACGATCGCCGGGTGGGCCTCGACGGCACCGATGTCGGAGCCGTCGCCGCCCGGTACCGCCGGGGTGCCGGCGAGATCGAACGCCCGCGTCCACCCGCGCTGGTCGCGGCCGACGCCGTTGCCCTGGTCGAGCGCCGGACTGCCCGGCAACGGCATGTGGGTTTGCGTCGGTCCGCCGTTGTACTGCAGCGGGCCGAGCTTGGGATCGGCGCCGAACTGATCGGTGTCGGCGTCGAGGAAGCCGCCGGCCTCGTCGTCGCTCAGGTTGAAGCCGCGCGAGACGAACGTCGCGCTGCCGCCGGCGCCGGCCACCGCCCGCAGGTTGGTGCCGTCGTTGGCGACGATCGAATTGCGCAGCGCCGCGCTGGCGATGGCGCCGGCGCCGGCTTGCAGACGCACGCCGGCGGCGTCGGTGCCGCTGTTGTCGACGATGGTGCTGTCGGTGAGCTCGATCGCGAGATCCGGGCGGCCGGAGTTGAACAACGCCACGGCGCCGCCCAGCGTGCCGCTGCGGTTGCCGCTGATGGTGCAGTTGGCGAACGTGGCGGTGGCGCCGAGCAGGTGGACGGCGCCGCCGCGCAGACCGGACCGGTTGCCGCTCAGCGTGCTGGCCGCGAAGCGTCCGACCGCACCGGAGTCGATGGCGAGACCGCCGCCGACGTTGGCGGCCCGGTTGTTGGCGATGGCGCAGCGAGTCACCGCCAGGTTGCTGGAGCTGGCGATGGCGCCGCCGCTGCCGACGCTGCCGTCGGCGAGGCGCAGGTCGCTGAGCGCGACGTCGACGCCGGAGAGGATGCGCAAGATGCGGGTGGCGTTGCCGCCGGACACGGTGAGCCGGTCGGCGCCCGGCCCGAGGATGGTCAGGCGGGTGGCGATGACGATCTCGCCGCCGTCGGCGGTGACGGTGCGCGGCACGCCGAACACGGCCGGGTCGAACAGAACGTCGGAGTCGTCCGGCGCGTCGGCGATCACCTGACGTAGGCTGCCGGCGCCGCTGTCGGTGGCCTTGGTGACGACCACCGGGCGCATCTCGACGGCGCCGATGTCGGCCTGGTCACTCGGCCCGTCGATCCCGGCGGCATCGAACGGGCGAGCCAGCCCGCGCTGGTCGGCAATGGCGCCGAAGCGGTCACCGGCGTCGAGCGCCGGGCTGCCCAGGCGCAGGGCGTGAGTCGGCGTGCCGCCGCGATTATCGGTGAGCGGGAACAGCAGCGGGTCGAGCGGCGCGGCCGGCGTGCCCTTCTGGTCGTGGTTGCCGTTGATGGTGAGCGAGCCGGGGTTGCCGACCAGGTTGTAGCCGCCCGAGGACAGGCTGCCGGTCTGCGATGAAATGTCCGGCGTGCTGCGGGTATTCGCGGCGACGATGCTGTTGCGCAACGTCACCGTGCCGACGTGGATGCGCAGCCCGCCGGCGCGATTCTGCCCGACCGCAAAGTTGTCGGTGATGGTACTGTTCTCGATCGTCGCGGAGCCGAGCCGCAGCCCGCCGCCGTTGTCGCCGCCGCTGCCGGTGGCGCGATTGCCGCTGATGGTCGTGTTGGTGATCGTCACGTCGCTGACGCTCGCGATGCCGCCGGCGGTGGAGTTGCCAGTCGCCAGGTTGTTCGAGACGGTGCTCTTCTGGACGATCAGCGACGCGCCGAGCGCATTGCTGATCCCGCCGGCAAACGCCGCGCGGTTGCCGGTGATGTGGCAGCCGGTGACGGTCAGTCCGCCCTCGTTGAGGATGCCGCCGCCGGCGCCGGCGCCGGCGTTGCCGCCGGTGATGGTCACGCCGCTCAGCTCGGCGATGACGCCGCTGGCGACGTGCAGGACGCGGCTGACGCCGTCGGCGTCGATGGCGAGCAGGTTGGCGCCCGGCCCGTTGATCGCCAGGTCGCCGTTGATGTCGGGCAATGCGCCGGTGAGCGTGATGCGCCGCGGCGAGCGGAAGAACTCCGGGTCGAAGCCGATGCTGTCGGGCCCGGCGTGCAGGTTTGCCTGGCCCAGGGCGGCGCGGAGCGAGCCCGCGCCGCTGTCGTCGGCGTTGGTGACCAGAATGGCTGGTTGCGCCAGGCAGGCGTCGCCGACCTCATCACAGGTCTGCGTCCCGCCGCAGGGTGCGTTGAGGTGCACGGCGCAGGCGCCGGCGGCATCGCAGCGATCCTCGCCGTTGCAGAACTGCGCGTCGTCGCAGAACTTGCCCGCCGGCGCGACCGGCACGTGTGCGCACTGCCCACTGTCGTTGCAGCGCTCATTGGTGCATGGGTTCGCGTCGGCCTGACACTGACTGCCGGGCTGGGCCTTGGCGTCGGGTTGGCAGACGCCGCCGTCGCACACCTCGGCAATGTCGCAGCCGAGGGCGTCCGGATTGGCGGGACGGCAGAGCGCGCCGTCACCGCGCCGCAGGTCGGCCGGGCAGCCGTTGTCGATACCGCTGCAGAACTCGGCGATGTCGCAGCCGTCCGCTGCCTCGGGACGGCAGACCTGCGAGGTGGGTTGCTTCGCGTCGGCCGGACACTCGGGGCTGACCCCGGTGCAGACGTCGTCCTGATCGCAGTCGCCGGCGGCGGGGCGGCAGACCTCGTTCTGCGCGCGCAGTTGGCAGGTCGCGGTGCAGCACGAGCCCAGCGTGCCGTTGAGCTCGCCGGTGTCGCATTCCTCCCCCGGATTCGGGTCGCCGTTGCCGCAGAGATCCTGGACGGTCACCGTGACGAACAACCCGTCCTGGTCGATGTCGCGGTTGCCAGTGCCGGGGTATCCACATGTGGGGCAGAAGAAGGAGTCGCTACCAACTGCCTGGGACCCCAACCGCGCCGACACTTCACAACCGAGGGTGTTCACTAGGGTGGCCCCGGCCGTACTGAAGGCCAGGGCAACGCTGTCATTGGTGGGGCGGTTGCGCAGCGAGATCGTCTGCGAGCGCGAGCCCTCGGCGAGCTCCAATGCCAGATCGTCCGATCCCACTTCGATCGTGGCGCCGGGAAAGGTGATGTCGTCGAGCGCCGGGCCCGGCTCCACCGCGTTCAACGTCACCGATGGGGCCGGCATCTCCGAGAGCTTCACCCCGCAGGAGACCTCGACGGGAACGATGTCCAGATGCTCGCGCCGCAGCTCCCCGGCACGGTAGGCGGTGATGGTCATGTCGTAGTTGCCGCTGCTGATCACGGCGAAATTCGCCGCGTAGCCGGCCGTGGACGAGCCTTGCGGATGCTCGCCGGTGCCCAAGGCCGAACAGTAGATGTTGAAGCCATATCGCACGGTGAAGGTGTTCGGAGCCGTGCTGACGATCGCTTCGGACTTGGTGGTGTTCCCACCGAGGCAGTTGTCAAACTCGATCGTGCTCGACGTCGTGACGTTGGTGATCACCGCGTCGGCGGCGACCGCCTGTAACGCGAGCAGTGCGGCGGCCGCCACCGCCACCGTCGTCCTGCCGCCCGGGCGTTTCGCTTGCATCGATGTCTCCTCAGCTCTGGGGCCGGAACCAGCCGGCGTGCGTCGCGGAAACTCTTCGCGCTGCCAGATGAGGGTCGGCGAACGCGCCCGCAGCGTGGCGACATCGACGCGTGAGCCGGCGAGGCGGATCAGCGCATGGAGTCGTCGACACGGTGGGATGCGCTCGCCACCATCGATTCCGGCCGTATATCGGTGCGGATTGGGAGATTTGTGGCGGTCTGTAGCGCGACGATAGCGCGGAGATCAAATTTTTTCTTTGGCGCCGACTCGATGGCGACGATGCCCGACGTGCCAACCGTGTCGCTACATGCCGCTGATCGCGACAAGCGCGCAGCGCACGCGCCCGCTGGCTAGCGCGAATCGGGGGCGGCCAGCGTGGCGCGGGCGCCGGCGGCGAGGTGCTTGATCAGCTCGCCCTGGATGAGGCGGCGGCCTGGAGCGAGGCGGTGCGAGAGGCCGTTGAGCAGCAGCATGGTGCGCAGCACCAGGCCGAAGTCGTCGGGGATGCGGCGGACGTGGGTGTCGCGCAGGACGCTGGCGACGTCGGTGCTGGTGTCGTCGTCGCCGACGATGGTGAGCACCATGGCGCGCAGGTTCTCGGGGCGAATGGAGATGTCGAAGTTGAGCGCCGCGGCCGCGCGCAGCGCCGCGGCGCCGTCGCCGATCAGCGCGGCGACCATCATTTCGGCGACCAGCGCGGCGAAGTTGGCCGGCAGCTCCTTGCACAGGCCGAAGTCGAGCAGGCCGATGCGTCCATCGGGCAGCACGAGCAGGTTTCCCGGGTGCGGATCGCCGTGGAAGAAGCCGTACTCGAAGAGCATCGCGCCGTAGAGGCTGCCGATGCGGCGCGCCACCTCGCTCGGGCGGGGACCGGCGGCGGCGAGGGCGGCGACGCGCGTCACCTGGATCCCATCCAGGTACTCGAGCACCAGCACGCGATCGCGGCTGTAGGCGTCGTGGACGCGCGGCACGCGCACGTCGTCGCGCGCCGCGAGCAGGGCGCCGAGGCGCTGCGTCGACGCCGCCTCGCGGCGGAAGTCGAGCTCCATCTCGACGAAGCGCGTGACCTCGTTGACGATGCTGCGCAGGTCGATGGTGTCCTGCATGCGCTGCACCAGGCCGATGACGAAGCGCAGCGAGGCGAGGTCGAGCGGGATGATGCGGCGCGCCTCGGGATACTGGACCTTGATCACCACCTCGCTGCCGTCGCGCAGGCGGGCGCGGTGCACCTGCGCGAGCGACGCCGCGCCCAGCGGCGTCGGGTCGACGTCGGCGAAGATGGTCGCGAGCGGTGCGCCGAGCTCGGCCTCGATCAGCGGCGTCAGGGTCGCGAAGGGGCGCGGCGGCACGGCGTCGTGGAACTGGCTGAGCTCGTCGATGAACGGCCGCGGCAGCACGTCGGCGCGGGCGCCGCCGACCTGCGCCGCCTTGATGAGGCCGCCCTCGAGCTCGAGCGCCAGGCGCCGCAGCTGCCGCGCCGCCGTGCGGTGCGCCCGCGTCCAGGCCGCGGCCGGCGCCGGCCCGACGAAGCGCTCGCGCGCCAGCAGCAGCCAGTAGCGTGGCAGCACCCAGGCGAGCCCGAGCCCGATGCGCAGCAGGCGATAGGCGCGAAAGCGGCGGATGACCATCGGCGCACTAAACCACAGCGCGACGCGCAGGCACACCGGCGCCACTGCTCGCGCCGCGCTTATGGCTGATGGCTGATGGCGGGCCTTTGCCCAAGAATTCAGTTCGGACCCCATCCTCACCTTTCCCCGCTGACGCGGGAAGGAACCGAACCAACCCGCTTTGTCGCACATGGCCGGCATGGATCCGATTCCTTCCCCCGCACCGCGGGGGAAGGCCAGGATGGGGGTCCGAAGTGGTTTGATGGGCAAAGCCGCTGATGGCGTATGGCTCATCGCCGGATAAACAGACGAGGCGATTCGCGACAGGCGATCGAGCCATAGACACAGCCGCGCGCCGTCTTCATTGCAGAACCGCGGCTTTCGACGCCGGGCCGTGCTAATCGTCGCGCATGGCGAACGCGGACGTGAGCACGGCGACGAGCGGCGATTTCGATCTCTTCCTGCCGCTGCGCAGCCGCGGCGGATTGGAGAACCCCTTCGCGATCTACGCCCTGCTGCGCACGGTGCGGCCGGTGATGCGGATGCCAGTGGGCGGTTGGGACGGGCCCGGGGTGTGGTTCCTCACCCGCCATAGCGACGTCGAGACCGTGCTGCGCGACCCGCGCTTCTCGGTCGACCGCCTGCGCGCCCCGTTCATCCGCGAGAACCTCGAACGCCTGCCGGCGTTCATCCAGCAGGGCGCGCAGACGCTGCGCTCGATGCTGGTGATGGACCCGCCGGATCACACCCGCGTCCGCAAGCTGGTCAACAAGGCCTTCACGCCGCGCCGCATCGCCGCCCTGCGCGAGCGCGTCGTCGCCATCGTCGACGAGCTGCTGGCGCCGGTGCGGGACCAGATGGACGTCATCGACGCCCTGGCGGCGCCGCTGCCGGCGATCGTCATCGCCGAGCTGCTCGGCGTGCCGCCCGAGGATCACCGCCGCTTCAAGGCGTGGGCGGCGGAGATCGTCGCCAGCATCGGCCAGCCGAGCTTCGGCGGGAGCGCTGGCGGCACCGGTGCGCCGGCGATCCAGCAGCTCTTCGGGTATCTCGGCGAGATCATCGCGGCGCGCCGCGCTGCACCGCGCGACGATCTGATCAGCGCCATGGTGCAGGCGCAGGAGGCGGACGACGCGCTGAGCGACGCCGAGCTGCTCGCCACCAGCAACCTGCTGCTCATCGCCGGCCACGAGACCACCACCAACCTGATCGGCAACGGCCTGCTGGCGCTGCTGCGCGAGCCCGACCAGCTGGCGCGCCTGCGCGGCGACCTCGGGCTGCTGCCCACCGCGATCGAGGAGCTGCTGCGCTACGACGGGCCGGTGCAGGCGACGCTGCGCGTCGCGCGCGAGGACGTCGAGCTCGGCGGCCAGGCGATCGAGGCCGGCTCACTGCTGCTGGTCGGGATCGGCGCCGCCAACCACGATCCCGACGTGTTCGCCGATCCCGAGCGTCTCGACCTCGGCCGCGATCCCAACCCACATCTGGGCTTCGGCTTCGGCGCCCACTTCTGCCTCGGCGCGCCGCTGGCGCGGCTCGAAGGCGAGGTCGCGTTCCGCGCCCTGCTCGAACGCTTTCCGCGCCTGGAACTGGCGACCGAGTCGCCGACCTATCGTCCCAACCCGGTACTGCGCGGCCTGACCGCCCTGCCGGTGCGCTGCTGAGCCGCGCGCGCGGGCGGGCGCTGGCCCCCGTCCCGATCTTCCCCAGCTGCCGCAAGGAAAAGAACCAGCACGCCCTGTGACACATCGCCTACCTTGGATCCGCTTCCTTCCCCCGCGGCAGCGGCGGAAGGAAGGGATGGGGGCCCGAACGATGTCCTGGTGCAACGCTGCCGCCGCGCGGCGCGGCTGACGATTCGCGGTGTCGACGTCCGTCACCGGCGTGCCGAACGGCGAGCGCCGCCTGCCGCGCCAGAATGCGGATGCAGAGGTGGGGATCGATCGATAGTATCCGCCGCGCATGCGCCGCGGCGACGACTCGCGTCAGATTGCGTTTCCGCCGTTTCGGCTCGATGTCGAGGCGCGCACCCTGCGGCGCGGCGAGGACGCGGTGGCGCTGCGGCCACGTACCTTCGACATGCTGGTCTGCCTGGTGGCGCGGCCCGGCCAGGTGATCAGCCGCGAAGAGCTGCGGGCGGAGGCGTGGAAGGGCGTGCAGGTCGTCGACCAGGTGTTTCGCCGCTCGCTGCTCGAACTGCGCGCGGCGCTCGGCGATGCGCACGAGGCGCCGCGCTTCATCGAGACGGTGCGCGGCCGGGGCTTCCGCTTCATCGCGCCGCTCGTGCCGGCGGCCGGCACGAGCGGCGCGGAACCGGAGCTGGTCGGGCGCGAGTCGGAGCTCGAGCTGCTGGCGAATGGCGTGGCGCAGAGCCAGCGCGGCTACGGCCAGTTCTTTCTCATCACCGGTGAGGCCGGCATCGGCAAGACGGCGCTGTGCGATGCGGCCGTCCGCCAGGCCCGCCACCGCCACGGGCCGATCCGGCTGCGGGTGGCGCGCGCGCCGTGCGCCGCCGGCGCCGAGCGCGAAGCCTACGCGCCGGTGCTGGCGCTGTTCGGCGACCTGCTGCGCCAGTGCGACCGATCGCTGTGCCGGCGCGCGCTGGCGTCGGCGCCGGCGTGGGCGCCGCTGCTGGCGGAGCTCGCCGACGGCGCGGTCGCCGCGTTCGAGCCCACCACCGCCCACCGCATGGCGCAGGACGGCCTGGCGTTGATCGCGACCTTGGCGGCCGACCGGCCGCTGCTGATCGCCATCGACGACCTGCAGTGGGCGGATCGTGCCTCGCAGGACATCCTCGCCCGCCTGGCGCGGCGGCTGCAGAACCTGCCGGTGGCGCTGCTCGTCACCTGCCGCGATCCGGGCAGCGCGGTCGACCTGCTCGGCCAGTTCCGCGATGTGTGTCGCCGCAGCGACGCGACCGAACTGGCGTTGGCGGCGCTGGGCGACGGCGACCAGCGCGATCTGCTGACCCGCGCCTTCGACGCCGCGGCGGCGCGGCAGCTGCAGCCGCGGCTGGCAGCGCGTGGCGGCGGCTCGCCGCTGCTGCTGACGCTGTTGGTCGAGCATTGGAAGCGGAGCGGAATCGTGTCGCGCGTCGATGGCGGGTGGGCGGTCGATGCCGAGCGGCTGGCGGCCGATCCGCCGCCGGCCCGCCTGGCGACGCTGGTCGACCACTGGCTGCGGGCGATCGCGGCGGAGGATGTCGCGCTGCTCGAGGCCGTCAGCGTCTGCCAGCCACAGGCGACCACGCCGCTGCTCGCCGCGTGTCTGGGCGTTGCGCTGGCCGAGGTCGAGGCGCGTTGCCGATCGGTGGCTATGCAGACGCCGTTCCTGCGCGCCGCGCGCGACGGCGAATCGGTCGGCGCCGCGGCGGATCAATGCTGGGAGCTGCGCCACCCGCTCTATCGCGAGTGCCTGTACCAGCGGCTGCCGGCGTCGCGACGGGCGGAGCTGCACGCGCGCGCCGGCGCGGCGCTGGAGCGTCACGGCGCCAGCCCCGGCGCCGACACGGCGCTGCAGACGGCGCGGCACTTCGAGCGCGCCGGCCGCAGCGACCGCGCCATCGCCTCCTTCGAGACCGCCGCACTGCACGCGATCCGGCGCCACGCCCACCGCGAGGCCGCCGACCTGGTCGCTACCGCGATCGGGCTGATCGATCGCCAACCGCCGGCCCAGGTGGACCGGGCCCAGGATGCGCGGCTGTCGTCGATGCTCGGCTATCTGGACACCGTCTGCAGCGGCTTCGCCAGCAGCGGCGCGCGCGCCGCGCACGAACGCGCGCTGCGCGGCTACGAATCGATCGGCGACCTGCACGGTACGGCGCGGGCGCTGATCAGCCTCGCCGCCCACAGTCGCAACCGCGGCGACTTCATCGCGATGGACTCGATCAGTCGCCGCGCCCTGCAGCTGACCGAGACCGCGGTGCCGGACCTGCTGCCCAACGCCCTGGCGATGCGCGGCACGCTCGCCCTGTTCACCGCCGAGCTCGCGACGGCGCTGGAGGTGCTGGAGCGCGGGCTGGGGCTGGAGGTGGCGCCCGGCATGCCGGGCATCATCGACATCACGGTGACCTATTTCGCCGCGCTCGGGCTGACCAACACGGTCGCCGGACGGATCGCGGCGGCGCGCGCCTGGCGTCAGCGCAGCATCGCCCGCGCGCTGGAGTGTGGCGGCTCGGTGCATCTGTTGTACGCGCTGCCGCTCGCTGCGATCGGTGCGCTGTTCGAAGGCGACCTCGCCCAGGCGCGCGCCGCGGTCGACCAGGGCGAGGCGCTGCAGCAGCAGTTCGGCTTCGCCTCGTTCGACCTGACGCTGCGCTGGTTGCGCGACATGACCGAGCGGGAGATCGACGGTGTCACCGAGCGCATCGCGCGCCACGGCGTCGCCGGCTCGCGCATGGGCGAATCGATCGCGTACGTCGTCCTGGCCGAGGCGTGTCTCGCTGCCGGACGTCTCGACGAGGCGCGCGCGGCGTTGGCCGGCGCCTCGACGTCGGCGCGCGCCCGCAACGAGCGGGTCGGCGAGGCGGAGCATCTGCGCATCGAGGGCGAGCTCGCCCTGGCGCGCGCCGACGCCAGCGCGGTGGCGGACGCTGCGGCGCGCTTCGCCGCCGCGTTCGAGCTCGCCGAACGGCAGGGCGCCGGGTTGTGGGCGCTCAAGGCGGCCACCGCCCTGGCGCGCCTGCCGGGGGCGGCGCGCAACGCCGGTCGCGAGCGGCTGGCGGCGGTCCTGCACCGCCTGCGCGACGAGCCGTCGTGCCCGGTGCTCGACGCCGCCCGCGCGGTCCTGGCGCAGGCGCGGGCGGGCAGATCCACACTACGCGCGGTGAAACGCTAGGCGCGCCCGTCGCGCATGCGGGTCGGCCACCGGTCGCCGCCACCCTTTCAACGCAAATTGAACGGAAGGCCGGTTCTGAATCGGCCGACCCGGCGCCACAGTCGTCGTGTGCACAGCCCGACGCAGCGGAGGTCCACGCTGAGCTCCCTGGCCATGACACGCCTGCTGCTGGCGATCGGCGTGTGGCTGGTCCCGGCCGCCGCGCGCGCGGCCGCCCCCTGCGGCGCCAACGGCGTCTATCAGGAGACGGTCACCTCGACGCGACACACCTGGGAAGGCGACACCGTCGTCCCGCTCGCGCAATGCGTCTACACCAAGGTCGGCCTGGATACCTTCACCGTGCCGCCCTACCAGACCGAGGTCATGTTCGCGGCCTACGGCGCCGGCGACGGCTACCGCACCGACAACACCGCCTTCGGCCGCACCGGTGATCCGGGCTCGGTGGAAGGCCGCCTGGCAGTCGGCAGCGGAGAAACGTTCGACATCCGCGTCGGCGGCCTGCCGACCGGCAGCTCGGGCCGGATCTCCGGCGTATGCGACGTCGGCGGTTACAACGGCGGCGGCAACTCGGGCAGCACGCTCAATGCCTGCGGCGGCGGCGGCGCCTCGGACGTGCGCCCCAGCGGCGGTGGGCTCGCCGATCGGCTGTTCGTCGGCGGCGGCGCCGGCGGCAACGC
>JANRJF010000065.1:0-16061 GCA_033764095.1 Deltaproteobacteria bacterium | reverse complement strand
CGCGCCGTCGAGTCGATCACCCTCGACCGCGAGGTCATGCATCTGCGCGACAGCCTCATCCCGCGCTACGCCGAGATGGTCTACTACGGCTACTGGTACGCGCCGGAGCGCCGCATGCTGCAGGCCGCCATCGACGAGTCGCAGCGCGACGTCACCGGCACCGCGCGCTTGAAGCTCTACAAGGGCAACGTCATCGTCGCCGGCCGCAAGTCGGCGCGCTCGCTCTACAATCCCGAGGTCGCGACCTTCGAGGACGACCAGGTCTACCGCCAGGCCGACGCCGAGGGCTTCATCCGCCTGAACGCGCTGCGCCTGCGCATCCGGGCCATGGTGGAGAAGTCGTCGTAGGCTCTCACCACAACGACACAACGTCACAACGGCTGTCGTTGTGGCGTTGTGTCGTCGTGGTGAAGGACCCCGACCCGGTCTACGGCACCTCGTCGGCGGAGGTTCCGCGCCGTGGCTCGCCGACGAAGACCAGGAACGTCTCCGGACTGCCGGCGAGGTCGCGCCGCACGGTCTCGGAGCGCGCCTGCGGAAAGCGCGCCAGGAGCGCGTCGCGCGACTGCGGCGAGAAGCCGCTGACGATGAACAGGTCGGCGCCGGTGAGCTGGACGGCGTTGATGTACGCCAGGTCGCTCTCGGTGTCGTTCCGCTCCACCGGCGTGTCGGCGAGGATGAGGCGCTGGCTGTCCCAGGGACCGTACTTGAAGGACCAGCTCACCAGGTGGACGGTGTAGCGGTCGGCATACTCGCGCGCGATCCAGGCCGCCTCGGCGTGGTCGGTGCTGTAGCCCATCGAGCCCGAGTAGTAGACGAAGTAGGTCCACAGGCTGGCCACCGCGCAGCCGGCGACCGCGGCCGCCATCGACAGCCCGCGCAGCCAGCGCAGCACGGCGAGGCGGCCGTCCCAGAGGACGCCGCAGCACTGCACGATGGCGATGGCCGGAAAGACCATGCCGAGCGGCAGCGCGGCGGTGACGCGGTTGTGGCAGGTGGTGATCTGCAACGCGATGCCGAGCACCAGGTAGCCGCCGGTGAGCACGAAGGCGTTGATCGTGACGAAGTCGCGCCAGCGCGCCAGCGCCAGCACCGCGCCGACGACGAGCAGCGCGCCGCTGTACGGATCGGCCAGCGGCCGGTCGATCATGTACTGCTCGCACATGTCGCGGCCGAACTGGAACGAGGCGAGCGCGCGCTGCACCTGGCGCAGCGTCACGACGGCGGCCGAGTCGGTGCCGTAGAACTGCTGCAGCGTCGCCATGTGATCGGGGTGGAAGATGCTCACCTCGCGATTGCGGGTGAACATCAGGTCGCGCGCCTGCCAGACCGCGGTGGCGAAGATACCCGCGGCGCACACGGCGCTGATCGCGAACACCGCCAGCGGCGCGGCGAGGGCGCGCATGCGCCGCCACTGCAGCACGCCGAGCGCCAGCATCGCGACGACGATCAGCGGCAGGGTGGCGAACGAGGCGTGGTAGGTCTGCATGCCGAGCACGCCGCTCACCCCGAGCAGCGCCGCGGTCAGGTAGGAGGGCCGCGTCCACAGGCGCGCGAACAGCGCAAACAGCAACGACATGCAGAAGGCGCTGTGCATGTAGGTCGAGGCGATGCGCGAATAGGCGATGTGGGTGTGGTTCACCGCCAGCAGCAGCGCCGCGACCACCGCCAGCGGCAGCGACGCGACGCGACGCAGGCCGTCGAACAACAGCCACACCGACAGCACGCCGAGGACGACGTCCGGCAGCCGCGCCCAGAAGAGCGTGAACGCGCCGGCCAGCCACACGCCGATGCCGGCCGGGATGAACGCCAGCGGCATGTTGGTGAAGTCGCCGTCGTCGCGCTTGACGGTGAACCAGTCGAGGCCGTCCGTCAGGTAGCGCAGGCCGGCGCGCGCCATCACCATCTCGTCGTGGTGCACGTAGCGCGGGATCGTATCCATGCGCCAGGCGCGCACCGCGATGGCGACGGCGACGATCACCAGCGTCCAGATCCACACCGCGTGGGTCGGCGGCGCCGGCGTCGAGGCCGGCGACGCGTTCCAGGCGCCGATCAGCAGCCACAGCGCGCCGGCCAGCCAGGTCCAGGTGGCGAGGTGCGCGTCGAGCCCCGCCAGCTTGCCGGCGGCGGCGGCGAGCATGAGCAGCCAGCCGGGGGCGAAGTCGATCGCCAGGCGGCGCGCCGGCGGCCAGCCGAGCCCCGCCGGTGCGGTCTCAGTGCTGACCCAGCGCGGCCGCGCCGTCGCGACGATCAGCGCGGCAATGAGCAGCGCGTGTAGCCAACGCGAGTCGTAGAAGCCGCCGGCCGCCCAGTAGTAGGCGCTGACCAGCGCGGCAAGCGCGGCGAGGCGCTGCGCGACGTCGACCAGTGTCCTCACTGCGTTTCTTCACCACAAAGACACGAAGGCACAAAGCGGCATTGGCGTCTTTGTGCCTTGGTGGTGAAGACGGGTCGAGGACGAACCGTCAGGCGGCGCGCGCGGTGTGCGCGTCGGTGTGGGTCGAGAGGCCGATGCCGTTCATGCAGTGCGGGCCGCCCCAGTGCTCGACCACCTTGCCGTCGCGCATGCGCAGGATGGCGGTGCCGTTGATCTCGACGCGCTTCCCCGACGGCGGCACGCCGTAGTACGCGGCGCCGTCGTGCAGACCGGTGAGCGTCCAGTTGGAGACGATCAGGTCGTCCTTCTCGATCAGCAGGTCGACGCGGAACTGCATGTCGCTGAACGCCGCCTTGGCCGACTCCCAGAACTTCTGCTCCTGCCCGCGGATGTCGGTGCCGACCGCCTCCGGGCTGACGCGCGGCGTGACGTGGCTGAAGAACTCGGGCGCGAACACCTCGTAGACGGCGCGGTAGTCGCCACTGCTCATGCGCGCGCTGTAGTCGCCGAGGATGGCAAGATTCTTCGACATGGCGGGGGCCCCCTTTCGCGAGCGGATCTATGCCGGCGAACGTGGGCCGATGCAAAGCCCGGACGCAACGCCGCGAGCCGCGCCCCTGCTGCGCAGCCCGCCGCCAAGCAGGCGCAGCAGGGCGTCCACCTCCGCTAACGACGCTTCGCAGTCCCAGGGCGGCGCAGCGGCACTGGGAACACCAGCGGACCGCGGCACGCCGCTTGCCATGACCTCGGGCATGACGATCGAATCCGCAGCTGGTTTGGGTCCCGTGCTCGGTGGGCTGCTCGCGCTGCTGTTCGTCCTTGCCGGCGCGGTGCTGGCCGGTATAGATCCCGATCGCAGCGACGCGTACCTGCGCGACCGACGCGTGCTGATCGGCATCGCCGCCACCTGCACCCTCGTCGGCGCGCTGCTGGTGCTGCTCAGCGCGCCGGTGATCGCGCGCCTGCCGTGAGCGGCGGCCTTCGGATCAGCGCTCCGCGACGTAGCGGCCGATGACTGTGGCCTGTGCCCACGACGGTTGCGCGTCCGGCTGGTCGCCGCCGCAGCCCAGTCCCCGGTAGTCGACGGTCCGCGGATCGCGCAGCAGACCGATCGCTGCCTCGCGGATCTCCGGCACGATACCGAACGGAATCTCGCTCACCGCTTTGACGTTGCGCAGTCGCGCCAGGAAGCCGGCGCGCAGCTTGCGCATCAGGCAGCCCTGATCGACGCGCCGCCCGTCGGCGAACTTGTTCTGCGTCCACAGCAGCCGGCGGCCGCTCGGGTCCCAGGCGAACTCGGGGATCACCCACCCCTGCTCGCCGCTGTGCGTCAGCCGCCGCAGCTGCCCGGGACGGAACAGGGTGTGCGCGCGGTTCCAGTCGAGCGTCAGCTCGTAGAGGTCGGTGGGTTGCTGCAGCACCGGCTGCAGAAAGCTGTCGCTGAAGACGAACAGGATGAGCACGTAGTCGTAGGTCGCCGGCAGCGCGAGGAAGGTGGCGAGCTGCGCCCAGTCGTTGTGCGCGCCCGGGAGGCGGCGCGACGACATGAACAGGATGCGGCGCATGTCGGGAGTGAACACCGCCTGTTCGTCCCAGGCCGGGTCGCGCGTCAGCCGTACGCGGCGGCAGCCACCGGCGTCGGGATCCGGCAGGCGGCAGAAGAACAGCTCCGGGTTGATCGCCGTGTTGGCGGTCTCGGTGTAGAGGAAGCCGGAGCCGTCCGGCGCCCACCACTGCGTCTCGTACCAGTGGCCGTTGGCCGGCCGCACGACGTGCTCGTTCTCCAGGTGCGGTCCCTGCGGACCGTCCGCGACGAAGCGCGCGACGCGGATGTCGGAGCGGCCCGTGCCGCCCTCCTCGGTGTTCCAGTTGAGCTTGGTCCAGACGATGTGCGCGCCGTCCGGCGACCAGTAGGCGTGGAAGTTGTCGTAGAGCTCGGCGCTGCGCGTCAGGTTGGTGCGCTGCGTGCCGTCGCTGCGCATCACCCAGACGTCGGAGCCGATGCCGCCGAAGCCGGGCCCGCCGATGCGCACGTCGTGGCCGACCCAGGAGTGGAAGAGGATCCACTCGCCGCCCGGCCGCACCGCCACCACCTGGTTGGGCCCAGCGAGCCCGCAGGTGAGGCAGAGCTTCTGCGAGCCGTCGAGCTTCGAGCGGTAGACCTGCACCGCGCCGTCGCCGCCCTCGTCGCGGACGTTCGGGTCGTGCCAGACGACCGTTTCATCATCGAGCCAATCGGGCGCCTGTCCGATCAGGTACGCGTTCGCCTCGACGACGAACTGGTCGGCGCGCGCCCCCGGCCCTGTCGCCGCCAACAGCACCGCCGCTGCCCATGCGGCGCATGCGGCTCCCCCAAGCCTGCGATCCCTGCGCATCTCCCCTCCTGCGCGCAGCAGGCGCGTTCGCCGGCCGCGAAGTCAAGCGGCGCCGAGCCTGGCGAGGCGGGCGGTCCCGATGCCTCGCTGGTGCGCGCGCCGTGGCAGTGCTAGCTGCCTCCAGCTCGCTGTCTCCGATGAAGCTCGACGCCGCCCTGCTCACTGCCGATCCCGCCTCGACGCCGGCCGCCGCGCGCGACCTGGAAGCGCAGGGGCTCGACGGCATCCAGAGCTTCGAGGGCGCGCACGATCCGTTCCTGCCGCTGGCGCTGGCGGCGCGCGAGACGACGCGCGTCGAGCTGACCACGGCGGTGGCGATCGCCTTCGCGCGCAACCCGATGGTGTGTGCCTACACCGCCAACGACCTGCAGCTGCTGGCGCAGGGGCGCTTCATCCTCGGGCTCGGCACGCAGATCCGGCCGCACATCGAGCGGCGCTTCAGCGAGCCCTGGCTGAAGCCGAATGCGCGCATGCGTGAGTTCGTGCAGGCGCTGCGCGCCATCTGGCGCGCCTGGGAGAGCGGCGAGCGGCTCGACTTCCGCGGCGCGTTCTACACCCACACGCTGATGACGCCGTTCCTCAGCCCCGGTCCGAACCCGTACGGCGCGCCGCGCGTCTTTCTCGCCGGCTTCGGTCCGGCGATGGTGCGGGTCGCCGGCGAGGTGGCGGACGGCTGGATCGTCCACCCGCTCAACTCGCCATGCTACGTGCGCGAGGTCGCCACCCCGGCGTTGCGCGAAGGGTTGGCGCGCGGCGGCCGCCAGCGCGAGCAGCTCGCCATCTGCTGTCAGACCATCACCATGGTCGGGCGCAGCGACGAAGAGATCGCCCGCGCACGCCAGAACGCCAAGGCGCAGATCGCCTTCTACGGCTCGACGCCGGGCTACAAGGTGATGCTCGACCACCACGGCTGGGGGCATCTGCAGCCGCAGCTCCACCGCCTCTCCAAGCAGGGGCAGTGGGCGGAGATGGTCGGCCTGGTGACCGACGAGATGCTCGACGTCGTCGGCGTCAGCGGCACGCCGGCCGCGGTCGGCCGCGCGCTGCGGGCGCGCAACGAGTTCGCCGAGCGCACCAGCCTGGTGCTCTACAACGAGACCGATCCGGAGGCGGTGGCGGAGATCGTCGCGGCGTTCAAGGGCGCTTCCTGATGGCGGTAGCGCGGGGCTCCGTCCCCGCCGTCGAGCCCGCCGACCTGAATGATTGGGGTAGACGAGGCGCTCTTCGTCCACGTCCATACGGCGGTGGATCGCCGACCTCGACGCTGGCGCGGCGGCCCGCGCTACCGACTGCTCACGGAATCAGCACCGTCGAACCGGTGGTCTTGCGCCCTTCCAGGTCGCGATGCGCCTGGGCGGCGTCGCGCAGCGCGTAGGTCTGGTTCACCGGGATCCTCACCGCGCCGCGGAGCACGACCTCGAACAGCGCGGCGGCGGAGGCGAGCAGCTCGGCGCGCGTGAAGGTGTAGTCAATCAGCGACGGGCGGGTGAGATAGAGCGAGCCCTTGGCCGACAGGATGGCGGGCTCGAACGGCGGCACCGGACCGGAGGCGTTGCCGAACACCACCAGCATGCCGCGCCGCGCCAGGCTGTCGAGCGAGGCCTGGAAGGTGTCGCGGCCGACGCCGTCGTAGACCACCGGCACGCCGGCGCCGCCGGTGAGCTCGCGCACCCGGCTGGCGACGTCTTCGTGGCGATAGTCGATGACGTGATCGCAGCCGTGCTCGCGCGCCAGCGCCATCTTCTCCGGGCCGCCGGCGGTGCCGATCACCGTCGCGCCGAGATGCTTGAGCCATTGGCAGGCGATCAGCCCGACGCCGCCGGCGGCGGCGTGGAACAACACCGTCTGCCCGGCCTGCACCGCATAGGTGCGGCGCACCAGGTACTCGACGGTCATGCCCTGCAGCATCATGCCGGCCGCCTGCCGGTCGTCGATCGCGTCCGGCAGCTTCACCAGCCGCGCCGCCGGATACAGGCGCCACTCGGCGTAGGCGCCGAGCGGCGCCGAGGCGTAGGCGACCCGATCGCCGACGCGCAGATCGTCGACCTGTTCGCCCACCGCATCGACGACGGCGGCGCCCTCCAGCCCGATGCCGATCGGCAGCGGCACCGGATAGAGCCCGCTGCGATGGTAGGTGTCGATGTAGTTGAGGCCGACCGCGGTCTGGCGCAGGCGCACCTCGCCGACGCCGGGCTCGCCCACCTCGACCTCTTCCCAGTGCAGCACCTCGGGCCCGCCGGTGGCGTGGATACGAATCGCGTGGCAACGCATGCCGCGGCCATAGCACAGCGGCGCCGCGGTGCGAGATTCACCTGCTTGCATCCGCGCGCCGCCCTTGCGCGGTTGCGCGTGCAGCGCCATCACGCATCGGGGCGTCTCGGTTACCCCGGGGGCGGCACCAGCGCAGCATGGATCTTGCTCTCGTGCTTGCCCGGGGAGGGGATCATGCGTCGAAGCACAGTGTCGGTATGGGTGATTGGCCTCTGCGCCCTGGCCGCGCCGCTCGCGGCTGCAGCGGACCAGCTATGCCGGGTCGAGACCGGCTTCTACGACACGCTGCGCCTGACCAATCTCACCTCCGGTGAGCCACCCAGCGAGGCGGTCGTCGGACGGCGGCCGGTGCGGGTGGCGCTCTCGCCCGACGGGCAACGCGCCTACGTCAGCGCCAGTGCGGGCGTGCTGGTCGTCGATCTCAGCAGCCTGAGCGTGGTCGACACGCTCACCGACAGCGCGCAGGTCATCGCGCTCGCGGTCGGACCCGATGGCGTGCTGCACGTCGTCGGGCGCACCGGCGACGCGCTCTCCGTGCAGAGCTACGATCCGGACACCCTGGCGCCGCACGCCGCCGTCCCCCTGCCCTTCGGCACCTACGACATACGCCAGCTCGCGGTTGCCGATCGCGGTCGCTGGCTGTTCGTGCAGGCGTACGACGGTGAGCAGGTGATCTACGCCATCGACCTGGCACGACGCACGATCGCCGCCGCGCAGACCCCTCCGCTCGTCTGGCACAAGTCGGCGCTGCTGGTCGCCAGCCCGACCGCGCCGGTCGCCTATGTGCTGCAGGCCGAGGAGCGGGGTGCGTTCGACGGGGCGCTCTGGGCGATTCCGGCCAGCGGTGCACCGCATCGGCTCGCCGTGCCGATCGTCACCGGCGGTGGTCTCACCCTGTCGCCGGACGGGCGCCGTCTGTACGTCGCCTGGCAGGCGGTGGTCGACGGCGACCGCCCGACGCTGGTGATCGACACCGCCAGGGAACAGGTGGTCGGCGAGCTGCCGAGCGGCACCATCGTCGGCTTCGAGAAGGCGGGCTGCGTGCTGATCAGCGGGGCGCGCGTCGTGCGGCGCGCCTGTCCTGGCGATGAGAGCAGTACGCAGGTCGATGTGACATCGCTGACGCCGCGCCGCGTGACGGCCAATGTGCGCGACGGCGTCGTGCCGACGGTCTGGACCGACGGCAGCTGCGCGGCGCCGCCGTTGCTCTGCCCGGATGACGGCGCCTGCCTGGAGATCAGCGGCGGCAGCGGCAAGCCGGGCGAGACAGTCTCGGTCAGCGTTCGCCTGCATCGCTACGGTCGCACCGTGACCGCGCTGCAGGCCGACCTGTTCACCGCCAACGCCGTCCCCTTCGGGCTCGCCGGGCCCGACGGCCGCCGCGTGCAATGCACGGTAAATCCGGCGATCGACAAGCCGCAGAGCGCCTGGGCCTGTCTCGAGCCGGGGGCAAGCGGCTGCGTGTCGGTGCGTTCGACGGTGATCTCATTCCTCGACGCCGATCCGATCGACGACGGCGCGGAGCTCTTCACCTGCGCGGTGCCGATTCCGGCGGACACGCCGCCCGGCGCCTACCGGCTCAGCTGTGCGACCGCCGGCGCCTCCGACCCGGACGGCTTCCCGATCCCGCTCGGTTGCGACGAGGCAACGATCGAGGTGCAGCCGGCCGATGTCGGCAGCTCGCCGCAGGTGGGCAGCGGCGGTGCCGGCGGCTGCCAGGTCGCGGCGCGCGCGTCCGGCGGCGGGATCGCCCTGCTGCTCGCCGTGCCGCTGCTGGCGTTGCTGCGCCGGCGCCGCGTCCTATGAGGCGCGGCGCAGGCGCGACACGCTGCGGCAGCTCCCCTGCCCGCCGCGCTGCTCGATGAAGCGCGGGTCGAGCGGATCGTCGGCGCGCCCATCGTAGGGCGCGACGCGGATGCAGCGGCAGCCGGCGTCGGCCAGGCTCGCGTTGCGCAGCAGATACTCGGGCGAGACCGCCGCGGCGAGGCTGTCGGCGGCGCTGAACGCGCGCCCGTCGCCGCTGCCGGCGACGGTGAGGCCGAGGCCGCTGAACGACGGGTAGATGCCGTAGCGCACGCGCATGACCTCGGCGGTCGCCGCCTCCTCCAGCAGGCCGGCGCCGGTGAGCAGCGCGCTGCCCAGCCCGCGCGCGACGACGTGCAGCGGCGGATCGCTGTAGCCCGCGGCGACGCAGTACACGCTGTTCTCCGGCGCCGCGCCGCTCGGCGGCGGACAGGTGTACTGGCCGGCGAGGTCGGCGCGGACGATGTCGAAGACGTGCGGCCAGCTGGCGAAGCGCGCGTCCACCGCGCTGTCGGGCGATGGCGTGCAGCGCAGCGCGACCAGGTCGAGCGCCGGGTTGTCCGGCACGCCGAGATAGGCGGCCACCTCATCGAGCGGCAGCGCCGGCGTGAAGTAGGAGCTGGCGGCGACGAAGACGCGCACCGCGCGCGGTCCGCCGAGCGTCGTCACCTGGACGCTCGACGGCACGAAGATCAGGCGCAGGAAGTCCGCCGTGGCGAGCGCATCATGCGACCCGTCCACCAGCCGCGCCGGCGTCTCGGCGCGCGCTCCACCCGACGATCCGTCGCCGCACGCGCCGACCAGCAACGCCAGCCCAGCCAAGACCGTCGCTCGCAGCTGTGTCATATGCCTCGCCTCCACGGCCGGTCTCGCACACGGCGGCGCGGAGGCACGGAGCGCATGCAACCTTCAGCACCTCCGTGTCTGCGCGCCTGCGCGTCGGTCCTTAGAACAGAATCAGACACGCGCCGACCACCGCCGTCGGCAGCAGCGCCCCGGCGAGCAGGCCGAGTGGCGAGATGCCGTCGTCGAACCAGCGCGACAGGATCGCCTGCCCGGCCGGGTTCGGGGCGTTGGCGATCACCGTCAGGCCGCCGCCGGCGACGGCACCGGCCACCACCGCGTACTTCAACGTCGCGTCGAGGTTCGGCACCAGCGTCGCCAGGTAGGTGATCAGCGCGTTGTCGTTGAAGGCGGTGAGCAGCATCGCGCCGAGGAACAGCGGCACCTCGGTGAGGCTGGCGAGCAACGGGGCGATCCACCAGCCCTGCAGGCCGCCGTGGATCACCAGGCCGGCGAGGAAGAAGCCGACCAGCAACGGCGGCCCGAGGTCGATGCGCTCCTGGTGCGCGGCGGTCGCCTTGACGAAACCGAGAAAGAACAGGAAGCCGCCGAGAAACAGCACCGGGTAGTGGGCATTGAGCACCGTCCACTCCATGAACGCGAGGTGGACGACGGTGATCCACGCCGGTGCCGGCGGGCGGGTGGTCTCGGCGTCGCCGGCGGGCACGCCGGCCAGGCGCTGCAACTCGCCGCGCAGCAGCAGAAAGTAGGCGGCGTTGGCGAGCCCGATGCCGAGTATCGCCTTCCAGCCGAAGTGTCCCAGCATGTAGCCGAGATCCCAGCCCCAGGGGCGCGCCACCATCAGCACCGGCGGCGCGGCGAAGTGCGACAGCGTGCCGCCGACCGAGACGTTGACGAACAGCAGGCCGAGGGTGGCGTAGGCCAGTCGCGGGCTCGGCCGGCGCGCGTAGATCTGGCGCCCGAGCAGCAGCGCGCAGATGGTCATCGCGGCCGGCTCGGTGATGAACGAGCCGAGCAGCGGCCCGATGCTGAGGATCGCCAGCCACCAGGCCGCCGGCGTACCCCCACCCAGCGCGGCGAGGCGGCGCAGGGTCGCCTCGGCCAGATCGACGATCGGGCGCGTCGCCGCCAGCGCCATGATGACGAAGACGAAGGCGGGCTCGGTGTAGTTCACGCCGTTCAGGTAGCCCTTCGCCGTCGGCCAGCCGTGCGCCCAGGTGAGCGCCGCGGTGAGCACCACCGCCCAGAGCCCGAACACCGCCTCGATCTCGCCGAAGAAGTGCAGCAGTTCGGCGCCGACGTGCGGGCTGGGCGGCCGCCCGGCGGCGCGCTCGCGCGCGTCGTGCGCCGCTTGCAGATGGTGCGCCCAGACCAGGAAACGCTTGACCGTGAAGGTGTGCAGGATGGCCAGGGCGAAGATCAGCGTGGCGACGAGGTTGAACGGCTGAGCGGCGACGCGTTCGGCGAGCGTCGCCCAGATCCCGGCGTCGGTCACCGGGTAGCTGTCGAGCGGCGGCGGAAAGGCGATCGGTGCGGGGGCGGCCATCCGCGCCTGTTAGCAGGCGGGACGCGCGGCGGACAGTTGCATCCGCCGCTTGACCGCATCGCCCGAGCGGGTAGCGTCCCGCGCATGAGCGAGCCGCGCCCGGATACCCACCAGAAGGCGTTGTCGATCAACCTCGACGCCAGCGTCTACGGCACGCTCGCCGAGATCGGCGCCGGTCAGGAAGTGGCGCGCTGGTTCCTGCAGGTCGGCGCCGCCTCCGGCACCGTGGCGAAGACCATCTCCGCCTACGACATGACGGTCAGCGACGCGATCTACGGCAAGGCGACGCGCTACGTGTCGCGCGAGCGCGTCGAGGCGATGCTGGCGCACGAGTACGATCTGGTGTGCGAGCGCCTGAGCGCCAGCAAGGGAGCGACGACGCGCTTCTTCGCCTTCGCCGACACCATCGCGGCGCGCAACTTCTCCGGCACCAACGAGTGCCACGGCTGGCTCGGCGTCCGCTTCCAGACCGCTCCCGGCGGCGCCGCCAACAGCGTCGTGTTGCACGTCAATCTGCTCGACTCGAACAACCTGCTGCAGCAGCAGGCGGTCGGCATTCTCGGCGTCAACCTGATCTACGCCGTGCTGCATCACAGCGCCGACGCCGAGGATTTCCTCACCGCCCTGCACGACGAGCTGGGCGGACGGGTCGAGGTCGACCTGATCGCGGTGGACAGCCCCGACCTCCCCGGCATCGACGACCGCCTGCTCACCCTGGAGCTGCTGCGCACCGGCCTCGCCGAAGCGGTGCTGCTGCCGGTCGAGGGGCCGCCGGTGCCGCCCGACGAGGTGCTGCGCAAGCGTCCGCTGGTGCTGGCGCCGGGCGTCTTCGAGGAGCCGGACGAGGTGCACGCGGCGCTGCTCGCCGGCGCCCGCCAGCGCCTGGAGAGTGAGCTCGCGGGCGCGGCGCGGCCGCCGCTCAGCCTGTTCGTGCTGGTCTCGCGCCATCCCGACCGCGACGTCGAGCCGAGCAGCGCCGAGATGCTGCGCCGCGTCGACGCGTTGCGCGAGATGGGCAGCGACGTGCTGGTCACGCGGGCCCCGCAGCTCTACCGCATCGTCCGCTACGCGCTGCGCTACACCAACGCCGAGGTACGGATCGCCGTCGGCGCGGCGAGCATCGCCGACCTCATGGCGTCGCGCCACTACCGCAACCTCGACGGCGAGCTGCTCGAGGGCCTGGCGCACCTGTTCGCCTGCAACGTGCGCCTGTACGTCTACCCGACGCCGGCGAGCCTGCTGGAGCGCCTCGATCCGGCCAGCCGCGCCTGGTTCGGTGCCCCGCAGCCGGGCGGCATGACCCGGCTGGAGGACCTCGTCATCCCGCCGCCGCTCTCGCACCTGGTCACCTACCTGGTCGAGAGCGGCTTCATGCAGTCGGTGCCGGCGTTGTAGGCGACGACGGCGTCGCGGGCGGCGGCGGAGCGCTATCAGCCTGCCGCGCGGCCGCGGGCTGGCGCGGCGCGCTGCCTGCCTGCGTGCATCTGGCTCGACAATTGCCCTGGCGTCTGCGGCTACCGCGCGACGCGGTCATGTCGGCCGTGCGGGCTCGACGCGGTGCCGATCACGGAGGCGCAATGGACGGGCGGATTCTGCGTATCTCGGCGCGCATGGGCCTGCTGGTGCTGTGGCTGCTGCTCGGCGGTTGCGGCTCCAGCGCCGACGGCGCGGGCTGTACCGCGGCAACGCTGAAGGGCAGCTACGTGTACGCCTACGATGGATTCCAGGTCATGGGCGAGACGGCGGCGCAGCGCATTCCGTTCGCCTTCGCCGGGCGCGACATCTGGCATGGCGACGGAACGATGGCCGGCACCGGCAGCGGCGGAACCAACGGGGTGCCGGATGGCGTCGCGTCCTACACGGGAACCTATTCCCTCGACGCCGACTGCACCGGGTCGCTGATCTACACCGACGGCAGCGGTCATGCGACGCATTGGGACCTGTACGTGCTGAACAACGGCGCGCTGATCAGCTACGTGCAGACCGATGCGGGCTTCGTCGCCGCCGGCACCGAGCAGCGGCAGTAGGCCGGAGTCAGCGAGCGTGCTCGCTCACGCCGGTGCGGCCAGCAGATCCGACAGGGCGCGGACCAGCCGTTCCGGCTCGACCGGCTTGTCGAGGCGCGGCCGGTCGCGCAGGTGGGCCGGCAGCAGGTCGAGGTCGCCGTAGCCGCTGAGGAAGACGAAGCGGCGCCCCTCGCTGTGCAGCGCGTCGGCGAGCGGCACGACGCTGGTCTCGTTCAGGTTGATGTCGAGCACCGAGACGTCCACCGGATGCCGCGCCAGCGCCGCGAAGGCGCGCTCGAGGTTGGGCGCCATCGCCACCACCTCGCCCTCGTAGCCCTCGATCAGGAACTTCAGCGCGTCGGCGACGACGAAGTTGTCCTCGACGATCAGGATGCGCACGCCGCGCAGCGACAGGGCGCTCATCCGCTCCCCGTGCGCAGCGGGATCTCGATCTCGGAGCGTACGCCCTGGCGGGCGAACTGCAGCCCGACCCGGCCGCCGGCCTCGTAGGCCAGCGCCTCCTCGATCAGGCGCATGCCGAAGCCGCGCTGCGTCGGCGCGCCGATCGGCGGCCCGTCGCGCTCGGTCCAGCAGATGCGCAGCCGCGGCGGGTCGCTGGCCTCGACCTGCGAGGAGATCGCCAGGCGTCCCGCCTTGGTGGACAGGGCGCCGTACTTGGCGGCGTTGGTGGCCAGCTCGTGCAGCGCCATGCCGAGCACGCGCACCAGGTCGGAGGACAGGAAGGCGCCCTCGCCGTCGATCGAGACGCTGTCGCGGTCGTTGCGATACGGGCCAACCACCAGCTCGATGAGCTCGCCGAGCTGCAGGCCCTCCCAGCGCCGCCCGGCGAGCGCCGAGTGGATCCGCGCCATCGCCTGGATGCGGCCCCGAAAGGCATGGCTGAAGTCCTCCAGCGACTGGGCGCCGCGCAGCGTCTGGTCGGCGACCGACTGGACGGTCGCCAGCGTGTTCTTCACCCGGTGGTCGAGCTCGCGCATGGCGAAGCGCAGCGTCTCCTCGGTGCGGCGGTGCTGGTCGATCTCCTCCTCCAGCCGGCGGTTGGCGTCGCGCAGGCCGCGCTCGCGGGCGCGCCGCTCGCGCTCGGCGTCATCCAGCGCCTGGCGCTGGCGCTGCAGCGCATAGGCGATCACCACGGTGCCGGCGAGCGTCGGCACGATGGTGCCGACGTACTGCAGCCAGAACAGCCGCGGCGACGGCACGATCGAGGCGACCGTCCAGATCGCCACCGCGATCACCCACAGCACCACGCCGAGCTGCCACCCGGGGCCGCACGGCACCAGCATCGAGGAGGTGAGCGCCAGGCCGACCATCAGCACCACCGGCGTCGTCGCGTCCAGCGCCGCGACGCCGACCGCGCCGGTGGCCGCGACGGTCACCAGCATGGTGACGAACGCGACGGCGAGGTTGAACTGGCGCCGCGCCGGCGTGTGGAGCACCGCCAGCGCCAGCGCGCCGATCACCCAGTTGGCCGCCTGGTAGATGCTGATCCACGGCCGCGTGCCGTGGTTGAGCGCCAGCTCGCCGACGAAGACCGCGGCGACGCCGGCGAGGACCAGCCACAACCCGAGCCGAATCCGGTCGAGCAGCAGTCGGTTGGCCTCGTCGATCAGATCAGGCGGACCCCCACGCGGGGTCCCCGTTCCGCTTGTCGACAACGTAGGCGCCTTTCGCGGCGGCACCATCCAGCCCGGGTGACATAAAGTCAATGGCTGTTCTGCCCGCCGCGGGCTAGCGCCCGGGCGCGGCGCGCCGGCCGACCGGCAGCGCGCGGCTCAGCTGGCGGCGGCGCCGAGCCGGGCGAAGAGCGCCCAGGTGAGCGCCGCGATCGCCGCCGAGCACGGGATGGTCAGCACCCAGGCCCAGACGATGCGGCTGGCGACGCCCCAGCGCACCGCCGAGGCGTTGGTCACCGAGCCGACGCCGACGATGGCGCCGGTGATGGTGTGCGTCGTCGACACCGGAATGCCGAGGTTGGTGGCGAGGAACAGCGTGATGGCGCCGCCGGTCTCGGCGCAGAAGCCGCCGACCGGCTTCAGCTTGGTGATGCGCAGGCCCATCGTGCGCACGATCCGCCAGCCGCCCGACAGGGTGCCGAGGCCCATCGCCGCGTGACAGGCGAGCACCACCCACAGCGGCACGTAGAACTCGCTGCCCAGGTAACCATTGGCGTAGAGCAGCACGGCGATGATGCCCATCGTCTTCTGCGCGTCGTTGCCGCCGTGGCCGAGACTGTAGAGTGCCGCCGAGAGCAGCTGGCCGCGCCGGAACCAGATGTCGACGCGCGACGGGGTGAAGCGCCGGAAGAGCCAGAACACCGCCACCATCAGGATGAAGCCGAGCAGCAGCCCGAGCAGCGGCGAGACGATGATCGAGACGCCGATCTTGGTCAGGCCGGGGCCGTCGAGGATGGCGGTGCCCGCCTTGGCGATCGCCGCGCCGGCCAGGCCGCCGATCAGCGCGTGCGACGAGCTCGACGGAATGCCGAACCACCAGGTGATCAGGTCCCAGATGATCGCGCCGGCGAGCGCCGCGAAGACCACCGCCGAGTCGATCACCGCCGGATCGACGACCCCCTTGCCGATCGTCGTCGCGACGTGGGTGGAGAAGACCAGGAAGGCGATGAAGTTGAAGAATGCCGCCCAGATCACCGCGTTGCGCGGCGACAGCACGCGGGTCGAGACGACGGTGGCGATCGAGTTCGCGGCGTCGTGGAAGCCGTTGACGAAATCGAAGACCAGCGCCACCACGATGACGATGGCGACCAGGAGCTCCATCGGTCAGGCGTGTTCGAGCACCACGCCCTCGATGACGTTGGCGACGTCCTCGCAGCGATCGGTGGCGTTCTCCAGCGCCTCGTA
>JANRJF010000064.1:0-4788 GCA_033764095.1 Deltaproteobacteria bacterium | reverse complement strand
GGGCACCGCCAACCTGTTCAGCCATCGCCGCTACGCCGCCGGCGCGGCGACCAATCCCGATCCCGCCGTGTTCGCCTACGCCGCCGCGCAGGTGCGCAAGGCCATGGAGGTCACCCAGCGCCTCGGCGGCGCCAACTACGTGCTGTGGGGCGGCCGCGAGGGCTACGACACGCTGCTCAACACCGACCTGCGGCGCGAGCGCGCGCAGCTCGGCCGCTTCATGCAGCTGGTGGTCGAGCACAAGCACCGCAGCGGCTTCGCCGGCACGCTGCTCATCGAGCCCAAGCCGATGGAGCCGACCAAGCATCAGTACGACCACGACGCCGCCGCGGTGCACGGCTTCCTCCTGGAGTTCGGCCTGGAGAACGAGATCAAGCTCAACATCGAAGCCAACCACGCGACACTCGCCGGCCACAGCTTCCAGCACGAGCTGGCGTACGCGGTCGCCAACGGACTGTTCGGCAGCGTCGACGCCAACCGCGGCGACGCGCAGAACGGCTGGGACACCGATCAGTTCCCCAACAGCCCGGACGAGACCGCGCTGGCGCTGTACACCATCTTCCAGGCCGGTGGCCTGGGCAGCGGCGGCTTCAACTTCGACGCCAAGCTGCGCCGCCAGAGCATCGACCCGATCGACCTCTTGCATGCGCACGTCGGCGGCATGGACGCGATCGCGCGCGGCCTGCTGCGCGCCGAGCGCATGCTGGCGCGCGGCGACCTCGCCCGCGCCGTCGCCGACCGCTACGCCGGCTGGGACGGCGCGCTCGGCCGCGCCATCCTCGCCGGCCAGGAGTCGTTCGACTCGCTCGAACGCCGCGCCCTCGCGTCGCCCGAGCCACAGCCGCGCTCCGGTGGCCAGGAGCGCCTGGAGAATCTGGTCAACCGCGACGCGCTGTAAGAGCGCGGTCCTCTCACAGCAGCTCGAAGGCCGGATAGCGCGCCGCCAGCGGCGCGAACGCCTCGACCGGCGAGCCGGCGGCCACCGGGAAGAAGCGCGCAACCTCGCGATGGAACTCGTCGAGGTACGCCTTGAGGATGGGCGGCTTCTCGGCCTCGGCCAGCGGGCGCAGACGGTAGCGGTCGGCCCGGCTGCCGCGCCGCAGCGTCACCTCGCCGGCGGCGGCGGCGTTGCGCGCCCACTGCGTGTCGCCGCGCGGCGCCACCAGGTAGAGGCGGCCGTCGTGCGTCAGCAGGTCGACCGGCAACGTGTACAGCTTGCCGCTCTTGCGCCCGCGCACCTCCAGCACGCGCATCTTCGGCAGGCCGATGCCAAAGCGCACCAGCGCGCCGACGATGCGATTGAAGAGCCGTTCGATCGCGGTTGGATTGTCGACTGCCGCCATGTCGCTCTCCGTCCTGCCGTTGTGTCGCCGTGGTCAACTCAGTCGCACGTACAGCCGCTTGTTGATGCGCCCCTTGTTCTCGGTCTTGTAGATCGCGCAACGCCCGAGCTCGGCGAGCGCGCCGACGTGCGTCCCACCGCAGGCCTGCGCGTCGAAGCCGCCGATCTCGACCACCCGCACCTGGCCGTCCACCACCGGCGGCTCGGCGGTGAGCGTGCGGCGCAGGTCGTCGCGCCGACGGAACTCCTCCTCGCTGACATAGTACGCGCGCAGCCGGTGCTCGCCGGCCAACACCGCGTTGACCTTCGCCTCCAGCTCCGCCGCCACCGCCGGCGAGAAGCCCTCGAACTTGAAGTCGATGCGCGCGTAGTCGGGCGCGATCTGCGCGCCGGTGATCCAGGCGCCGTAGTCGCGCAGCGCCAGCGTGTTCAGCACGTGCAGCACGGTATGGTAGCGCGACAGCGCGACACGGCGCGCGCCGTCCACCGCCAGCGCCGCCGGCCGGCCGACCGCATCCGCCGGCGGCGGCGCGTCGGTCAGATGCCAGAGCGTTCCATCCTCGACCTGCACACCGGTGACGTTCAGCCGCGCGCCACCGGCCAGCTCGATCGTCCCACAATCGGCCGGCTGCCCGCCGCCGCCGGGGTAGAAACAGGTGCGGTCGAGCGCCAGCCCGTCGTCGCGCCGCGCCATCACCGTCGCGGTCGCGGCCAGCGCGTGGTCGTCCTGCAGGTAGAGTCGCTCGGTGGCGGTCATCGCGGACCTCCCCGACGCGGCAGCCAGCGCGGGACGCGGGCGGTGTAGTCGGCGTAGGCGGCACCGAAGGTGGCGAGCAGCTCGGGCTCCTCGCGGCGCACGACGAAGCGGTGCAGCAGCGCCCAGTAGAAGAGCGCGTAGGCGAGCAGCGCCCACGACGCGGCGACGACCGCCTCGCCGAACAGGATGGCGACGACGCCGAGCAGCAGCGGATGGCGCACGCGCGCGTACCAGCCGCTGGTGTCGAGCACGCGCGGCGCCTGGCCGGGCAGCGCCGAGGTGTCGCGGCGCAGCAGGTGGGCCAGCGACCAGACGTAGAGATAGATGCCGAAGCCGATCAGCCCGAGGCCGAGCCAGCGCAGCGGGCCGAGCGGCAGGCGCGGCAGCGCGGCGCGGGTCGCGCTCCACAGCCACAGCGGCACGGCGATGGTGAAGACGGCGTGCAGCGCGGCGGCGACGGCAATCGTCTTGGCGACCACGGCGGAGTCCATGCGTTCCTTCACCACAACGACACCACGACACAACGCGAGTCTCGTTGTGTGGTGGTGCCGTTGTGGTTCAAAGCAGTTGGCGAAGCACGTCTCTCACATCGCCGCCGACCGCGACCGCACAGGCGCGCGATGCTTCCCACCACGGCGGGCGTTCGCCGCCATCCTCGAACAACAGCAGGCGGCGCGCCGCGCGGGCGAAGTGCAGCGCGTAGCTGGGCGGACGCGGATCGCTGCCGAGCATGGCGCACTGCGGGTCGCAGCCGTCCGGCAGCGGCGGCTGCTGGCTCGCCTCGAGCAGCGCGATGGCGCCGCGCGTCCAATCGGGCTGCGCGCCGCCCCCGGCGAGGCCGCGGCCGGGCAGCAGCAGCGCCGCCGGCACCTGATCGGCGCGCCCGCCGGCGAGCAGCAGCGCGGCGTAGGCGCCCAGTCCGGCGCCGGCGACGGCGCACGCGCCGACCTCGGCCAGCACCGCGTCCGCCTCGCTGGCACAGATCTCCGGCGTGTAGACGCCGCCGCGCAATCGATCCGAGCCGCCGTGGCCGCTGAAGTCGAGCGCCAGGACGCGGCCCGGCCACGCCGCCGGCAGCTCGCCCCACTCCGCCGCCGAGCCGCCGAGCGCGTGCAGCAGCAGGAGGGTCGGACCGGACGAGGTCGACAGCTCGTGCAGCGCCAGCGCGCCGCGACCGTGTCGCAGGCGCGTCATGCCGCCTCCAGCCAGTCGCGGATCAGCGCCGCGGTCTCGCGCGGCTTCTCCATGTGCACGAAGTGCCCGGCACCGGCGATGGTGGCGCGGGTCAGGCGGCGCACGCCTTCCAGGCGCGGCGCGACGATCGCATCGGGCAGCGGCCCCCAGGTGTCGGTCTCCGAGCCGTTCACCGCCAGCAGCGGGTGCTGCAGGCGCGCATAGGCGGGCGCGATCCAATCGGGGCGCCACGGTCCGGTGCCGATGGCGAGCGTCGGGTCGGCCTTCCAGCGCCAGCCGTCGTCGGCCCGCCGGGCGGCGTGGAAGACGAAGTAGCGCAACCACTCGTCGCTGAGGCGTGGGTTCTGCGCCTTGCGCCGCTGCACCAGCTGCTCGAGTGCGGCATACGGGCGCCAGTCGGGTCGGCTGGCGAGCAGGCGGCGCTGCTCCAGGAAGCCGGTGAAGCGCTCGACCGTGCGCGCCTCCTCCTCGTCGCTGAGCGGCGGCGGGCCGAAGCCGTCGATGTTCACCACCTTCCGCGCCTGGGCGCCGAGCGCGTAAGCGGCGTCGACCACCTGGCCGCCGCCCATGCTGTGGCCGATCAGGTGGACCGGGCGTCCGATCCAGCCGGCCACCGCGACGATGTCGCGGATGTGCGCGCCCCAGTGGTAGGCGTCGGCCCACTGCGAATCGCCGTGCCCGCGCGCGTCGAGCGCGACGACGCGCCAGCGATCGGCGAGCAGCGGCGCCAGCACCGCGAAGCTGCGCGCGTGATCCCAGAAGCCGTGGCAGCAGAGCAGCGCCTCCGCGCCGGGATCGCCCCACTCGACGACGTGGATGCGCAGCCCGAGCGACTCGACGAAGCTCTCGCGCTGCGGCTCGACGGCGCCGGGATACGTCGGAGCGGCCATGCCGGCGACCCTAGCTATGCCGCCCGGGACGCCGCAATCGGGGTCCACGGGCGTGTGCGTGCGCGGGCGCGCGCGAGTGATCCCCCCTTTGAAAAAGGGGGCGAGGAGGGGATTTTCCAAACGACTCACGCGCCAGAGCCGGTTGATCGCGATCGTTCTACTGAGCCGGCAGCGTCGGCTGGGAAATCCCCCCTGGCCCCCCTTTTTCAAAGGGGGGAGCTACATCAGGTAGCCTGCCAGGTACTCCGCCACGCCGGTTGGGGCGCCGAGGTAGCCGACGTAGGTGTCGGGGCGGATGAGAACGGCGGTGGGGCCGGTCGCGCCGTAGGCGCGGTGCAGCGCGCCGCTGACGTCGTGCAGGCTGGGCAGCGGGCTGGCCGGAGCCGGCACGCCGGCGCGCGGCACCAGCGCCACCTGCAGCAGCTCGCCGTAGCGCGCGGCGAGCGTCGCGCCGACGCCGGCGGCGGTGGGATCGGGCGACAGCAGCAACAGCGTGTGCGCCTGGCTGCGCAGCAGGTCGAACAGGCGCGGCGTGGCGCCGCCGTCGTCGCGCAGCGCCGCATCGGGGGCGCGGTCGCCGGCGCGCACGCCGCCGCGCCGCGCCG
>JANRJF010000063.1:0-14833 GCA_033764095.1 Deltaproteobacteria bacterium | reverse complement strand
ACACGGCCGCCTGCCCTACGCCGGCCCGCGCCAGGTGGCGGTGGCGTGGGCGTGAGGGAGTCGTTGCGCGGGCCGCCGTGCCCGCCTCCCAGCTCGGCGACCCGCGCCGGCGCTGAGCCGTCGCGCCGGCACTCGTCCACGCGCATACCGACCAGTCGCCGACCTCGCAGGCGAGCGCGGCGGCCCGCGCTACTACTCCTTCACGGCAGCGTGTCCTTGAAGGTTGTCGCGCTGCCGCCGGCGGGGGCGGTGAACACCGACTCCCAGCACTCGGGGCCGTCGCTCTTCACCAGTTGCAGGGTCAGGGGCTGCACCGGTGCGGCGGTCGTCAGTCCCAGACCCGTGCCGCGCCCCTTCAGCAGGATGCGGGCACGGCCGGTGCCAGGCTGCAGCTTGATGCTCTGGATGCCGCTGCTGGCGCCGCCGTAGGCGAACCGCCCGGCGATCTGCGGCTTCCAGCCGGCGCCGGCGGGCACCTCGGCGACCAGCGTCGCGCCGATGCCGCCGTGCTCGAACACGCACAGCGTGTAGGTCGTGGTCGTCGCCGGATTGCCGAAGCTGCCGCCGAGGCTGGTGCCGCCGATCCACTTCCACAGCAGCGTGTCGCTGGTCGGCCGGCTGGCGTCGTGCCTGAGCAGCACGCGCCCCCTCGGCGCCGCGGCGCAGCCGGGGCGCGGCGTCACGCCACACGCCGGCAGCGGGGTGGGCGTCGCGGTGACCGTGCGCGTCGCGCTGGAGGTCGCGGTGACAGTGGCGGTCGGCGTCGCACTGGCGGACGGCGACGGCGTCGGCGTGCCGGAGACGCACGGCCACGGGGCCGACATCTCGACGGCGTCGAGCGCCTTCTGCACCTCGACGCAATCGGCGGCGGTGATGCCGACCGTGCCGATCAGGTCGAGGCACGACTGGTTCAGCGCGTCGTAGTTGTCGGCGTAGGTCGAGGTCGGCACCAGATACTCGCTGAGCGCGCGGTACTCGATCTTCGCCGCCCTGGTCAGGCCGATGCCGCTGATCGTGTGGCCGTTGTACGTGCCACCATCGACCATCAGCGCGTACGCGTGATTGCCGATGCCGCTGTTGCTGTGCACGCCGCCGGAGTCGATGGCGCCGCACACCACCTGCGGGTCGCTCAGCTTGCCCGGATCCGCGAAGATGGTCGGATCGGCCATGTTGCGCAGGCCGGCAAGCATGCCGGGCAGAAAGTCCTCGCCGATCCACCAGCGATTGACCGGCGCGTCGGAGCCGGCGCCGTTGGTCAGGTCGATGGTCTCGCCGAAGATGTCGGAGAACGACTCGTTCAGCGCGCCCGATTGGTTCAGGTAGACCAGGCCCACTTCGGCCTCGGTGACGCCGTGCGTGAACTCGTGACCGATGAAGTCGTCGAAGGCGAAGCCGGCGCCGAACACCGCGCCGGTGCCGAACCAGAAGGCGTTGTAACACGGCGACCCGCAGATCGTGCTGTTGATCGTGACGTTCATCGCCGCGCCGAGGCCGTCGTAGGCATCGCGCCCATGCTGCGTCAGGTAGTAGTCGTAGGTGTCGCCGCTGAACTCGTAGGCGCGATCGGCCTCCAGGTCGCCGACCGGACCCTCGCCCTCGCTGCGTACCAGCGTTCCCGGCACGTCCGGCGTGTCCAGCGCGTCGAACACCTGGCGGAACAGTGCGGTTGGCGTCTGGTTGAAGTGCAGCAACACCGCCCCGCTGTGGGCGTCGATCCAGATCCACTCGCGGCGCGCCCCGGCGCTCGCCTCGACGAACCACGCCAGCTGCGTCGCCGCGTCGCCGGGGAGGAAGAGCGCGCGGTTGAACAGCTCCAGGCGCGGCGGCGTCAACCTCGCCGCCGCGCGCTCGAGGTCCGCCATCAGCGCGGCGGCGATGCGCTTGGCGGTGGCGGCGGCGAGCGACGGCCGGCGGTCGATGGCGCCGGCGTCGCCGACCGTGCGCCCGAGGGCGCTGATGACCGCGTCGCCGCGCAGGTGCACGGTGAGCCCCGAGCCGGCGACCGGCACCCCGCCGACCGTCTGGCGCAGCCGGACGTGCGTCATGCCGGTCTCGTCGGCCTCGCGCACGCGCAGCACCTCGCCGTCGGCCGGCTGCAGTCCGAACAGCGCCCCATGCGCCGTCAGGAAGGCGTGCGCCCGATCGCTCGGCCTGGCCGCACGCGTCGCCGGCAACCGCAGGCCGCCATCGACGGCGAGGAAGCGCACCTCGCCCGACGGCGCGCGCCGCACGCGCATGGCCCCAGCGCTGGCCGCGCGCGCCCGCGCGATCGCCGCGCCGACGCCGTCAGCGTGTGCGCCGCCGGCCGTACCGGCGATCAACCAGATCGCGATCCCGATCGCCGCGCTGCGACGCATCTGCTCCCCCGAGTTCGCCGACGCTGCCACGCCGAAAACAGCGAAGACAATCGAAAACTTCCCGCGTTCGTATCGCCTGCGCTCGGCCTGCGTGTTGGGGCGCGCCGCGGCGGGATTCACCAAATCGTGCAGAACCGCGGATCGCTGATTGCCTACGCGGCCTATCGCCGGAACCTCCGACGATAGGCGATCAGCGATAGGCGATAGGCGGTTCGGCGGACGTTAGGCCTGCCCCGGCGTCACCGCAGGGTGCGGAAGAACGCGCGCACGTCGTCGGCGAGCAGCGCCGGCTCCTCCATGGCGGCGAAGTGGCCGCCGGCGGGCATCGGCGTCCAGCGCTGCACGTTGTAGAGCTTCTCCACCCAGAAGCGCGGCGGGCGGAAGATCTCGCGCGGGAACAGCGCGCAGGCGGTCGGCACCTCGACACGGAAGCCGGTGGGCGGGAACTTCGCCGCGCGCATGGTCTCGCAGTAGAGCCGGCAGGAGGAGTTGGCCGTCTCCGGCACCCAGTAGAGCATGATGTTGGTGAGCAGCTGGTCCTTGCTGAAGCGGCGCTCGATCGCGCCGCCGCAGTCGCTCCAGGTGCGGAACTTCTCGACGATCCACGCCGCCAGCCCGGCGGGCGAGTCGTTGAGGCCGTAGGCGAGGGTCTGCGGCTTGGTGCCCTGGATCTGCTGGTAGCCGGTCTCGGTCTTGAAGAACTGCTGCGCCTCCATCAGCGGGATCAGCTCGTCCTGCGTCAGCCCGGCGGCGGGATTGTCGGGATCGGGCGGGAACGCGACCACCATGTTGAGATGGATGCCGGCGACCACGTCGGCGTGGCGCGCGCCGAGATAGGTGCTGACCATCGAGCCCCAGTCGCCGCCCTGCGCGCCGAAACGCGTGTAGCCGAGCCCCTGCATCAGCTTCGCCCACAGGCCGGCGATCACCTCCGGTTCCATGCCCGGCGCGGACGGATGGTCGGAGAAGCCGTAGCCGGGCATCGACGGGCAGACGACGTCGAAGGCGTCGGCCGCGTCGCCGCCGTGCGCGGCGGGATCGGTGAGCGGGCCGATGATCTCGCTGAACTCCGCCACCGAACCCGGCCAGCCGTGCGTGATGACGAGCGGGAACGGCTGCGGCCCCTTGCCGCGTACGTGGATGAAGTGGATGCCGAGCCCGTCGACGTCGGCGCGGAACTGCGGCAGCGCGTTCAACCGCGCTTCGGCGGCGCGCCAGTCGTAGCGCTCGCGCCAGTACGCCACCAGCTCGCGCACGTAGGAAAGCTCGCTGCCGTAGTCCCACCCCGAACCGGGAATCTCGTCCGGAAAGCGGGTACGCGCCAGCCGCTCGCGCAGATCGGTGAGCACGGCATCCGGGACCGCGATGCGGAAGGGCTCGATCTTCATGGCTCGTCCCATAACGGAATCGTCGCGTTACTGGCCAGCGTTCGTCTCGTCGCGAGCAGCGCTGGGCCACGGATTACACGGATGGCATTTGAAGATTACACGGACCGGACAAGAACAGCTGACCCCTCGCCGGCCTCGCTACTGTGATCAGCGTCGTTCGTTTGTCCTGTTTTTCTTTCTTCTCTTCCGGTTCGTGTAATCTTCAAATGTCATCCGGGTAATCCGTGAACCCGGCGTGTCACTCCGCCGCTCCGCGCGCTGGCGACGAGACCGCGGCCGGGCCGGTGACGAAGACCAGGATGCCGATCGCGGTGAGCCCGAGGCCGAGCCACTGGCGCGGCGTTGCCACCTCGCCGAGCAGCGCGAAGCTGGCGGCCAGCGAGAGCAGCGGGATCAGCGGCACGACGATTGCCGTGGCGCGGGTGAGGTCGAGGCGCGCGATCGCCTCGTACCACAGCAGCGTGCCGCCGAGGCCGAGCACCACCCCCTGCACGGCGAGCAGCGGCAGCGCGCCGACCAGCGCGGTCAGCGGCGGGCTCGGCGCGCCGCCGACCAGCCAGATCGCCGCCAGCAGCACGCCGCCGTAGAGGTAGCGCGCGCCGCTCAACACCACCGCCGGGGTGCCGGCGAGGCGGCGCAGCACGACCAGATGCGAGAGCTGCCAGCAGAGCGGCGTGGCGAGCAGCAGCCAGATGCCGATCGAGCCCTCGACCGCACCGCTGCCGAGCGCCAGCGCGATGCCGCCGAGCAGCAGCGCCGTCGCGCCGAGCCGCCGCGGCGTCGGCCGATGCCCGAGCACCAGCCAACTGAGCAGCAGGGCGTAGGCCGGCTCGATCTGCAGACACAGCGTCGCGACGATCGCGCTGGTGCGGCTGGCGCCGACGTAGAAGAGCAGATGCGCGCAGGCGGTGCCGAGCGCGGCGATGAGCAGCAGGCGCGGCGCCAGGCGCGGCGTCACCAGCAGCGCGAGCTGGCCGCGCAGCGCCAGCACCGCCACCGCCGCCACGCCCGCGCAGGCGGTGCTCACCGCCGCCACCAGCAGCGCGTCGGCGCGCCCGGTGGTGAGCTTGGCGACCGCCGGAACGAAGGCGCCGTTCACCGCGCAGGACACGGCGAACAGCAGGCCCAGGCGTTCCGGCGTCGCGCGCATGAACCGCGTCGTCTAGCGCGCCCCCTGCGCCGCCGCCAGTCGTGCGTCGCGCCACCCGCGGGCGCCGCGCGATGACATCGAATCGTCGCAATGCGCGCGTCTGCTGCACGCATACCGCGCCACGCGCCGCATGCGAGTCGCCAAAAAAGCGCCGCTTCGCATGACGTTCACCGCGCGCGTCGCGACCCGCATGCGCCGCCGGACGCAGGCGCCGAGACGCGGACGCGGCATGCTTCTTGGTCTCTCGCGCGAGCGTGCCCCGTCGACTGTCGAGCGCTCTCGCACACCGCGCCGCCCTGCTGCTCGCCGCTGTGTGCGCCGCCGCCTCGCCTGCCTGGGCATATGATGTCCAACTCGCGTGGTCGCCTGCCGCCGGCGCCGCTGGGTACCGCGCCTACGTGCGGCCGAGCGGCCAGTCGTTCGATGCCGGCACCGACCTCGGCGCGCCGGCGCCGGGCAGCGACGGTCGCCTGCGCGCCGTGCTCAGCGGGCTCGCCAGCGGCCCGACCTACGGCGTGGCGCTGACCGCCTACGCCGCCGACGGCAGCGAGAGCGGCCTGTCGAACGAGCTGACCCTGAGCCTCGCCGCCTCGCCGACCGCGACCGCCACCTGGACGCCGACCGTCGCCGCGCCGCCGAGCCCGAGCGCGACGCGCACCCCCAGCAGCACGCCGACCCCGTCGCCGAGCGCGAGCGTCACCGCGACGCGCACCGCCAGCCCGACGGCGAGCGACACCGCCACGCCGCCGCCCAGCGCGACCTCCACCGCCAGCGCGAGCCCGACGCCGACCCGCACCGCCAGCCCCACGCGCACCGCCACCAGCAGTGCGACCGCGACGCGCACCGAGACCGAGACGCCGCCGCCGAGCGCCACCGCGACCGCGTCGGCGACCCGCTCCGCGACCGCCTCGCCGAGCGCCACGCCGACGCACAGCGCGACGCGAACCGCGACGTCCACGGACACCGTGCCGCCAAGCTCGACGACCACCGCGACGGCGACCCGCACCGACACCGCCGCGCCGACCACCACCAGCACCAACACCCCGTCGCGCAGCGCCACCCCGACACCGACCGAGACCCACACGCCGCCGGCGACCGGCACCGCGACCGCCAGTGCGACGCGCACCGAGACGGCCGCGCCGACCGCCACCAGCAGCAGCACGCCGTCGCGCAGCGCCACCGCCACCCGCAGCGCCACGCCGACGCGCACCGCTCCGCCCAGCCCGAGCGCGACGGCGAGCCCGTCGCCCAGCCGCAGCGCGACGCGCACCAGTACGCCGAGCCCGTCGCCGTCGCCGAGCGCGACACCGACGCCGGCCTGGAACCTCAGCCTGCCCGCCGACGCGCGCGCCCTGCCCGGCGCACTGATCAGCCTGCCGCTCGCGATCGACGCCGGCAGCGGCATCCAGCGGCTCGCGGCGCGCATCGCCTACGACAGCGAGCTGGTCGCGGTACAGGGCGCGCAGCTGCTCGGCGACGGAACCCTCACCGCCGACCTGGCGACACCCGGCCTGCTGCGCCTCGACGTGGCGCTGCCGCGGCCGCTGCTCGCCGGCGGCACGCTGGCGGAGGTCCAGCTGCTGGTGGTCGGCGCCTGCCCCGCCACCACCAGCCTGCGCCTCGAGGCGTGCACCCTCGACGGCGGCGCCCTCGCTTGCGCGCCGCACGATGGCAGCCTCGCCATCCGCTGCGGCGTCGGCGGCCGCGTCAGCCACTGGGCCACCGGTGCCGCGGTGCGCGGCACCACCGTCTCGCTGCGCGGCACCGCGCGCGTCGTGCAGGCGACCACCACCGACGCGCTCGGTCAGTTCGCCTTCGCCAGCACCAGCGCCGGACCGGTGCGGCTCGACGCGCAGAAAGATGGCGACCTGCGCGGTGCGGTGAGCGCGCTCGACGCGGCCCTGGTGCTGCGCGCGATCGTCTCCGGTGCCACGCTCGACGCGCGCCAGCTGCTCGCCTGCGACGTCACCGGCAACGGGCTGCTCTCGACGCTCGACGCCGCGCGCATTCTGCAGTTCGCGGTCGGCGCCACCCCGCATCTGCCGGTCGCCGACACCTGCGCCTCCGACTGGGTCTTCATCCCCGCTCCGGCGTCGATGCCCAATCAGTCGGTGATCGCGCCGCAACCCGGCGAAACCACCTGCGAGCGCGGCAGCATCGAGCTCGCCTCGACGCTCGACGACGCCCCGGCGCAGGACTTCCTCGCCGTGCCGCTCGGCGACTGCTCGGGCAACTGGACCGCGCCCGCCGCCGGCGCGGCGCTGCGCGGCGGCGCCGATCTGCGCGTCTGGCTCGGCACCGCGCGCCCGCGCCCGGGCGGCGAGTGGCTGGTGCCGGTATACGCCGACGCCGACGCGCCGTTCACCGCGCTCGAGCTGCGCCTGCGCGTCGACGCCGGCGCCCGACTCGCGCATGCCCGCACCGCCGGTGGCGCACGTGGGGCGGCGCTGCAATACGCCCGCACCGACGACGGCGCCGCGCTGGCAATCGCCACCGGCACCTCGATCACCGCCGACGCGCGCCCGGTCGCGCTGCTGGTCATCCACAGTCGCGCCACCCCGCACGCGCGTCTGCTCAGCGCCCGCATCGACGACGTCCCAGTTCCCCGCGTCGAAGCGGGAATTCGCTAGAGCGCCGCCTCCACCACGACGACCCGGCGGCACCACGCACTCCGGTGGCGTTCCGTCGCGCCGCGCGCAGCGCATTGCACGCGCTGTGCGCATCCTGCTGCGGCAGCATTCCCCAGCGTTGCGTCGTCTCTGGCGGTGCCGACGCGCCGACAGCGGGCGCGCCGGCATCTGCAACGGGGAGCTGGGGTATCATCGGGATCAGGGGGCGCCGCGCGGCGCATGTCTCGACCGCTGGAGCTGCACACCCACGACACGCAGCAGGCGCGCTGATCGTCGCGCTCTCGCTGCTCTGGATGACGGACGCGGCGGCACTGGATGTGCGACTCGGCTGGCGCCCGGTGCAACCGGCCGCGGGCTATCGCGTCTACCTGATCCTCGCCGGTCTGCCGCTCGCCACGCCGCTGGACGTCGGGCTGCCGCCGCCGGACGGCGACGGCGTGATCCGCCACGTCTATCCCAACCTGCCGCTCGGAACGCTGCTCACCTTCTCGGTCAGCGCCTACGACGACAGCGGGCGCGAAGGCGCGCTCTCCAATCCCCTCAGCCTGTCGGTCGCCGCCACGCCGAGCGCGAGCAGCACACCGACCGCCTCGTCGACCCGCACCGCCGGTCTCTCGCCACCGCCGAGTGCCAGCCGCACGTCGACCCGCGCCGCGACGCCGGCAGCGAGCCCGACCGCGCCGCCCAGCCCCACACCGACACCCACCAGCGGCGGCGCCGCGCGAGTGCGCGGCCGCGTGCGCTTCGCCGGCGACGACAGTCCACTGCCCGACGTCGCAGTGACGCTCGACGACGGCAGCGCTCTGCGCGCCACCACCACCGACGGCGACGGCGCCTTCGCGCTCGCCGCCGCCAGCGGTGCGACCAGCGTACTGTCGGCCGCGCGCGATGGTGCGGACGGCGGTGCGGTCAGCGCGCTGGACGCGGCGTACGTGCTGCAGGCGGTCGGCGGTACGCGTACGCTGGACGCTCGCCAGGTCCTGGCCTGCGACGTCACCGGCAACGGCACGCTCAGCGCGCTCGATGCCAGCTACATCCTGCGCCGCGCCGTCGATCCGCTCGCCGCACTGCCCGCCGCCGCCACCTGTGCGCGCAACTGGCTGTTCCTGCCCGACCCGGCGCCGGTCACGGCGCAACAGACGATCGCGCCGCGCGCCGACGCGAGCTGCACCGCCGGCGCCATCGTCTACGCGCCGCTACTCGGCGACGTCGCGCAACAGGATTTCATCGGCGTCCTGCTCGGCGATTGCACCGGCAACTGGCGCGCCGCCGGCGCCGCGCAAGCCGAGTTGCGCTGGAGCCGCGACGCGCCGGTGCGTCTCGGCCCGCCGCGCCGCCGTGCCGACGATCGCTGGTCGGTGGCGGTCGTGCTCACCGACTCCCGCCGCGCCACCGCCTTCCAGCTCCGCATAGCCTACGATCCCAGGCGCGCCGCGCTGGCGCGCGTCCGCCCCGCCGACGACGATGCCATCGCCGTCGTCTCCGAGGACCGTCCCGGCCGCGCCGCCGTCGCCGTCGCCGCCGCCGCGCCGTTCGCCGCGGAGCGCGGCGTCGTCGCCCGCCTCGTCTTCGATGCCGACGCCGCACCGCAGGTGGAGTTGCTCGACGCGCAGGTCGACGAGTGACCTGTCGCGTCGCCCCGCCTCGTCCACCTGAGATCGCGTCGCCCGCCAGCTGCCGTCGTCGCCCCACCGGCGCGGGTGATCGCGGCGGCGGTGCTCCGCACCGCCGGGCCGAGACCAGCTCGGCCGGCTACCCGGATCGCACTGGTGATGCCGCCGCGTCGTACGCAACGGCGCAAAAGACGCGCCCCGCGCCCGTCACTCCCGCCCTGCACCGGCAGGGTAGCCGGCCGACCTCGTGTCGGCCGGCGTCGCACAGCGACGCCGAAGGCCTCGGCGACAGCCGCGGCGCTCCTCGTCCGGCGATCAACCCGCGCCTGGGACCGCCTACCGGTTGCGCAGCAGCGCGACGAGTGCCGGTAGATCGGCGGCGCTGGCCGCGCCATCTAGATTGACGTCGGCCGCCGACCCTGGCGATGGCGCGAAGAGCGCGGCGATCAGCTCATCCAGATCAGTGGCGGTGACGGCGCAGTCGCCGTTCACATCGCCGCGCGGCGGGCTCGGACAGGTGGGCGTCGGGCTGGCGGAGGCGGTGGGCGAGCCGAGCCTCGCCGTCGGCGTGGCGCTGCGCGTTGCCGTCGCCGTGCGCGCCGGCGTCGCGGTGCGCGTCGCCGACGGCGTCTCGCTCGCCGTCGGTGTCGGCACGCCGACCGCGAGGCGAAGCGCGGCCAGCTGATTGGCGGCGAGCGGCACCGACACCACGCCGTTGCCGACGTCGAGCGCGGCGCGATCGGTCTCGATCAGCGAGGTGCGCCACGCCGCGCCGGGCGCCAGGGCGGCGGCGCGCACGCCGATCGGGCCCGACTCGCCGGCCAGCTCCCAGAGCCGCACCAGCACGCCGCGCTCGCCCTCCTCCGCCGGCTTTACCGCCGTGACCACGGCGCGGGAGCTGTCGAGCGACAGGTAGCTGGCCACCGGCGCCAGACGCGGCCCGTTCTGATTGCGCGCCAGGCCGATGCCGCGCAGCGGGTTCTGGAACGCCAGCCCGTCGCGCATCGCCGCGGCGGCGGAAAACGCGCCGCTGCGTCCGATGACCGCGAAGGCGTGGCGGAAGCTGGTCGCGCCGCCCTGGTCCTCGATGCCGCCGAAGGCGACGTTGCCGAGCGCCAGCACCGAGACCGCGGTCGCCGGCAGGTCGAAGTGCGTCGCGCTGCTGTCGCCGACGCGCACCGCGAACGCATCGCGACTCGACAGGGTGACGTGATAGCCGCCGAGCGCGTCGTCGAAGTCGAGGAAGTGGTTGAGCGTCATGTAGTCGGCGCGCGTACCGGGCAGAAAGTCACCGCCCTGCTCGGCGAGCCCCGGACGCGCGACCGCGCCGACCTCTTCGAAACGGATCTGCGGCTCGCGCAGGTTGACGCCGAAGCGGTAGTGCACCGCGTCCGCCGGCCGCGCCAGCAGCTCATCCTCGACCTCGACGCGGTCGAGCGGCGCGGCGAAGACGGTCACCCGCACGCGACGCGGCAGCGCGCCGCCGATGTCGAGGCGCAGCGTCGCGGAGACCGGACCGAGCGACTCGACCGTCACCGTGCCGCTGCCGGGCGTGGCGCCAACCAGCGCGTTGAGGCCGCCGCTGCCGGCGAGCTCCTGATCGCCGGCCGCATGGTCGATCAGGCTCACCAGCCGGCCGTCGCTCGCGACCTCGATCGCGTAGCGCGTGCTGTCGATACGGCGCGTCGCCGCCGAGGCGCTACAGCACGGGCTGGCGCTCGGCGTCCCCGCCGCGTAGCGCAGTACGCGATAGCCGAGCGACGGCACGTCCGGCACCAGCACGCGCAACCGGTGCGCGCCGTCGACCGTCAGCACCTGGGCGCGCAGCTCGGCGCCGCTGGCGACGTCGTGCACGACGAACGGGCCGGGGCCATCCACCGTCAGGTCGACCACGTCGGTACGCGGCGCGGCGAGCGGGTTGAAGACCACCAGGCGATCCTCGCCGGCGGGGGTCGCGAAGCCGGCGGCGAAGCGGGCGGACGCGCTGGCCGTCAACCCGTCCACCGCGGCGCGGAACTGTGCCGCCCACTCGAGCTTGTGCGCGACGATGGTATCGAGCCCGGCGCCGCCGTCGCTCCAGGTGTGCTCGAAGTACTTCCAGTAGCCGATCCAGGCGTCGGCCAGCGCCGCCTGGTGCGCGGTCCAGGCGCCGTCGTCGCCACCGGCGCGTAGCACCGCAGCCAGTGCCTCGCCGGCGCGTAGATCCTCGACCGCGCGGCGCAGATCGGCGCTCGGCGCGGCGAGCGTCGCCGGCCACAGGTCCCAGTCGTTGCCCCAGCCGCCGCGCTCGGTCGGCAGCGCCGGCGCACGGCCCTCCAGGTCGGCGAAGTAGTCGACGATGTTCGACACCACCGCCGGTGGTCCGTCCGGGTGCGCGTCGTTCCACTGCCGCACCGCACCGTGCACCGCGTCGTCGCCGACGCTGACGTCGTCCCAGCCGTAGCCGAACAGGCCGGTGACCGGATGGCCGCGCTGACTGAAACGGTCGATCGCCTTCTGCATGGCGGACAGCGACAGGTTGTCGCGCGCCTCGGCGTAGCCGCCCCACGAGGTCGAGCCGAGCTCGAATTCGTACCACTTGGTGAGCAGCGCCTCGCCGTCCGGGCCCTGCCAGTGGAAGAGCTCGCTGCGGCGGTCGGCGAACGGCGCCTGCGTGGCGCAGGCGCAGATCCCCTTCCACGTGTAGCGCACGCCGCTGCCGGCCCACAGGCTGGCGATGCCCCACGGGCTGGTCTGGTCCTCGATGTCCTGCGCCAGCGGAAAGCCGATGCCGTAGCGGCGCTCGAGCTGCCCCGGATAGGAGCCGGCGCGGATCGCCGCCTCGGTGGGCAGCGCGCCGTACAACGTCACGAACGGGTTGAGCGGGACGGTCACGTCGCCGGCGGCGATGGCGTCGATCAGCGCGGCGAACTGCTGCGGCGAGCGCTCGCGCTCGTACAGCCAGACGTAGTACCAGCAGTCGGCGTTGAAGCGCGGCCGCTCGGCGGATGGGTCGCGGCTCGCCGCCAGGCGCGCCAGCGCCAGGTCGATCTCGCCGAGCATCGCCTGGTCGTAGGTCGCCGTGCTGGCGTTCCAGCCGTAGTCGGTGTGGTCGTCGTTCGCCAGGTAGAGCGTATGCGGCTGCGCCGACACCGCCGACGCGATCGCGAGCAGCGCCAGAGCGGCGATCAGAACGCGCAGGTGGGGCATGGAGCAACGGCGAGGCGGTGCGGCCGGCAGCGCGCCGGCCGGCGCAGGACAACGCTGCCAGGCGGGAATCGGATGTTGCAACCGGCGACGCCGCCGCGTCTCAGCGGCGGCGGGTCGGCGTCGCGGTGCGCGTCGGTGGCCGCGGCGACGGCGTGCGCGTCGCGGTCGGCGTGCGGCTCGCGGTCGGCGTATTGCGCGGCGGCGGCCGCACCACGGTGAGGTCGCCGGCCGAGATGTCGTAGCGCGTCGGGCAACTGCGGCACAGGCCGGTGACCCAGCTCACCTGCCCGCTCATCGGGCTCATGATCAGCAGCCGGTCGAGGTCGCGCGCGCTGGCGTAGAGCACGCCGCTGTCGTCGGGGTCGAAGCTCAGGCCGGTGATGCGACCGTATCCCCAGCTGCGCGGACCGAGAATCGTCACCGTCGCGTCGTCCGGATCGAGCAGGTAGAGCGTGCCGCCGCTGTTGGCGTTGTTCACCCAGTTGCTGAACAGGTACCAGGTGCCGGCGCTGTTGCGCGCCAGGTCGCCGCCGACGATGTCGACCGGCACGCCGAAGCGGCTGCCGACGCGGATGCGGCCGATGACCGTCTTGCGCAGCGGGTCGAGCGTGATGCGCACCAACTCGTCGCGCTCCTCGTCCACCGCCAGCAGGTCGGGGCCGTCCGCTTCCAGCATCGCGAGCTTGCCGCCGACGTTGCCGAGCGGCGTCACCGTGAAGATCGGCGACAGGTCGATGCGCACGATGTTGCCGAGCAGCGTCGAGACGTAGAACACCTCGGGCGACATCGCCGCCAGGCCGGCCGCTTCGCCGAGCGCCGGCGACAACGAGCCCATCAGGCGCATCTGCCCGTTGCTCGGCTTGACCCGGTAGAACTCGGTCGCGACGCCGTGCGTGCTGTCGATCAGGAACAGGTTCGGCATGGCCGACACCGGTCCCGCCAGGCCGAGGCCGAGCAGCGCCGCCGCCAGGCGCTGGAGTACTCTACGCGTCATGGAACCTCTACTCGCTATGCGATCTGCGGCGCTTTTGCCACGTGTCCTTTGCGCTTTCTTCGCGCCGCGGCTGCGCCACGACCAGTCATCTCGCAAGGCGCTCATCGGACGTACCCCAACGCCCGCAGGCGCTCGCGCAGGCCACCGTTGATCGCCACCGACTCCGACAGCGGCGCCCCGCTCCACGCCTGGCGCCAGCCGCTCAACTCCTCCTCGAGCACCGCCGCGCGCGCCGGGTCGGCGAGGTTGGCGTGCTCACCGGGGTCGGCGCGCAGGTCGTAGAGCTCCGGCGCGCCGCTCCCGTCGCGCGCGCGGATCAGCTTGCTGCCGCCGCTGCGCACCGCCGCCAACGGCACCGGGGCATCGCCGACCAGATCGGCGAAGGCGGGAAGCGGCGCCGGACGCTGCCCGGCCGGCGCGTTGATCCACGCGCTCAGGTCCTGTGCCGCGTCGGCGATGCGCGCCGCCGGCGCGCCGAAGTCGGGCGGCACGCCGAGACCGGCGAGCGACAGGATCGTCGGCGCGACGTCCATCAGCCGCACCTGTTCGGGCACCACGGTGCCGGCCGGCACGCGCGCCGGGTAGCGGATCACCAGCGGCACCAGCAGCGACTCGTCGTAGAGCTGCTGCTTGTGCCCCTTGCGGCCGTGCTCGAAGAACTCCTCGCCGTGATCGGCGGTGACGACGACGATGGTGTCGTCGAGCACCCCGGCGTCGTGCAGCGTCGCCAGCAGGCGCGCCAGCGTGTCGTCGGTGAAGCGGATCTCGCCGTCGTACAGCGCGACGACGTGCGCCAGGTCGCGCGCGTCCATGCCGGCGTGCACGGCGTCGCTCTGCTCGTAGTCGTCGGCGGTGACGTGGCCCTGGTAGTCGGGATCGAACAGGCGGTCATAGGGTGGCGGCGGCGCGTAGTCGTAGTGCACGTCCCACAGGTGAACGAAGGCGAAGAACGGTCGCCTCGCCCCGCCGGCCCGCCAGTCGCGCAGCCAGTCGGCGAACAGCGCGGCGGTGCGCGGCCCGGTGACGCCGTGGTGGGACGCGTCGAAGGAGCGCTTCGCCAGGCTGTGATCGTCGTAGTGATCGAAGCCCTGCGCGAAGCCGAAGGCGGCGTCCAGGTACGGCGCCGCGACGAAGCCGGCGGTCGTGTAGCCGTCGCGCCACAGCACCTCGCTGAGGAACAGCGCGTCGTCGGTCAGGCGCTGCCCGTCGGCGACCACGCCGTGGCGTTCGGGCGGCAGCGCGGTGAGCAGCGTCAGGTGCGCGGGCAGCGTCCACGACGTCGGCGAGACGACCGTGGCGAAACGCGCCCCCTCGGCGGCCAGCGCGTCGAGGGTCGGCGTCGTCTGGCGCCCGTAGCCGTAGCTGTGCACGTGGTCGGCGCGCAGCGAGTCGATCGAGACCAGCAGCACGTTGGGGGGCGGCGGGGGCGCAGCGCGGCAGGCGGCCGCGAACGCGAGCAGCGCGAGGAGGTGCGGGCGGAACGGGAGGCGCATGCCGGCGCCTCCACGCTAC
>JANRJF010000062.1:0-2327 GCA_033764095.1 Deltaproteobacteria bacterium | reverse complement strand
CCGCCGGCGGCGCGTCGAGCACGGCACGGGCGCGCGCCTCGGCGCCGCGCCACGCGTCGCGCCAGGAGGCCTGCGGTGGCGCCGCGATGCGCGCGGCCAGCGCCGCGGCGAGCGGTGCGACGTCGGCGTGCAGCACGCGCTCGGCGCGGTGCAGTGGATCGTCCCAGCCAGCCGAGGGGTCGATGACGATCTGCCGCGCCGCGCCGTCGCGCAGCCAGAGCAGCAGCGATTTGGCGATCGGCAGCGGTCCGACGCGCAGCACCAGCTCCGGTGCCAGGCGGCGCGCGATCTCGCGGTCGCGCAACAGGGCGTCGTACGCGGTGACCAGCTCGCCGCGATCGTCGGCGCCGTCGCGCAGCCCGGAGGTCGCGTCGGCGAGCAGCGGATAGCCGCAGCGCCGCGCCAGCCCGCGCAGCGCCGCGGCGCTCTCGGCGTCGGCGTCGAGCGGCCCGCAGACGATGACGCCGCGCCGCGTCGCCGTGAGCGTCGCGGCGAGGTCGTCGAGGGTCGACGCGTCGAGGATGCGCTGCGGCCCCCACCCCGACCCTCCCCCGCTGCGCGGGGGAGGGAGCACCGCCTCCCCGCTGCGCGGGGGAGGGAGCACCGCCTGCTCGCTGTGCGGGGGAGGGGGCACCGCCTGCTCGCTGTGCGGGGGAGGGGGCACCGCCTGCTCGCTGCGCGGGGGAGGGAGCACCGCCTGCTCGCTGCGCGGGGGAGGGGGTAGGGCCTCCGCGCGCGGCGGGAGCGCGGCATTCCCTCCCCCGCGCAGCGGGGGAGGGCCAGGGAGGGGGCTCTCCGTCAGCGGCTCGCGCAGCGGGACGTTCAGGTGCACGACGCCCCCCGGTGGGCTGGCGGCGACGCTGACGGCGCGCTGTCCGAGCGCGTGGAAGTACGCCAATCCGGCGCTCGCCTCGCCGACCTCGCAGAACCACTTCACCTGGTCGCCGTACAGCTTGATCTGGTCGATCGCCTGGAAGGCGCCGCAGTCGCGCAGTTCCGCCGGCCGGTCGGCGGTCAGCACCAGCAGCGGGACGTGCGCCTGGCGCGCCTCGACGATGGCGGGGAAGAAGTTCGCCGCCGCGGTGCCCGAGGTGCACACCACCGCCGCCGGACGGCGTGCCGCGCGCGCCAGGCCGAGGGCGAAGAAGGCGGCGCTGCGCTCGTCGACATGCGACCAGCAGCGCAGCCGCGGCTCGCCGGCGAGGCACAAGGTCAGCGGCGTCGAGCGCGCCCCCGGCGCGATGCACACCTCGCGCAGCCCGGCGTCGGCCAGCGCGGCGACGAAGGCGCGGATCGCTGCATAAAGAGATTCCACAGATGAACACAGAGCCCCGCTGCCCTCCGCCCCGATGAACACGGAGGCGGGGTAGTCGTTTTCAAGCTGCCGAAGGCTTTTGGGGGCGGTTGAGTTGGGCTCTGTGTTCATCGGGCTGGGGGCGGCGGGGTCTGTGTTCATCTGTGTTGAGCTCTTCACAGCTCCAGCAGCGCGGACAGCAGCGGCTGCAGCTTGAGGCGCGTCTCGGCGAGCTCGGCGTCGGGGTCGGAGCCGGCGACGATGCCGGCGCCGGCGAACAGCACGGCGCGGCGGCCGCGCACCAGCGCGGAGCGGATGGCGACCACCATGTCGCCGTCGCCGCGCGCGTCGAACCAGCCGAGCGGGCTGGCGTACCAGCCGCGCGCCCAGCCCTCGTGCCGCGGCAGCGCGGCGAGCGCGGCGGCGCGCGGCGTACCGCCGACCGCCGGCGTGGGATGCAGCGCCGCCACCAGGTCGAGCAGGTGCGCGCCCGGCGCCAGGCGGCCGCGGATCGGCGTCAGCAGATGCTGCAGGCTGGGCAGGCGCAGGATGCGCGGCGTTGCCTCGACCTGCAGCGCGCTGGACAGCGGCCGCAGCGCGTCGGTGAGCGCCACGACGACGTGCGCGTGCTCGCGGCGATTCTTGTCGCTGCCGAGCAGCCCGTCGGCGAGCGCGGCGTCGGAGGCCGTCGTCGTGCCGCGCCCGGTGGTGCCGGCCAGCGCCGCGGTCTCCAGGGCGCCGTCGCGCACGCGCGCCAGCACTTCCGGCGTGGCGCCGAGGAAGTCGCCGCCGCGCTCGCCGAGCCAGAACGTCGTGCAGCCCGGATAGGCCTGGCGCAGGCGGGCGGCGGCGCGCGCGCAGTCGAAGCGGCGCGTCGCGCGCAGCGCGCAGGTGCGCGCCAGTACCAGCTTGTCGAAGCGGCCGGCGGCGATGTCGGCGGTGGCCGCCGCCACCGCGCGGGCGTAGCGCGCCGGCGACGGACGTGACGCGGTGGTGTAGCGCGGCGCGCGCGCCTCGGCGCCGGCGCGCGGCG
>JANRJF010000061.1:0-32985 GCA_033764095.1 Deltaproteobacteria bacterium | reverse complement strand
GGCGGCCGGCGCGCTGCGCGCCGCGGCGCGCCCGCCCCCCTCGCCACGGCCGACGCCCAGCGCCCGGACCAGGCAGTCGTGCAGGCGCAGTGGACGCGCCGGCTTGGTGAGCGCCGCGGCGATGCCGAGGCGCTGCACGGTCTCGGCGGCGAGCGGACCGAGCGAGGTGAGGATGAGCAGCGGCGTCGCGGCGATGGCCGGCGTGCGGCGGATCGCTTCGGCGAGTTGCAGGCCGTCCATGCCGGGCATCTGCATGTCGAGAATGGCGAGCTGGCAGGGCGCGCCGCGCGCCTGCGCCGCGCTCAACTCGGCGAGCGCCTCGTGGCCGGCGGCGCAGACGATCGGCACCGCCCCCCAGCGGCGCATCTGCGCCTCCAGGATGCGCCGGTTGGTGGCGTTGTCGTCGACCAGCAGGACGCGCACGCCGTCGAGCGCGGGGAGCGGTTCGGTGGCGTGCTCCGGCTCCTCGCCGCAGATGGTGGTGAACCAGAACTCGCTGCCGGCGCCGAGCGTCGAGGTGACGCCGATGGTGCCGCCCATCGCCTCGACCAGGCGCTTGGAGATCGCCAGGCCGAGCCCGGTGCCGCCGAAGCGGCGGGTGGTCGAGCGGTCGGCCTGCTCGAACGGAGCGAAGATGCGCGCGCACTGCTCCGCGCTCATGCCGATGCCGGTGTCGCGCACCGTCAGACGCAGGCGGATGTTGCGGTCGGCGGCCGCGAGCCGCTCGACGCGCACCGCGATCTCGCCGCGCTCGGTGAATTTCTGCGCGTTGCCGATCAGGTTGATCAGCACCTGGTGCAGGCGGCTCGGGTCGCCGCGCACGACGCGCGGCACGTCGGGGCCGATCTCGAGCGCGATCTCCAGGCCCTTGCGGTGCGCCCCCTCGGCGAGCAGGTCGACGACCTCCTCCAGCGTGCGATGCAGGTCGTAGGACACCACCTCGAGCTCCAGGCGGCCGGCCTCGATCTTCGAGAAGTCGAGGATGTCGTTGATGATGGTGAGCAGCAGCTCGCCGCTGCGCCGCACCGTGTCGGCGTAGTCGCGCTGCTCGTCGCTGAGCGGCGTGTCGAGCAGCAGGCCGGTCATGCCGATGACGCCGTTCATCGGCGTGCGGATCTCGTGGCTCATGGTGGCGAGGAAGTCGGACTTGGCCCGCGTCGCCGCCTCCGCCGCCTCCTTCGCCTGGCGCAGCTGCTGCTCGCTGGCGCGCAGCGCCGCGGTGCGCTCGTCGACGCGTTGCTCGATCGCCGCGTTGGTCGCTTCCAGGCGCGCCTGCCGATCGGCGATCGCCCACATCTCGCGCGTCGACCACAGGCACGAGGCGATCAGGAAGACGTCCTCGAAGAGCACCCACCACACGTGTTCCAACCAGCGCCAGGGACTGGCGGCGAGCACGCCATACACCGACTGCGGCCACAGCGCGCCGCGCAACAGGTGGTCCGCGGCGGTCACCAGGGTCGCCGGCACCAGCACCTTCCAGTCGCGGTAGAAGGCCAGGAAGGCGAGCGAGCCGAAGATGTGGAAGTGCGTCTCGATGCGACCGCCGGTGAGATGGATGAGCACGCCCGACATCAGCATCTGCGCGACCGCGATCGAGTAGCGCGTCAGCGGCGCGCCGGAGTGCGTGAGCGCCAGATAGATCGGCCAGGCGCTGATCAGGCCGCCGAGCCCGATCGCCACCCAGACGTGCGGGTGCATGGCGCTCGCCGCGCCCTGCCAGGTGAGCGGCGACACCCAGAATGCCAGCCCGATGCCGGCGATCCATTGAAAGGCCAGCAGTCCGGCGAACAGGCGGTCGGTACGGCGGAACACCGCCTGCTGCTGGGCGTGAAAGAGCGCCTCGACGCGCTGCGGCTGCGGCGCCGCGTCCTCGGTCACATCGGACACGGTCGCTCCTCGCTGCCCGACGGCGCGTTGCCGAGCCCGCAGCCGAACACCGGCGTGTCGGCTGGCGCGTCGCCGTCGAGCGCCGCCAGCACCGCGGCGCGGCCGGCGTTGTCGCCCTCGTGACCGCGCGCCGCGGTGATGCCGCCCTGAAAGCGGCGTCGGCCGGCGGCGTCGAAGAGCACCACCTGGCCCGAGGTCTCGGCGCCGAAACGCGCCGCCGCGCGCCCGTCGCGGTCGCGCCACACGCGCACGCCGGGAATCGCCGCGGCGCTCTGCCAGAGATCGGTCTCGACGAAGTCGTCTGCCGTCCCCGGCGGCTGGACGAAGTAGACGTCGGCCACCAGCCGGCCCGGCGCCTGTGCCATCAGCCGCGCCAGCTCGGCAATGCTGGCGCGCGTGCAGGGGCAGCGCGGGTGGGCGAGCATCACCAGGTGCGCCTGGTCTCCCGCCCGTCCCGCCTCGTCGGCAAACGCGGCGTAGTCGGGGACCGCGGCCGCGGCGCCACGCTTGAAGTCGTAGCGCCAGAGTCCCACCAGCCCGGCGGCAATCGCCGCCGTCCAGAGCAGCGTGCCGAGCAGCAGGGACCAACGCGCACGCACGGCACCACTGGGCATCGGCGACGACGTTGAGCAGAGAGCATGCCGCCTGGCGCCATCCCGTGCGGTGGTGGGCGGGCCGCCGGCGCGGCGTCGAAATAGTTCCGTTCCGGCCGGTTCCGACGCCCCTCGCCTGGTCGGCCGCGGGGTGCGGCCTGGCCAGCCCGCATGCGAGCTCGCGCCCTGCAACGGGCGGCCCGGCGCCGCGGCGCGCTGCGTTGACACCACCACGGCGGCCTCAGTAGCGTCCCGCCCGCGCCAGCCCGGAGGGCGCGGGTCGCAGTCGCAGGGGGGCAAGTGCGATGACACGACGGGCGTTGGCAGGCGCGATCGGATGGGCGATCACCGCGGCGTTCGGTACGGCGGCGCCGGCCACCGCCGCACCCGATCACCTGATCGCGGCGCGCAGCGTGATCGTCCAGGCGGGCGGAACCGTGAAGTTCGTCGCGCGCGGCCCACTGGCGGTGCCGAGCGGAGCCGACGACCCGACGGTCGCGGGGGCGGCGTTGCGGGTCTTCGACACCGAGTCGGACGGCGGATTCAATGTCTATGCGCTGCCGGCGAGCGGCTGGCGCGGACTCGGCGATCCGGCCGGCAGTCGCGGCTACCTCTACCGAGGCAGCGGCACGGCCGGCGACCCGTGCCGCACCGTCCGCATCAGCCCCACGCTGATCAAGGCGAAGTGCACCGGCCCCGACGTGACGCTGACGCCGCCGTTCGCCGGCCAGGTCGGCGTCCAGCTGTTGTTCGGCGACGGCGGGCTGCGCTACTGCGCGAGCTTCGGCGGCAGGACGCGCGCCAACGACGCGACGCGCACCCGGCGCAGCGATGCCGCGGCGCCGGCGACCTGCCCGGACGCGTCGCCGCAGGGCACGCGGACGTGCAGCCTCGCCGCAGTGACAACCGGCATCGACCACGCGTTCGGCACCAACAGCATGCCCCATCTGCGGTTCAACGGCGGCGCCCTGGAGATCAGCTGCGGCGCCGCGGACGGCAACCGGGAAGCCGACTGCGATTGCCGGCTGACCGGCGCGGCGCTGCTGGCGCACATCCCGCAGATCACCGACGTCTGCCTGGAAGGTGTGCCCGGCTGCAGCGGCGGCCGCATCGACTGCGACGGCGGTGCGGCGCTCGACACCGCCACCCGCGCGCGGCACGACATCGGCGCGTGTAGCGACCACGCCGGTTGCGACGCCGCCTGCGATGCATCCTGCGCCGGGCTCGGCAGCGGATTCACGCGCCGCGACGCCGCCTGCGAGGGCGTCTGTGCCGGCGGCGCCAACGACGGGCTGGCCTGCGCCACGCCTACCGATTGTCCCGGCGGGCGCTGTCCTGGCGCCACCGCGGCGGGCCACTCGGGCCGATGCAACTGCCTGTGCGCTGGACGCGCCGCCGACCCGGCCAGCCCGGCCGGCACGCTGAGCTGCGAGGTCGGGCTGCGACTGACCTGGGAGTTCCCGCCCAATGGCGTCTGCGGCGACGCGACCACCAGCATTCCGGTCAGTATCGGACCGCTCTGCGTGCCGCTGACGTCTTCGACCGCGACCGGCCTGGTGAGCTGCGTGAACGGCAGCGGCATGACACTGCCGGCCGGCGGCCCGGCCGTGCGCAGCGGCGCCGGCCTGCTCTGCAGCGACTTCGCCGGCGGCCAGCTCTCCGGGCTACGCCTGGCCGGCTACGTTGCCGGGTTCGACACCAACCTCGGCGACCTGCTGGCCGGCATCGACCTCGGATGTCAGTAGCCGGGTGCCGCCCAGGTGCGGACTGTCGCCTGGCGTTGCTTGCAACCCCGTCTGGGCTGAGGGATGGGTCGGGAATGCGCATGCGTTCCATCGTCCTGCTCTCCGCCCTCGCTCTGCTCGCGGCCGCCTGCGGCAGCGACGACAACGACCATCCCAAGGCGACGCCGACGACGACGCGCACCGCCGTGGCGACCGCCACCGCGACCGTGCCGCCGACGGCGACGGCGACTGCGGCGCGCACCGCCACCAGCCCGCCGACCGCCACCGCGACGCGCCCGTCGACGGCGACGCCGACCGCCACCGCGCCGCCGACCGATACGCCGACCAGCGCACCGACACCGACCCCCGACGGCGAGCGCTGCGCCCGCGGCGCCGCCGACGCGCTGGCCGACTGCGTCGCGCAGCTCAGCCAGGTCGAGCGCGCCTGCTACGCCGCCGGCGGGCGCGCCTGCACCGACGACAGCCCGGCACTGGTCGCGCAGCTCGGCGCGCTGGCGGGAACGGTCGGGGCGGAGTGCCCGAGCGACGCCGCCGTGCACGCCGCCGGCTTCGCCGATCCGTTCAGCGTCGCCGGCCTCACCACACGCCTCGCCGACGCGTGCCGCGCCGACGCGGCGTCGCTGGCCGCGCGCAGCTTCGGCGGTCCGCAGGGCGCCGCGCTGGCCGGCGCCGATGCCGACGGCAAGGCCTGCCTCACCGCCGCCCAGCAAGCCGCGACGGCGCTGATCGTCGACGACCTCGGGACCTACAACACCTGCCTCGCCAGCGGCGAGTGCGACCCGCCCGCGGTCGAGGCGATCCTCCAGGACCATCGCAACGCGGCAGCGCTCGCCATCGACGCGGCCTGCACGAACCTCGCCGCGCTGGTGGCACTCGACACCGGCACCTTCGTCTCGCGCGCCGCCGCGCAGGCGCGCTGCCTGGCCGCCACGGCGCACGCCGACGCGTCCGCGTTGGGGCTCGATTGCGGCGCGCGACCCGGCCTGCCGGACGCCCCGCGTGGCCAGTACGTGCAGGTCGTGCTCGACGAGGCCGTCTACGGCACCCGCTGCGGCGACGGCAGCCCCTACGCCTTCTGGGTGCGGCTCGCCCCCGCGGGGAGCCCGGTGGAGAACGTCGTCGTCGGCATGCAGGGCGGCGGCGTGTGCATCTTCGGAGAGGACTGCGCCACCCGGCCAGCCGACCTGTTCGAGGCGATGAACGACCAACCGGAGACCGGCGGGCCGCTGTCCAACGACCCGCAGATCAGCCCGTTCGCCGACTGGACCAAGGTCTACCTGCCGTACTGCAACCAGGACGTGTTCATCGGCGGCGGCACCACCAGCAACTTCGACCAGATCACCGTGCACCGCTTCGGCGCGGTCAACGTGCGCGCCGCGCTGCGCGTCGTGCGCGACCTGCTCTGGCGCTCGCTCGATGCCGACACCGACGGCGGCTACTCGCCGGACAAGCTGCGCGTCCTGTTCGGCGGCTTCTCGGCCGGCGGCTTCGGCACCATCTACAACTACCACTACCTGCTCGACGACCTGCAGTGGCGCCACAGCGTCGCCTACCCCGACGCCGGCCTGGCGCTCGACAACGGCGAGGCGCTCGGCGTCGCCGGCCTCGGCCTGCTGCTGATCGCCGACGCGCCGCCGCTGGGCTGGGGCGCGCTCGACTACCTGCCGCCGTACTGCTTCGCCACCAACTGCGGCGTCGGGCCGGTCCTGCTGCACGCCACCGCGCCGCGTCTGAAGGAAGTGCCCGAGCAACAGATGCTGATCCTCTCCAACCAGGTCGACGACACGCAGGTGGCGACCACCTTCTTCGACACCCTGCCCGACTGGGTGAACGCGCTGCGCACCTCGTACTGCGACACCCACCTGCTGCCCGGCGTGCAGTACTTCCTGCCGGCGATCACCCAGAGCGTGCACGTCATCAGCCCGCGCACCGAGCTGTACACCGACTACCCGATCGACGGCGTGCTGATGCGCGACTGGCTGCAGAGCGGCTTCACCGCCCCGGACGCGGTCACCGACCACATCGAGGAAGGCACGCTGGTGGACGATATCCCCGGCGTCGAGGCAATTCCCTGCAAGTGATCGCACCGTGACGCGGATGCGGGCCGCGCCGCCCGCATCCGCGTCGTCGGCGCGTGGGCGCCGGGCGACCGCCGTCAGGGCGGCGCGAGCCGGATGCGCACCGGGCCGGTGAGCATGCCCATGGCGATGTCGCCGTCGGCGAGGAACTGCACCAGCATGTAGGCGCCGTTGTAGGCCTGGCTCGGCGGCAGGCGCAGACGGGTGCGGGTCGCGCCGCTGTCCCAGTCGAGGCCGAGGATCTCGAAGCGGCCGGCCTCGGCGCTCTGCAGGTAGACCTGGCGAGTGACGCCGCTCATCACCGGCACGCACGACGGCGAGGCGACGTCGGAACGCGCCCAGACGCGCTGCCAGCGATGCGCGGCGCGATCCCAGCGAAAGCGCTCGACGCCGCGCGGCGGCGCGCGCGTGACGCCGATCGCGACGACGTTCTCCAGCGCCGACGGCAGGGTGTCGGGGCCGACGTTGTTGACGACGAAGGCACCCTCCTCCCAGACCACCACCGACTGCTCGGACTGCACCGCAGCCGGCTGCTCGACGCCGACGGTGACGCGGATCTGGTCGGCGCGCCGCGTCGCGCCGGGCGGTACCGCGTCGCGCCAGTAGGCGACCAGGTTCATCACCTCCGCCCCGTCGGTGATCACCACCAGGTGATCCTCGTCCGGACCGAAGCCCATCAGCGTCGGCGTCGAGCCGGAACCGCCGCTGCCAGCGCGAATGCCGCCGAGCGGAGCACTGCTGCGCTCGTACGGCTCGCGCCAGGCGCCGTCGGCCGCGTCGCTCGACAGTCGCGAGCCGGTCCACACCAGCTTGTGCATGGCGTGATCGGTGACGACATAGATGCCGCCGGCGTCATCGACCGCGAACGAGTTGGTGATCGCCTCGCCGGCCAGGCGCACCACCGACGGCGGCGCGCGGAACTCGCGGTCCACCACCGCCACCGCCCCGGAAATGGACGTCAGCACCAGGTGGCCGTCCCAGGTCATGCCCAGCCCGATGCCGGCGTCGTGCAGGATCTCGACCATCTGCGCGAGCGTCGGCCGCTCGCCGGCGGGGCGGACCGGCAACTCGCCGCGCCACCAGCGGCCCAACGCCCACCAGCGCAGCCGCCAGTCGCTGAGGATGCTGCTCGGAATACGCCACTCGCGCTTGAGCTCGATCGGCGAGCGCGGGTCGCCGCGATCGCGGTCGCCGAGCACGACGATGCGGTCGCGCACGACGGTGTAGAAGAGCCCATCGCGATCCATCAGCGTGTAGACGCCGGTGCGCGCGGCGATGCGCTCAAGCCAGTACGGGTGCTCGGCGCGCACGAAGCCGACCAGCGCCGCCTCGTCGGGCGCCGCGTCGAGCGCGGCGGTGATGCGCTCGGCGCGCGCGGCGTCGATGCCGCCCTCGCCGGGGAACTCGTAGCGCGCCAGCTCCTCGAAGCGGCCGCCGTCCACCCGCAGCTTGGCGACTCGCCCGGCGTTGATCGCCCACACCACCTCGACGCCGTCGGCATAGCGCGGACCGCTCAGCGCCATGCCGTTGCCGAAGCCGGACGGCAGCCGCCGGATCTGCTCCGGCCGCACGTCGTGAAAGCCGGTCGGACCCGGAATCGGCAGCGAGTCCTGCTGCGCCGGCTCGATGTGCGTCATCTGCACCGGCCCGTCGATCAGGAACGGATTGCGCGGCGGCGGCGTGGCGGACGCCGCGAGAGCAGCACACGGCACCACTGATGAACACAGATGGACACAGATGGAGAGGAGCCGGCGGCGGAGTGGACGCGCCGCCGCGCGAAAGCCGATCCATCGGTGTTTATCGAAGTTCATCCGTGCTTCCTTCGTTCAGGGCAGCGGGATCAGGCCGGCCTGGAAGCACGACTTCGGACCGCTGACGGTATGGCCATCCAGCGTGCTGACCACCTCGCCGCTGTTGACGTCGGTGAGGAAGTCGTAGAACGCGCTGCCGCGCATGCTGCCCTGGTGCGCGCCGCTCAGCGTCAGGTCGACCTCGTACTCGGCGCCGTTCAGCACCAGCACCGGGATGCGAATCTCCTCGTAGCCGTCGAGGAACGAGGCGCCGTCGTCGGAGTAGTGGTCGTAGGTGACGCGGGCGGATCCGCTCAGCGTGTTGGCGAAGTCGTTGACGATGGTCGCGCTGCCGCTCGCCGTGCCGGGGATGACGGTGACGCCGAAGGTGTCGGGGACGATCCAGTCCTCGTAGGGCACCGCCCAGGTCGGCTCCGGCGTGGTGGCGATCGGCACCACCTGGCTCGGCAGCAGCGGGGTGCGATTGACCAGCGTCGCGATGCGCAGGCGGGTCTGCGCGCCGGCACCGCGCCAGCGGCGATCGATCATCGCGATCTGGGTCCCGTCCGGCGACCAGTCGAAGCTCCCCGCGTTGCCCTCGATCGAGACCCAGCCATCGGCGGGACGCTCGAGCCGCTGGCCGAGGTAGTCGCCGCGCTCGAACCAGCGGTCGAGCAGCCACGGGTCGACGTAGCAGTCCCGCTCGTTCGGGCTGCTGCCCGGGCTGATGCCGTCGCTCGGCGCCCCGGCGATGGCGACGAAGTGCAGCGAGAAGGCGATCCAGTCGATGTACGGCGGGCGCGGCAGCAGGCCGAGGAACTCGATGCGGTTGTCGGTACGACCGGTCTGCAGCACCGCCCACTGCTCGTCGGGCGAGAACCGCACGCCTTCGTCGTGGTCGGGATGATGCGTCAGCCGCCGCAGCGCACCGGTCGCCAGGTCGATGACCGACGTGTCGTAGTGCCCGGCGTTCGGCGTGCCCGCCTCGACCCAGTCGCGGCCGCCGCGCAGCCCCCCGTACTTGGCCTCGAACGGTTGGGTGAAGTTGCGCCAGCGGGCGGAGTCGACGCCGAGCAGCGGCGGCGCGAACGGCGGCGCGAAGACGCGCGCGTCCTGCACCACATAGCGGTCGCCGTCGCGGATCAGGCGGCCGATGGCGCTCAGGTTGCCGCCCGGCCCGCGCAACCGCACCTCGGTCCAGACGAACCAGTCGTTGTCGAGGCTCACCCACGGCACGCGGTACTGCACCACCGGCGTGGTCGGATCGGGATTGGGCGGCAACTGGATGCGCAGCAGCGCGGCCTGCTGGCAGTCGAGCACGCTCGGCGCGCACTCCAGGACGTTCCAGTTCGGGTTGGGGCCGTTGTTGCCGACCACCAGCAGGCGCTGCCCGTCGTTGAAGTGCTGCACGACCTTCAGATTCCCGCTGATCGGCCCGCCGCAGGTCAGGCAGCGAAAGTCGCCGCCGTCGAGCCCCAGCTGCGCAACCTGGGTGCCGACGACGTCGGGCGCGGTGAAGTCGACCAGCAGGTGCTCGCCGCTGGCATCGAAATTCACCGTGGTGACGTAGACGCCGGGCGGCAGCGGCACGTCGCGATAGGTGATCGGTTCCTGCGCCGGCGGCGCGAAGCAGCGCAGCAGCGTCTCCTCCGGCAGGCTGCCGGGCAGGACGTCCGTGCACAGGCCGGCGGCGGCGTTGACCGCCTGGCTCGCACTGCGCTCGGCGTGGGCGCGGGCGCAGGCGCCGAGGTCGCCGGCGCAGCCGGGAAACAGGGCGGCGAGATCCTGCCCGGCGCAGCTGCGCGCGATGGCGTTGGCGAGCCGCGCGTCGCAGTTGGCGCCGTCGGGCAGCGGCTTGCACGCCACCAGCACCGTCGGGTCGGCGGCGCCGTCGCCGAACGTCGCGGCGCAGCGCACGTAGCGGTGCAGCGCGCGCGCCGAGCAGCGCAGGGCGCGGTCGAGGACATCGCGCTGGCAGCGCGCCACGCCCGGGTCGCCCCGCAGCGCGGCGTCGAGCTCGCGGCCTAATAGGCCGCGCGCCAGCTGCGGCGCCGCCTCGGCGCCGGCCGCGTTGACCGCGGCGGCACTGGTGTACCCGACGCCGCCGCCGGTCGCGCACAGGCGCGCCGCGACGCGCGCGGTGCGCGCCCGGGCGCGCGCCACCCAGCCGAAGCGGTCGGTGTCGACGCAGGCGGCGGCGGACGGCAGCAAGCCGCGATCACGCGCGACGATGCAGGCTTGCAGCGTCTTGCGCTGCGCGCGCGCCACCGCTTCGAGGGCGTGGTGCATCTTGGCGACGCAGGGTGCGGCGTCGGCCGGCCGCGCGCTGGCGCTCCATGTGGCCGCCGCGCAGGTGAGCACGCCGGCGCGGGCCCAGCGCGAGAGCGTGTGCGTGTACGAGCGGTCGCGATGCATAGGTCCCCCCTCGCCGCCGGCGGGCGCGGCGGATGGCGATCCGCGTCGCGGCGGCCGGCGCGCGCCGGCCGCCGCGGCTCCGACTGCCGCTGCGACGTCAGGCGGTGATCGGCTTGAACAGGCCCTGCATCTTCATCGCCAGGCCGAGGTCGCCCTTCAGCTTCAGCTTGCCCTGCATGAACGCGACCTGGGGCGGCATCTTGCCGGTGGCGATGGCGACGTAATCGGTCGCCGTCGCGGCGACGGTGAGCGTCGCCTTCTCGCTGGCGCCGCGGCCGACGTCGATGCCGCTGTCGTCCACCGTCACGTACCAGTCGCCGCCGTCGTCGCCGCTGAGGTTGAACTGGATGGTGCCGGCCAGTCCCTTGGCGCTGACGGGATCGTACAGCTTGGCGATGTTGTCGAAGATCTCTTCGGTGCGCATGGTTCCTCCTTGGTTCCAGCCGCGCGTCGGCGGCGTGGGGTTGAGTCCTGTACGGGACGCTTCACAGCTCCGCGCGGCGGTAGACGCTGACCACCGCGGCGCCGCCGAGGCCGAGGTTGTGCTGCAGGGCGAGCGCGGCGCCGCTGACCTGGCGCTTCTCCGCCTCGCCGCGCAGCTGCCAGTTGAGCTCGGCGCACTGCGCCAGGCCGGTGGCGCCGAGCGGGTGCCCCTTCGAGATCAGACCGCCGGACGGATTCACCACCGTCTTGCCGCCGTAGGTGAACGCGTCGCGGTCGATGTGCTCGCCGGCGCTGCCCTCCGGGCAGAGCCCGAGCGCCTCGTAGGTGACCAGCTCGTTGGCCGAGAAGCAGTCGTGCAACTCGACCACGTCGAGGTCGTCCGCCGTCACGCCGGCCTGCGCCAATGCCGTCGCGGCGGCGCGCTGGCTGAGCCCGTAGCCGGCGACGTAGCGGCAGTCGCGCTCGAAGCTGTCCGGGCCGTCGGTGGCCATCGCCATGCCGGCGATCTCGACCGCCTTCGCCTGCAAACCGTGGCGCTGGATGAAGTCGGCGCTGGCCAGGATGGCGCAGCCGGCGCCGTCCGAGGTCGGGCAGCACTGCAGCTTGGTGAGCGGCGCGTAGATCAGCGGCGCCGCCAGGATGTCGGCCAGCGAGTACTCCTCCTGGAACTGCGAGTAGGGGTTGTTGACCGAGTGCTTGTGGTTCTTCCAGGCGATCTTGGCGAAATGCTCGGGCGTGGTGCCGAAGCGCTCCATGTGATCGCGCCCGGCGTTGCCGAACACCTGCGGCGCCGGAATGGTCGGCTCGAACTCGCGCAGCTCCATCATGCGCAGCATGTGCTTGTCGATCGGCGGCGTGTGGTCGGGGAAGTTCTGCTTCAGCGAACCGCGCTCCATCTTCTCGAAGCCGAGCGCCATGACGCAGTCGGCGAGGCCGCCCTCGACCAGCTGCTTGGCGAGAAACAGCGCCGTCGAGCCGGTCGAGCAGTTGTTGTTCACGTTGTAGATCGGCACGCCGGTGAGCCCGAGCTCGTAGGCGGCGCGCTCGCCCGAGGTGGAATCGCCGTAGCAGTAGCCGGCCACCACCTGGTCGATGCGCTCGTACGCGATGCCGGCGTCCGCCAGCGCGCGCGTGCCGGCCTCCCGGGCCATCTGCGGATAGTTCCAGTTGTCGCGCCGGCCCGGCTTCTCGAATTTCGTCATGCCGACGCCGATGACGTAGACGGGGCGTCCCATCATTCCCTCCAGTTCCTATCGAGGCGTCACCGGTGACCGGTGACCAGTGACCGGTCGGAAGACTCGCGCAGGCCGCGATGCCGTCTTCCGCCGCTCACCGGTCATCGGTCACTGGTCACGCAGTTGTCAGAAGAACGTGACCCGCGCGTTGGTGATCACCGGTTTCATGTCGCGCTCGCGCACGTGCGCGCTGCACAGCATCGCGGAATCCGACTCGCGCCAGAGGCGGACGACGACCGTCTCGCCCGGGTAGACCGGTGCGGCGAAGCGCACCTTGATCGAGCGGAAGCGGGTCGGATCGCCGTCGGCGCCGGCGTCGATGGCGGCGCGGCCGAGCATGCCGAAGGTGCAGAGGCCGTGCAGAATCGGGCGCTCGAAGCCGCCGATCGCCGCCATCGACGGATCGACGTGCAGCGGGTTGCGATCGCCGCTGAGGCGATAGAGCAGCGCCTGCTGGCGCAGCGTCGGATACGCCAGCTCGTGGTCCGGCGGCCGCGCCGGCGGCTCGTTGCCGGGCGCCGGGGCGGGGGGGTCGCCGGAACGCGCGAAGCCGCCCTCGCCGCGAATGAAGGCGGTGAAGGCGTTGCGGAACAGCGGCCGCTGGCTGGCGGCGTCGCGGCTCACCACCTCGGTGACGATCAGCGCGCCCTTGCCGGCGCCCTTGTCGTGGATGGCGGCGATGCGCGCCTGGTTGACGATACGGGCGCTGGTCGGCAGCGGCGGCGCGAGGATCTCGGTGTCCTGCTCGCCGTGCAGCAGCATCATCGGGTTGAAGTCGAGGCCGGGCACGTCGAGCAGCCCGAGCAGGGTCTCGAACACCGGGATGACGGCGTAGGTCGGCAGCGCCTTGAGCTCGCTCTCCCAGGTGTACTGCAGGACGCGCGGATCGGTCGGGTCCTGCTCGCTGCCGACGCCGACGCCGAGCGCGTAGAGGATCAGCTGGTCCGGTCCCCACGTCGCCTCGCGCGCCGGCAGCGTCGCGCCGAGCGCCTGTTGCGGATCGATGGTCACGCTCGCCTCCTCAGAACTGCACGTGACGCAGCATCGCGGCGGCGGCGTCCTGCGAGCTGTTCAGCGCCTTCGCGCTCGCCGGATCGGCGAGCGCCGGCAGCACCTCGTCGCGCAGCCGTTCGGCGGTGACGTCGGCGGGCGCCAGATAGGCGCCGGGATGCTGCATCAGCCACGTGCGCGCGTACCAGCCGCCGCCGCACTCGTAGATCGCGCCGCTCTCCTCGCACGCTTCCGAGCACAGGTAGACGACCAGCTGCGACACCGGATGCGGACCGAGCTTCTCCAGCCAGTCGGGCGGCATCACCGTCTCGGTGAGGCGGCTCTTGGCGACCGGCGCGACGGCGTTGACCTTGATGCCGTACTTGCCGCCCTCCAGCTTGAGCGTGTTCATCATGCCGATTTGCGCCAGCTTGGCGGACGAGTAGTTGGTCTGCCCGAAATTGCCCCACAGGCCGGCGCCCGAGGTGGTCATCACGACGCGCCCGGCGCCGGCGCTGCGCAGGTGCGGCCAGGCCGCCTGGGTGACGTTGAAGACGCCCTTGACGTGCACGGCGAAGATGGCGTCCCAGTCGTCCTCCGCCATCTTCTGGAAGCTCGCGTCGCGCAGGAAGCCGGCGTTGTTGATCAGCGCGTCGAGGCGGCCGAAGTGGTCGAGCGCCGCCTGCACGACGGCGCGGCCACCGGCGCTGGTGCTGATGTCGTCGCCGTTGGCGACCGCCTCGCCGCCCAGGCCGCGCACCTCGTCGGCGACCAGCTCGGCGGCGGCGCGGTCGGCGCCATCGCCGCGCGCGCTGCCGCCGCGATCGTTGATCACCACGCGACAGCCGCGCCGCGCCAGGGCCAGGGCGTGCGAGCGGCCGAGGCCGCCGGCGCCGCCGGTGATGACGGCGACGCGGCCGTCGAGTCGAATCTCGGACATCGATTCCTCCTGTGGTCGAGCGCCGCTTCAGGGAAGGCAGGCGAGCGGCTGCACGCCGGGCAAGTCGGTGGTCAGCGTGCCCTCGTCGACGCGGTCGGCGATGCCGGCCGGATCGGCGACGGCAGCGGCCAACCAGTCGGCGACGGTGCTGCCACCGGTGGTGAGGGTGTTGAAGCGTTCGAAATCGCGCAGCACGGTGTGGAACGGCGCCGCGTCGGCGGTCAGCCAGTAGTGCACGCCGGGCGTGCCGCGCGCCGCGCAGTACTCGGCGCGGCAGGCGTTGGTCCACGCCGCCTGCGAGGGGAAGACGTTGGTCCCGCGTTGGATCGGATCGACCTGACTGCTGGTGAACAACAGCTGCTGCTCGGGGGTGGCGAGCAGGCGCGGCGCGGTAGCGGCGAGCAGCACCAGGCCGAGACCGCAGTCGGTGCCGAGGCAGTACGGCGGCAGCGTGCGGCGCGCCCCCCACGCGAGCTGCATGACCAGGCCGAGGCTGCGCACGCCGACCGGCTGGCCGTTGTCGAGCGCCAGGCTGCCGTCCGGCACCGCGGTGGTGTGGATCCAGCGCAGGTCGTCGAGCACGTGGTGGTAGTTGAAGCGCACGCCCCAGGCGCCGGCCGACTCGCCGGCGAGCACGACGCGCAACCGATCCGGCCGGTAGCCGTCGGCATCGGCGAGCGCCGTCCACAGCACGTCGCGCAGGTAGGCGAGCGCGGTGCGCAGGTTGCGCGCGCCATAGCGCTGCACGGTCAGGCTCGGGAAGACCTGCGCGACGCCGTCGCCGGCGTGCAGGTCCTGCGTGCAGTAGGGGAAGACGACGCGCGTCCAGTCGGCGAACGGGTTGGCGCCCGGGTCGTCGTGCTCGATGCCGGCGAGCGGCTGCAGATCGTCGGCATCGGCGCGCAACAGGTCCGGCTGGGTGTCGCGCACACCGGCGCAGTCCGACTCGAACAGGCAGACACCGCCGGCCTGCAGGTCGAGCAGGACGCGATCGAGCGGCTGCCCGGCCGGCGCCAGGCGGATGTAGAAGCGATACGGGCTGCCGTCGCCGCACTGCGTGCCCCACTCCGCCAGCGGCAGCGTGATCTCGGTCCATGCGCCGCGCGGCGGCACCGTCACCGCGGCGCGCGGGCCGCAGTCGAGCCCGAGCCCGGTTGCGTCGCCATGGGTCGTCGCGGTCAGGCAGCGCGCCTGCGCATCGGCGCGGGCGAGGAACCGGTCGACGTCGAGCCCGACCGCCGCCTCCAGGTTCGCACAGGCGGCGGCGATCGCCGCCGCGGCGCGCTGGCGAGCGGCATCGACAATCGACGGCAGGCGGGCGGCGTCGCACACCCGCCCGCGCCGCGCCTGCGCCAGGCAGCGCGCCCGCGCGCGCGCCGCCCGCACGACGAAGCGCACCGCCTCGCGCTGCGCGCTCAGCAGACAGGCGCGACCGCTCGCGTCGGCGGCGGCCAGCACCGCCGCCTGCGGACCGCCGAAGCTGCGCGCCGCCAGGCTCGCCGGCTCGCCGATGCACGCCTCCGCGGCGCGCGCCACCAGACCGGCCGGCGTCAGACTGCCGCCGTAGCCGGCGGCCGCGACGGTCGCGCCGTCCGGGCATTCTCTGGAGATGGTCGCGCGCAATCCGTCGAGCGCGCGCCGCAGCGGCGGCGCGTCGGCGGCGCAGGCCCCGCCGAAGTGGGCGTAGCAGTCGCGCGACGCACGCCCGACGGCGTTGAGGCAGGCGACGGTGGCGCGCGCAACGGCGGATTCGCAACGCGCCGCAGTGGTCGCGGCGGCCGGGGCGCCGGCGAGTATCAGGTACGCGATGAGTAGCGCGGGCCTCTGCGCCCGCCACCCGGATCGGCAACCCGGGCGACCGACTCCCAGACGAGCCACGACTCGTCTGTCCGCCACCGACACGAGTCGGCGGACTGGGCGGCGGGCGCAGAGGCCCGCGCTACTCATCGCGCCGCCTTCCTGCGCGCCGACCGCAACCGGCGCGGCGGCGGCGCGGCGGCGGCGACGCCGAAATAGCCGAGCAGCGTGCGGGTCATCTCCTCGGCCATCACCGTCCAGCCGAGGTCGTCCTCGGCCGGCAACGTCCGGCTGGCGAGGGCGCGCTGCTGCAGCACGCCGACCACCAGCCGGATGCCGAAGCGCGCCGCGGTGTCGGGGTCGGGATGGGTGATCTCGGCGCCGCGCGCCACCAGCATGGCACGCGCCAGTCCCTCGATCTCGTGGTGCACCGCCAGCACGCGCTCGCCGAGGACCGGATCGTGCGGGATGCTCTCGTAGAAGGCGTACACCAGCCCCGGCTTGCCGCGGTGGATGCGCACCATCCCCTGCACCGCGGTGCGGATCAGCGCCGCGAGCGGCACGTCGGCGAAGGCGCCGGGTTGCAGCACCGCGCGCGCCGTCGCCACCGCCTCGCCGAGGTAGTGCTCGAAGAGGAAGCGCAGCAGCTCCTGCTTGTCGCGGAAGCGGGTGTAGAACAGTCCGACCGAGCACCCCGCCTCGCGTGCGATGTCGGGCACCGAGGTCGCCTGGAAGCCGCGCTCGTTGATCAGCCGCTCGGCGGCGGCGATGAAGCGCTCGAGCTTCTCGCGACTGCGCGCCTGCAGCGGCAGCTTCACCCAGCGCAGCTTCTCGCCGCCGTGCTGCCCCACCTCCGCCGCCGCGCCGTTCGTCATCGTCTCGCTCTCCTCGCTTGACCCGCGTGCCTGTTTGGCTTCATATTCAAATCTGAATTCACTTTCAAGTTTTTTCTTTCCAGCCAGGAGGACTCCCGATGTTCGAGCTCACGGAACCGCAACGAATGATGCAGGACATGGTGCGGCACTGGTGCGACCACGTGCTCCGCCCCGCCCTGCCCGACCTCGAGTCGGGCGCCCGCCTGCCCTACGACCTCATGCGCGACCTGGCGCAGCAGTTCGGCCTCGCCGAGGTGGCGCGCGCCTCACTGCGGAAGCGCATCACCGCGCTGCGCGCCGGCGACGGCGCCACCGCCGGCGGCGGCCTCGGCGACATGCTCGCCGACGGCGACATGGGCGGCGATCCGATGCTGTTCGCCATCCTCGGCAAGGAACTGTGCCGCTGCTCGCCCGGCTTCGCCTCGAGCTGGGGCGTCTCGCTGGCGCTCGCCGGCGGCGCGATCATCGGCAAGGGCACCGCCGACCAGATCGAGCGCTTCGCCCTACCGCTGGCGACCCTGGAGAAGATCGGCTCGTGGTGTCTGACCGAGCCGGGCGCCGGCAGCGACGCGTTCGGCGCCATGGCGACCACGGCGCGCCCCGACGGCGACGACTACGTCCTGAACGGACAGAAGACGTTCATCACCAACGGCCCGTTCGCCGACATCTACGTGGTCTACGCCAAGCTCGACCGCGGCCAGCCGCGCGAGGCGATGGCGGTCAACACCTTCATCCTGGAGCGCGGCATGCCGGGCTTCGCGCAGGGAAAGCCGTTCAAGAAGATGGGTATGCGCGACTCGCCGACCGGCGAGCTGTTCTTCGACAACGTGCGGGTGCCGAAGGCCAACCTGCTGGGTGGCCGCGAGAAGACCGCCGAGGGCCGCGCCGCCACCAAGGAGTCGCTCGGCAACGAGCGCTCCGGCCTGCCGGCAATGGCTTGGGGCATCATCGAGGAGTGCTACGAGCGCAGCCTCGCCTACGTGCGCCAGCGGCGCCAGTTCGGCCGTCCGATCGGCGAGTTCCAGGCGGTGCAGCTCGACCTCGCCGACATGTACGTGAAGCTGAAGAACGTCGAGGCGATCGTCTTCCGCACCGCCTGGCTGCAGCAGCGCGGCGTGCGCGACGTCGCCTTCGTCAACGCCTCGAAGGCGTACTGCTCGCAGATGGCGGTGGACGTCGCGCTCAAGGCCATCCAGCTGCACGGCGGCAACGGCTACATGGAGGAGTACCACATCGAGAAGCTGGCGCGCGACGCCAAGCTGCTCGAGCTCGGCGCCGGCACGACGCACATCAACTACCTGACCGCGGCGCGCGCGTTGCTCGCCGGCTGACGCCCTGTCGCGACCGATCTGGCCACGGATTTCACGGCCCGGCACGAATGACACTGATGCGACGACCACCTCGTCGGGATGACGTCACTGCATCCGACCGCGATCGTCGCGCCGGCGACTTCCCCTCCGTGCAATCCGTGGCCGCGGTCGCGCCACGGCGGGCGGTTCGGCCACACGTCGCTGGACCGCCGGCGGCACGCATGGCAAGCGTCGCGCCATGCTGGAGGCGCCGGAGATCCGCTACGCGCGCTGCGGCGGGCTCAATCTCGCCTACCAGGTGATCGGCGAGGGGCCGCTCGACATCCTGGAGGTGCCCGGCCTGCTCAACCACATCGAGGTGATCTGGGAGAATCCGGGCCTGGTGCGCTACGTCGAGCGCCTGGCCCGCATCGGCCGGGTCATCCTGATGGACCGGCGCGGCACCGGGCTCTCCGACCGCATCCGCGGCGACGCGCGGCCGACGCTGGCCGAGCGCGCCGGCGACATCGACGCCGTGCTCGACGCCGCCGGCTCGCACCGTGCGGTGTTGATCGGCATCGCCGACGGCGGTCCGGTGGCGATCGAGTTCGCCGCGCAGCACGCCGAGCGCGTGCAGGCGTTGATCCTCTACGCCACCGGGCCGAGCTGCGTGCAGCGGCCCGACTACCCGTACGGCCTGCCGCCCGCGGTGGTCGAGGAGGTGCTGGCGCGCGTCGAGCGCGAATGGGGGACCGGCACCATGGCCGCGCCGTTCGGCGACGACTCGCCGGCGGCGCGCGAATTCTTCGCCCGGGTCGAACGCCGCGCGTGCACGCCGCGCGCCGCGGTGGCGCTGATGCGCACCAACTTCGGCGAGGACGTCCGCCACCGCCTGGGCGACGTGCACGTGCCGACCCTGGTGGTGCAACGGCGCGGCCATCCCGCCTGGCCATTCGAGGGCGGCGAATATCTCGCCCAGCACATCGCCGGCGCGCGGCTGCGCGAGGATCGCGCCCCGTTCGCCGCGCTGGTCGAGTTCCGCGAGCGGCGCGTGCTCGCCGACGCGGTGGAGGAATTCCTCACCGGCGCGGCGGCGATGCCGAACGCCGAACGGGTGCTGGCCGCCATCCTGTTCACCGACATCGTCGACTCGACCGGCCGCGCCGCCGCCGCCGGCGACGCCGCCTGGCGCGGGCTGCTCGACGCGCACGACCGCGCCGTGCGCGATGCGGTGGCCGACGCCGGCGGGCAGATCGTCGACCACGCCGGCGACGGCGTGCTGGCGCGCTTCGACGGCGTCGAGCGCGCCGTGCGCTGCGCGCAGGGAATCCTCAGCGCGACGCGCCGCCTCGGCCTGACCCTGCGAGCCGGCATCCATGCCGGCGACTGCGAGGTGCACGGCGACCGCCTCGCCGGCCTGGCGGTGCACATCGGCGCGCGCGTCGCCGCGCTGGCCGGGCCGGGCGAGGTGCTGGTCAGCGAGGTGGTGCCGCGCCTCGCCGCCGGCTGCGATCTCGCCTTCGACGACCGCGGCGTGCACACCCTGCGCGGCGTCCCCGGCGAGTGGCGGCTGTTCGCCGTGCGCTGACCGGTTCGATGACGTCGACGGCGCAGCGCGCGGCGACGCCGGGACTCTCGCCGCTGGCGCTGCTCGCCGGCATGTCCGGCAATCTGATGGAGTGGTACGACTTCGCCCTCTACGGCGTGCTGGCGGCGACGCTCGGTGAGCTCTTCTTCCCCGCCGGCAACCGCCAGCTGGCGCTGCTCTCGGTGTTCGGCGTCTTCGCCGCCGGCTACGTCATGCGGCTGATCGGCGGTGCCGCCTTCGGCCACGTCGGCGACCGCCTCGGCCGCCGCCGCGCGCTGCTGCTGTCGGCGGCGACGATGGCCGTCGCCACCACCGCGGTCGGCTGCCTCCCCACCTACGCCAGCGCCGGGGTTGCCGCGCCGCTGCTGTTCACGCTGCTGCGCCTGCTGCAGGGGGTGTCGGTCGGCGGCGAGTTCACCACCTCGATCACCTATCTCATCGAGCACGCGCCGCCGGGACGGCGCGCCCTGCAGGGCAGCTTCGCCGGCCTCACCGGCGGCGCCGGCATCCTGCTCGGCTCGGCGATGGGCAACGCGGTGTTCGCCATCTACGACGTCGACCAGGTGCTCGCCTGGGCGTGGCGCCTGCCCTTCCTGCTCTCGGTGCCGCTCGGGCTGTCGCTCGCCGTCCTGCGCGCCAGCCTGCCGGAGGACGCGCCGGCTGCGGCGCGCGACGCGGCGCCGGGCTCGCCGGTGTGGAGCGTGCTGCGCGAGCAGCCCGGCGAACTGCTGCGCGGCGTGCTGCTCGGCTGGGGACCGGCGACCAGCTTCTACACGCTGGCGGTGTTCCTCGGCTCTTTCCTCACCGCCGAGCAGGTCCTGCCGCAACAGACCGCGCTCGGCCTGCAGACCGCGTCGATCGCGCTGATGGTCGGGCTGACGCCGGTCGCCGGGTTTCTCGCCGATCGCCTCGGCCGCCGCACCATGGTGCTCGCCAGCATGCTGGGCTGCGTGCTGCTGGCGGTGCCGCTGCTCGCGGTGCTGCGCAACGCCGATCCGACCGACGACCTGTTCGCCGAGCTGCTCTTCGCCGGGCTGATCGCCGCCGGTATGTCGCCGTTCCAGGTGTGGCTCGCCGAGCGCTTCCCGCAGCGACTGCGCGCCAGCGGGCTCGGCCTCGCCTACAACGGCTCCGCCGGCCTGCTCGGCGGCTCCACCCCACTCGTCTCCACCGGGCTCGCCACGCTCACCGGCAGCCCGATCGCGCCGGCCGGCTACGTCGTCCTCGCCTGCGCGGTCAGCCTGCTGGTCGCGCTGCGCCTGCCGGACACCGGCCGCGCACCGCTGCGCTGAAGCGCCTCCCCGCAGCCACGGATTACACAGCGCGCACACCGGGGCATGTAAGAATTGCGCGTCTGCGGCGCCGCGCCGCACCCCAGGCGACGCCCCGGGCCGCCTGCCGGGTGGGCACACCGGTTGCTCCGCCGAGCTTCGTTCGGACGGAGGTGGGGAATGGTGCGAGCACGGGCGGGCTGCTCGTCCGCGGTGAGATATGGCGTCGGCGCGCTGCTGGCGGTGATGCTCGGCAGCAGTGCCGCGATGGCGGCGGAGAAGACGCCGCGCCTCACGGTCTGCGCGCTGTCGCTCAACGAGCCGCATGAGCTCGACACTTTCCGCGCCCAGCTCGATGCGCGGCGCTTCGACTTCGTCGATCTGCGCGCCGCGGCGCTGGCGTCGCAGCCGGCCTCGCTGAGCGGCGCGCCGGACGGCTGGCTCGCCGGCGCATGCCGGCCGGAGACGCGCTGCGACGTGGTCGTCTACACCGCCGAGTTCGCCGGCCGCTTCTTCGGCAAACAGGGCTCGCTCGGTCTGCAGGAGCTCGAAGAAGCCTCCTGCAAGGCGAGCTGCGCCGGATTGTTTCAGACGCCGGTCGAAGTCTTCCTGATGGCCTGCAACACCCTGGCGACCAAGGACGAGGATCAGCGTACCCCGGCACAGTATCTCCAGGTGTTGCTCGAGCACGGCTTCGATCGCGGCGCCGCCGAGCGTGTCGTCGAGCTGCGCTACGGTCCACTCGGACCGAGCTTCCGCGAGTCGCTGCGCCGCGTCTTCGCCGGCGTGCCGCGCATCTACGGCTTCTCGTCGGTGGCACCGCGCGGTGCGATCACCGCCCCGATGCTGGCCCGCTACCTGCGCGGCCAGGGCGACTACGCGCAGGCGCTGCGCCAACGCGCCCGTACCACGCAGCGCAACGGCGCGCTGTTCACCGCCTTCCGGGGCACCGCACTGACGCAGACGCGCGGCCTCACCGCCGCCGAGGCGGGGGCCGTCGATCGCCGCGACATCTGCGCGTTGTACGACGAGTCGCGCTCGGTGCTGGAGCGGCTGCGCATCACCTACGGACTGCTGCAGCGGCGCGATGCGCTGACCTTCGTGCCGACGCTGCAGGTCTTCCTCTCGCGCCATCCGCGCCACAGCCTGTCGTGGCTGGAACTGTCGGTGCTGAACGAGATCCGCACCCTGGAGACGCCGCGTGACGAGGTGATGGGACTGGTCGAGCGGCTGAACGTCTCGGCATTGAAGCTCGAGCTGGCGCACTTCGCCGAGTTGGTCGGCTGGCTGCATCCGACCGAGTTGCACGCCCTCGCGGTCGACGCGGCGCAGCATCTCCTGAAGCAGCCGCCCACTGCCGAGGTGGTGGACATCATGTGCGAGGTCACCAAGCACGTCCCGCTGCGCGAGGCCTTCGACGCCGACGACATCGCGCCGTCCGCCTATCGCGACGCGCAGGGCCTGCGCCTGATCTCCTGCCTGGCGCCACAGGATCCGCGCGTCGCGCGCCGCGTCGTCGCCGCGCTCGACAGCCCCGATTCGACGCAGCGGCAGTGGGCGGCGCACGCGCTCACCCAACTGCGGCCGCGCGATGAGCAGACGTTGCTCACCCTGGTCCCGTATCTGCGCGACCCGTCCGAGGACGTCGCCCGCCGTATCGAGTGGCTGCTGCAGTCGCAGTCGCTGCCGCGCGCGGTGAGCCGCGCCATACGGGAGCACCCACGCCCGAGCGGCCTCCAGGTCACGCAGCGCTGAACCTCGGGCGGGTGGTCGCCACGGAGTCCACGGATTTCGGCGCCACGGATTCCACGGATTTCACGGAAGACCGCATCGATCGAAGGCCGCCGTTTTCCTCGTGTTCTCTTTCTAGGTGTTCTTCTCTTTGTCTTCCTGGATCCGTACTCCGTGAAATCCGTGGCCAACTCTGCTCGCGGCGAGCGAGCCGATTGGATTCGACACGAACGTCGTCACAGGCCCGGTTGCATCCACTCGCGGCGCCAGCGATGGTCCGGCGATGCCCGCCGAAGAACGCCCGCGCGCCATATTGGTCGGCGTCCAGCTGCCGGGCGTCGACGACGCCGAGCACGCCGCCTCGCTGACCGAGCTCGGCCGACTGGCCAAGACGCTCGGCCTCGAGGTCGTCGCCCGCATTACTCAGAAGCGCTCCACGCTGGCCGCCGGCGCGGTGATCGGCGAGGGCAAGCTGCTCGAGCTGGCGCGCCATACCGGCGGCAGCGGCGTCATCCCCTCCGGCGTGCCGAGTCACCGCCAGCGGCGCGGCGGCCGGCCGATCGACGAGATGGACGGCGAAGAACCAGCCGACGCCGCGGAGCCACTCGAAGATTCGGTCGATGACGCCGCCGACGCCGCGGCGGTGCCGCGCGCCAGCGTGGTGGTCGTCGACCACGAGATCTCGCCCTCGCAGGCGCGCAACCTGGAGCGCGCCACCGGCGCCGAAGTGCTCGACCGCAGCGCCGTGATCCTCGCCATCTTCCAGCGCCACGCGCGCAGTCGCGAGGCGCGCCTGCAGGTGGAGATCGCGCGCCTCGCCTACATGGCGCCGCGGCTGCGCGAGAGCGGCGGCGCCGACCGCCAGGGCGGCGGCATCGGCGCCAAGGGCGCCGGCGAATCGCAGATCGAGATCGACCGCCGCAAGGTGCGCGACCGCATCGCGCAACTGCGCCGCGAGCTGGCCAGCATCGAGCAGGACGCCGCGACGCGGCGCCGGCGGCGCGCCGAGCAGAACACCGTCGCCATCGTCGGCTACACCAACGCCGGCAAGTCGTCGCTGATGCGTGCGCTGACCAGCACCGATCTGCTGGTCGCCGACCAGCTGTTCGCCACGCTCGACACCACCGTGCGCGCGCTGCAGCCGGAGACGGTGCCGCGCATCCTGGTCAGCGACACCGTCGGCTTCATCAAGAAGCTGCCGCACGACCTGGTCGCCTCCTTTCGCTCGACGCTCGACGAGGCGCGCGAGGCGGCGCTGCTGGTGCACGTCGTCGACGCCGCCGACCCCGACTTCCCGGCGCAGATCGCCGTCACCGTGCAGGTGTTGGAGGAGATCGGCGCCGCCGAGCAGCCGCGCCTGCTGGTGCTGAACAAGGCCGATCGCGTCGACCAGACGCGCGCGGCCGAGTTGGTCGCGGCCTACCCGGACGCGTTGCTGATCTCGTCGCGTCGTCGCGAGGATGTCGCGGCGCTGCGCGCCCGCATCGTGCAGTTCTTCGAGCGCGACTTCGTCGAGACCGACCTGCTGATCCCCTACTCGCAGCAGCGCCTGGTCGGCGAGGTGCACGCCTCCTGTCGCGTGCTCGCCGAGACCTGCGACGAGGCCGGCCGCCACCTGCGCATCCGCGCCCACCCGTCGGTCGTCGCCAAGCTGCGCGCTGCCGCCGACTGATCAGCGGCGCTGCTCCGGCTCGCGCCAGCGCTGCCCCGTCAGCACCCGCTCGATGTGCGGACGGTAGTTCAATGCGGCCAGCACGCCGACGAACACCCCCGCCGGTACGCTGACCACCAACGCCCAGACCGACGGCGACCCCTCGGCGTGCCGAGACGGCAGCGCCGCCGCCACCAGCGCGGCGACACTGACGACGATCACGAGTTGGGCGATGCGCAGCAGCAGACGCTGTCCCACGCCAAGCGACGGCCTGTCGGACACGGATCACTCGATACGCGTCGCCTGCAGGGTCCTCAAGTGCAGAGTCGAGGCGCCGGTGCTCCCGGGCCCGCCACCGCGACATCCCGAGCAGCGCGACGCAGACGATGCCGCCTGCGAACAGCCACGCGTGGCGGGTTCAGGGATGGGCTGGCATTGAGCCCGGGCATGTGTCACACGTGGAAGAAGTTGAATTCCACCCCACCCCCGCCGTGCGGCGTCGCGCAGTCCGTGGACGCAGCCGCGGGAGTGAAAGACACGGCCCCCAAATCCAAATCGGCCGGGCCGTTGGCAGACAAGTTCGGAGAAGTATGAGTACATCGATTGAAGACCTCGGCCTGGTGCCCTCCCTGGCGGACGCCGTGGCGGACATGGGCTACACGCAGCCGACGCCGATCCAGGCGCAGGCGATTCCGGTCATCCTGACCGGGCGCGACCTGATCGGCTGCGCCTCGACCGGCACCGGCAAGACCGCCGCCTTCCTGCTGCCGATCCTGCAGCGGCTGGCGGGCCCCAAGCCGGACGGCTGCCGGGCGCTGATCCTGTCGCCGACCCGCGAGCTGGCGATGCAGATCGACGAGCAGGCGCTGGCGCTCGGCTACTACCTGGGCCTGAGCGCCGTGTCGGTGGTCGGCGGCGTCGACATGGGGCCGCAGGAGCACGCGCTCAAACAGGGCAGCGACATCGTCGTCGCCACCCCCGGCCGGCTGCTCGACCACATGCGCTTCGGCAGCGCCAAGCTCGACAACGTCGAGGTCGTCGTCCTCGACGAGGCCGACCGCATGCTCGACATGGGCTTCCTGCCCGACGTGCAGCGCATCCTCGCCGCGCTGCCGGCGACGCGGCAGACCTTGCTGTTCTCGGCGACGCTGTCGCCGCGCATCCTCGAGCTCGCCGCCAGCATTCTCACCGATCCGGCGACGGTGACCGTCGACCGCCAGCGCCCCGCCGGCGGCATCGACCACCAGACCTATCGCGTCGGCCAGGATCGCAAGGCGGCGCTGCTGTCGAGCCTGCTGCGCGAGGCCGACGACATGCGCTCGGTGATCGTCTTCGTGAAGCGCAAGGCCGACGCCGACCGACTGGCGCGCGGCATCACCCGCGGCGGCGTGCCGAGCACCAGCATCCACTCCGACCGCAGCCAGGCGGAGCGCAGCGCCGCGCTCGACGCCTTCCGGCGCGGCGAGTTCCCGGTGCTGGTCGCCACCGACGTCGCCGGCCGCGGCCTCGACATCAACGGCATCTCACACGTCGTCAACTTCGACGTGCCGCGCACCTCGGACGACTACATCCACCGCGCCGGCCGCACCGCGCGCGCCGGGGCCAGCGGCCAGGTGATCACCTTCATCGCCGCCGACGAGGCCGAGCAGATGGCCGACATCGAGCGCGCCATCGGCATGACCCTGCCGATCGGCGCGCACGCGCTGTGCACCACCGACGCACCGGCGCCGCGCCACCCCGAACGCGGCAATCGCCCGCCCGCACCGCGCCGCCGCCGGCGCGCGCAACGCGGCGCCCGGCCGGCAGCGGTCTGAGCGTCTGAGCTGACGGGGGCCGCACGTCGGCCCCCACCCTGGCCCTCCCCCGCTGGCGCGGGGGAGGGAACCGGAATTACTCGCTGGTCAGCGCCTGCAGGCGCTCGACGGCCTCGACGTAGCCGTTGACCAGCTCGCTCATCACCTCGCGCACCGGGCGCTGCGCGTTGATGTGGCCGATGACCTGGCCGGCGGGATTGAACATCACGTCCTTGGCCTTGTCGGCGTAGCGGTGGCCGCGGCTCACCGCCTCCGACGTCACCATGAACTGCAGCGGCATGCCGAGCGTGCCGGGCGACTCGGGCCCTTCCCACGCCTCGGTCCAGTCGTTCTTCAGCATGCGGCACGGCTTGCCGGTGAAGCTCTTCGAACGCACCGTGTCGCGCGTACCGGCCTTCAGATAGGACTCGACCTGCGCCGGCGGCGCATCGGCCTCGGTGACGGTCAGCCACAGGGTGCCGGTCCACACGCCCTGCGCGCCCATCGCCAGCGCCGCGGCGATCTGCTTGCCGGAGCCGATGCCGCCGGCCGCCAGCACCGGCGTCGGCGCCACCGCCTCGATCACCTCGGGCCACAGCACCATGCTGCCGACGTCGCCGGTGTGACCGCCGCCCTCGGTGCCCTGCGCGATGATGATGTCGATGCCAGCCGCCTTGTGCGCCTTGGCCTGCTTGCCGGCGCCGCACAGCGCCGCGACCAGCCGGCCGCTGTCGTGGATCTGCGTGATGATGTCCTCGGGCGGCGTGCCGAGCGCGTTGGCGATCAGCTTCACCTTCGGATGCTTGAGCGCGACCTCGACCTGCGGCGTCGCCGTTGCGGCGGTCCAGCCGAGCAGCTGCTGCACCGGGCTCTCCCCCTCGGGCAGCTTCGGCACGCCGTGATCGCTGAGGATCTTGTCGGCGAACTTGCGATGTTCCTCGGGAATCGCCGCGAGCAGCATCTGCTCCAGCTTGGCCGGGTCGACCTCGCCCATGCCCTCGTACTTGCCGGGGATGACGATATCGACGCCGTACGGCTTGTCGCCGACGTGCTCGTCGAGCCACTTGAGCTCGATCTCCAGTTGCGCCGGCGAGAAGCCGACCGCGCCGAGCACGCCGAAGCCGCCCGCCTTGCTGACCGCGGCGACGACGTCGCGGCAGTGGCTGAAGGCGAAGATCGGGAAGTCGATGCCCAACGTGTCGCAGAGTGCGGTGTGCATGGAACGCGTCCTTTCGTTGCGGAGAATCTCAATGCGCCGGCAGATCCGCTTCCAGACCGGCGATCATGTGACGGAGCCCGAACTCGAACAGGCGGTCGGCGTCGGCGTAGTGCGTGCCCTCCAGCACCGCGTAGGCGCCGAGCGCCTCGCCGTTGCGCCGCCGGCGCGCCGCCTCGCGGCCGCGCCGCAGCGTCTCGCGCGCCTGCCGATGCGCCGTGCCGCGCGCGCGGCTGCCGCTGAGGAAGGTGAAGCCGATGGTGTAGGTGGTGAGCGCGGTGATGGCGAAGCTGGCGCTCTCGTCGGAGAACCCGGCGCGGCGCAGCGGCGCCGCCGCCGCCTCGATGAAGCGCAGCGCGTTCGGCCCGTGCGGCGTGCTGTAGGCGTGCAGCGCCGCCAGCGCCGGCCGGCGCGCAAACACGGCGCGCAGGCGGCGCATGAGCTCGGCGAGCTGCGCCTGCCAGGCGCCGTCGACCGGGAAGCTCATGTCGCCCATCACGTCGTCGAGCACCAGCGCCAACAACTCGTCCTTGCTGCCGATGCGCCGATACAACGCCGGCGCCTGCACGCCGAGCTCGCCGACCAGCGTGCGCATCGAACAGGCGTCGACACCGCGCGTCTCGATCAGCCGCCGCGCCGCGCTGACGATCGCCGCGCTGGTCAGCGGCGGACGCCCGCGCGGTCGGCGCGGCGCAACGGCGGTGGCGGTGCGGCGGGTGGGCATGGGTAACGGCGTTAACAGGGAACGTTAACGCTGTTACCAAGGCGGCGGCGGTGGCGCAAGCTGGAATCGCCGGCGGTCGCCCGTCGCGTCGTCCCGGCGGGTCGGCGGCGACGCCCTGCGCCGATCACCGCCGGCGCGAAGCGCGACAAAGGGTGAAGGAGGCGGGCGCGGAGGCCCGCGCTACTTCCTGGTTGCGAGCGGGCGCGCTCCTACGACGTGAGCGTGCAATCAGTACTCGTCGACGTGGTCGCGGACGATGAGGCGGACGAGCGCGTCGTAGGCGAGGCCGCGGCCAGCGGCGCGGGTGCGCAGCGCGTCCATCACGTGCGACTCGAAGAGCACGAAGGCGGGCTCGAGGCCGCGCCGCGTCGAGCTCGGGCGGCCGGCGCCGAAGACGCTCTCGATCGCCCAGCCCGGTGGCGCGACGTTCGCCTCGCGAACTGGTGCGCGATCGACCGGCAGCGCCGCCATCTTCATCCGTCTGTCCTGCCGCGCCATCGCCGTCCTCCGCTCGCCTCGTTCATCTCCTGTCGCGTTCGAGCGGCCGTAACGATGTGCCTGGCGGTCCCGGGCGATGGGCTTGATCTGTGTTCATCGCTGTTCATCTGTGGTTACTCCGGTTGGCGACGATTGGAGGGGCGATGCAGGAGTTTCCGGTTCAGGTCGGCAGCATGCTGTTCACCATGGTCGATCCGCACGTCGGCCACGAGGTGGCGTACAACCGCTGGTACGAGCGCGATCACTTCTACGCCGGCTGCATGGTCGGCCCGTGGCTCTTCGCCGGGCGGCGCTGGGTGGCGCCGAAGCGGTTGAAGGAGAAGCGCTTCCCGGCCGACTCGACGATCGCGCGGCCGAGCGTGCAGGCGGGCTCGTACGTCGCGACCTACTGGATCCACGCCGGCCACCACGACGAGCATCACCAGTGGGCCGGCGAGCAGGCGCGCTGGCTGTACCAGAACCAGCGCGGCTTCGACGCGCGCACGCACGTCCACACGCTGATGTACACGCTCGCCTGGTGCCGCTACCGCGACGCCGATCCGGTGCCGCTGGCGCTGTCGCTCGACCATCCGTTCGCCGGCATGGCGACGGTGTTCGTCGAGCGCAACGAGGGGGTCGACGCGGCGCGCTTCGATGCCTGGTTTCGCGATCAGCATCTGCCCGGCGCGCTGGCCGGCTCGCCGCTCGCGTCGTGCTCGCGCTGGGCGCCGATCCCGCAGCGCGAGGGACCGATGACCATTCCGCGCGTCGAGCGGCCGGAACGGCTCGACCTCTACCTGTTCTTCCCCGACACGCCGGCCGAGCAATGCTGGGAGCGCTTCGAACAGCTGCAGCGCGACATCGACGCGAGCGGGCTCGGGCGCGTCGTCTTCGCCAGCCCCTGGCTGCCGACGGTGGTCGGCACCGATCGCTACACGGACGAGCTGTGGTGAGCCGCACCGCGCAGAGGAGCCTGTGACATGACGGTTTCAGTCAACGGTATCGCCCACATCCAACTGACGGTGAACGACTACGAGCGCTGCCTGCCGTTCTGGGAGCGCTTCTGCCAGTTCCTCGAGATGCAGACGCTCATCAAGGGACCGGAGATCGTCTACTGCATCGGCAGCCGCACCGGCATCCTGGTGCGCAGCGCACCGCCCGACAAACGCGACCGCCGCTTCGACCAGGACCGCCCCGGCCTGCACCACCTCTGCTTCCGCGCCCGCAGCCGTGAGGATGTCGACAGCATCCACCGCTTCCTGGTCGACGAGCTGCACGCGCACATCGTCCACCCGCCGGAGGAAGGCAGCTTCGCCCCCGGCTACTACTCGGTGCTCTTCGAGGACCCCGACGGCCTGCGCGTCGAGGTCAACTTCGTCCCCGGCCGTGGCCACTTCAGCTCCGGCGGCCTGCTCGGCCCGGGCGGCGCGGGACCGGCCGGGGAGATGGATTCCGGCGGGTTGAAGTAGTCGCGGCGGAGGACGGGTAGACCATCGACTCGGGCTCGGGCTCTGGCTTGGGCGCTCGCACCTCGCGAGCGGGCTCGGCGCCGCGTTGCGCGGCCGCGCGCGTCAGTGTCAGGAGCCGCCCCCCTCACCCGCGCGCAAAGCAGACGACGCTGATCGCCACCGCGGCGCCGCGCGCATCGGGATTGCGGTAGCTGTGGCGCTGGTCGCCGCGGAACACCAGCACGTCGCCGGCGCTCAACTGCCAGTGCTCGCCCGAAGCGGTGAGCTCGAGGCGGCCGCGCTCGCAGGTCAGGTACTCGCGCGTGCCGGGGGTGTGCGGAACGCCGGTCAGCGTCGCACCGGCCGGCAGCTCCATGCGCGTCACCTCCAGGCCGGGAATCGCCTCCGGCACCAGCGGCCGGATCGGCACGCCCTGGCGGCGGCGCGCGCCGAGCTCGGCGGCGCGGTAGAGCCGGCAGGCGGTGCGCGGCGGGCCGATCAGCTCTTCGATAGACACCGCCAGCGCCGCGGCGACGCGGGTCAGCACCACCAGCGTCGGGTTGGCGGTGCCCGACTCGAGACTCGCCCAGGTGGCGCGCGGGATGCCGGCCAGACGCGCCGCCTGCTCCTGCGAGCAGGCGCGCATCTCGCGCAGGCGACGCAGATTGGCGGCGAGATTGATGCGCGGGTCGTCGGTCATGTCAGCAGAGTGGCAAACTGACGATATCCTGTCGACTTCGTTGATTACCTGGCGGGAGGCGGCATCGTACGGGACAGGAAGGAGATACCCATGCCCGCCAGCCTCGTCACCGTTGGTCCGCGTGCGACCACCGACTACACGCCGCTCGACGACGCGCTCGTCGAGCTCGCCGCCAGCGGGCCCGACCTGCGCAACGGCATGACCAGCCACGCACCGATGGCGGTCGAGGCGCTGTGCGCGCTCGGCCGTGGCGACGCCGTGCCCGCCTGGCTGGCGCGCTACCGCGCCGAGCTCCTGCCGTGGCCGGCGCCGCGTGCGCCGATCGCGGCCGACGCCTGGCGCGACGCGCTGGCCGTCGAGGCACGGGTCAGCGACTGGCGCGCCCTGTTCGCCGCCGAGCTGGCGGGCGCGCCGTGGCGCGCCGTGCTCGACCGCTGGGTCGCGCGTCTCGCGCCCGGGTTCTGCGCCGCCGCCGCGCACGGTGTCATCCGCGTCGGCCACGCGGTGCGCGCCCTGGCCGCCGGCGAGAACGCCGGGCGCGTGCGCGAGCTCGGCGACGGGCTGGCGAGCTGGGCGGCCACCTATCAGACGCTGCCGACGGCCACCGATGGACGATCGCGCGGGCTGTCGCTCGCCACCGCGCTGACCCGCGTCCCGCGCCTCAGCCCCACCCAGCGCCGCTTCGCCGGGACCATCACCTCGGCGCTGGCCGCGCTCGACCAGCTGCCCGCATTCGCGCCGGTCATCGATCTGCCCGACTGGAGCGGCGACCCGACGGCCACCGCAGCGGCGTTGAGCGAGCTGTTCGCCCGCCTCTACCTCGCCAACGCGAACAGCGTGCTCGGCAGCATCGTCTTCGTCCATGCCGTCACCGGCGTCGCCGCCGTGGAGCATCTGCTGCCGCACGTCAGCGAGGCGACCGGTCGCCGCGCGTTGCGTTTCGCCTGGCAGACCGGCTGCGCACTGTACGCCGCCTTCGGCGAGCAGCCGCCGGCGCCAGTCGCCGCCGCGCCGCGCGACGGCATCGACCCCATCGCGCGCGCCGTCGCGCACGGCGACGGGCACGTCATCAAGCTCACCGACGCCTGCCTCGCCCACGCCTCCGCCGCGCATCTCGCCGCGGCGGCGCACGTGGCCGACACCCTGCCCGCCGCTTCGGCTTCGTAGCTCCCGCCCGTCGCCCGCCGGGATGCGCGGCGTGCGCGCTTTGTTGCGCACGCCGCCGTCGGGTTGCCGCGCGCCGCAAAGCACCTCGATGCCGAGGCGATTTCCGACCGGTGCGCCACGCTGCGCCTGCAACATCAGCACGCGGCGCTCGCGTAGTGTTTACCGACGCGGATCTTCGCCACCGGACTGACCGTACCCGAGCGCCGCCGCGCGCCGCGCGGCGCGGAACTTGAACCGCTCGGCACCCGGTCGCGCACGGCGCGGCACTATCGCCTCGGGGAGGAGCGCACATGCAGCATCTGTCCAGGATTTGGAGGATCGGCTTGGCCGTGGTGACATGCTTTGCGGTACCGCGATCGGGGTCCGCGCAGACGGCTGAGCGCCTGGTGCACCCACCGTGGGAGGACCCGTGCGACGCGCTGGACGGTGCGCCGTACGGCCTCTGCAACGCGTTCTGCAACGTGCAGAACTGCGTCGAGCATCCGCGCGTCAGTTGTGAGGTGCTGCGTTTCCTGTACGAGCGAAAGACCGGCGACGCGCTCTTTCCCTGCGAGCAGGAGGTCACGCCGACGCCGACCGGGCTCGACGCGACGCCGACCTTCACGCCGACGTTTACGCCGCTGCCGGCGGACACTCCGACCGAAACGCCGCCGAGCGGCGATGCCACGCCGACGCCGACCCTGGCGGTCCCAACCGGAACGGCGAGTGCGACCGCGACGCCGACCGAGACGTTCGATGAAGCGACTGCGACGGGAATCGTGGTGACCACGACGCCGACCGGCACGCTGGCGGTCCCGACCGGGACTGCGTCAGGCACCGCGACGCCGACCGCTACCGCCACCGTCGCTGCCGACACCGCCACGCCCACCGGAACGGCGACGCTCGCCGTCCCGACCGGCACCGCCACCGCGACGGTCACCGACGTCCCCACCGACACCCCGACCGTGCTGGTCGAGACCGCGACGCCGACCACCACCGAGACGCTCGCCGTCCCGACCGGCACCGCCACCGCGACGGTCACCGACGTCCCCACCGACACCCCAACCGTGCTGGTCGAGACCGCGACGCCGACGGCGACCGCCTCGCCGACGCCGACCGGCCCGACGGGCGGGCAGTGCGGCGAACTGAGCGGCGCGCCGCG
>JANRJF010000060.1:0-22416 GCA_033764095.1 Deltaproteobacteria bacterium | reverse complement strand
GCGATGCGCTTCATCAGATCCGCGCCGGAGCCGACCGACCACATCAGCGGCAGCAGGCCCATGAACATCGCCGCGACGGTCATCATCTTCGGCCGGATGCGGCGCACCGCGCCGTGCACGATCGCCTCCTCGAGGTCGGCGCGCGTGCGCATCTGTCCGGCGCGCACCCGATCGTCGTAGGCGAGATCGAGGAACAGCAGCATGAACACGCCGGTCTCGGCGTCGAGGCCCATCAGCGCGATCATGCCGACCCAGACCGCGATCGAGAGGTGATAGCCGAGCGCGTACAGCAGCCAGATGGCGCCGACCAGCGAGAACGGCACGGCGAGCAACACGATGCCGGCCTTCACCGCCGACTTGGTGTTCATGTAGAGCAGCAGCGCGATCAGGAAGATGGTGAGCGGCAGGACGATCACCAGCCGCTCGCGCACCCGTGCCAGGTTCTCGTACTGCCCCGACCAGACCAGCGAGTAGCCGGTCGGCAACGTCAGCCGCTCGCCGACCAGCTGCTTGGCTTCGTCGACGTAGCCGCCGATGTCGCGTCCGGTCATGTCGACGTACACGTAGCCGGCGAGCTGGCCGCTCTCGTTGCGGATCATCGCCGGCCCCTCGCGCTTGCGGATGTCGGCGATCTGCGCCAGCGGGATCTGCGCGCCGCCGGCGGTCGGCACCAGCACGCGGCGCAGCGCCGGCAGGTCGTCGCGGAAGTCGCGCGCGTAGCGCACGTTGACCGGATAGCGCTCGCGCCCCTCGATGGCCGTGGTGACGGTCTCGCCGCCGATCGCCGAGAGGATCACCTGTTGCGCGTCGTCGACCGACAGGCCGTAGCGCGCCAGCGCCGCGCGGTTGAGGTCGAAGTCGAGGTAGTAGCCGCCGGCGGTGCGCTCGGCGAGCACGTTGCGCGTGCCCGGCACCTCGCGCAGCAGCGCCTCGAGCTCCTCGCCGAGGCGTTGGATCTCCGCCAGATCGGGGCCGAGGATCTTGATGCCGATCGGCGTGCGTACGCCGGTGGACAGCATGTCGATGCGGTTCTTGATCGGCATCGTCCAGATGTTCGGGATGCCGGCGAAGCGCAGCCGTTCGTCCATCTCGTTCTGCAGCTCTTCCGGCGTCAGGTGCGGCGGCGTGAAGCGCGCCGCGAGGCGCTGCAGCCACTGCGGCCAGTCGGAGTACCAGCGCGGCACGCGGCGCCATTCCGACTCGGGCTTGAGCAGCACGGTGGTCTCGACCATCGAGAACGGCGCCGGGTCGGTCGGCGAGTCGGCGCGGCCCGCCTTGCCGAAGACGCGCGCCACTTCCGGGAAGGTCATCAGCACGCGGTCCTGCGCCTGCAGGATGCGCTGCGCCTCGGTCACCGACATGCCGGGCAGGGCGGTCGGCATGTAGAGGAAGTCGCCCTCGTAGAGCGGCGGCATGAACTCCGAGCCGAGGCGGAAGTAGACCGGCACCGTGCTGGCGACCAGCGCCAGCGCGGTCGCCAGCGTCAGCATGCGGTGACGCAGGACGAAGCGGCAGACCGGCTCGTAGAGGCGGAAGAGGACGCGGCTGATCGGGTGGCGCTCCTCCGGGTAGTAGCGGCCGACCGCAATCAGGTTGACCAGGCGCGCCAGCGGCCGGGGGCGGAACTGGAAATCGCTCATGCGCGTGAACAGCATGCGCAGGGCGGGGTCGAGGGTGATCGCCAGCAGCGCGGCGATGCCCATGGCGAGGTTCTTCGACACCGCCAGGGGCTTGAAGAGGCGCCCCTCCTGATCGACCAGCACGAAGATCGGCAGGAAGGCGACCGCGATCACCAGCAGCGAGAAGAAGACCGAGGGGCCGACCTCCTTGAGTGCCTGCAGGCGGACCGCGTGGAAGTCGCCGCGCCGCCCGCCGGCGATCCACTCCTCCAGGCGCTTGTAGGCGTTCTCGACCTCGACGATGGCGCCGTCCACCAGCACGCCGATCGAGATGGCGATGCCGGCGAGCGACATGATGTTGGAGCTGAAGCCGAAGAAGTAGAGCGGAATGAAGGCGAGACACACCGCCACCGGAATGGTGACGATCGGGATCAGCGCCGACGGGATGTGCCAGAGGAACACCAGGATGACGAGGCTGACGATCACCATCTCCTCGCTCAGCGCCGCCAGCAGCGTATCGACGGCGCGCTCGATGAGGCCGGCGCGATCGTAGGTGGTGACCAGCTCGACGCCCGGCGGCAACGTCGGCCGCAGCTCGTCGAGCCGCGCCTTGACGCGTGCGATGACGTTGAGCGCGTTCTCGCCGTGGCGCATGACGACGACGCCGCCGACCGTGTCACCGAGCCCGTCGAGGTCGGCGACGCCGCGCCGGATGTCGGGCCCGATGGTGACGTCGGCGACGTTGCGCAGCAGCACCGGCGTGCCGCTCTTCGCGTCGACGCCGACCACCGCCTGGGCGAGGTCGTCGACGCCCTTCAGGTAGCCGCGGCCGCGCACCATGTACTCGGTGCCGGCGAACTCCATCAGGCGGCCGCCGGTTTCGTCGTTGCTCTTGCGCACCGCGTCGATGACCTGGGTCAGCGGCAGGTTGTAGGCGAGCAGCCGGGTCGGATCGACGTTCACCTGGTACTGCTTGGTGAAACCGCCCACCGCCGCCACCTCCGCGACGCCCGGCACCGATTGCAGGTGATAGCGCAGGTACCAGTCCTGCAGGCTGCGCAGCTGCGCCAGGTCGTACTGTCCGGTGCGGTCGACCAGCGCGTACTGGTAGACCCAGCCGACGCTGGTGGCGTCGGGGCCGATCTCGGTGCGCACGCCGTCCGGCAGGCGCGGGAGGATCTTGCTCAGGTACTCCAGGACGCGCGAGCGCGCCCAGTAGAGATCGGTGCCGTCCTCGAAGATGACGTAGACGTACGAATAGCCGAAGTCGGAGAAGCCGCGGATGGCCTTCACCTTCGGCGCGCCGAGCAGCGCGGTGACGATTGGGTAGGTGACCTGGTCTTCGAGGATGTCGGGGCTGCGGTCCCAGCGCGAGAAGACGATGACCTGGGTGTCCGACAGGTCGGGAATCGCGTCGAGCGGCACGTGCCGCACCGACCAGTACGCGCCAGCCAGCGCCACGCCGGTGAGCAGCAGCACCAGCACCCGGTTGTGCGCGCTGAACTCGATGATCCGCTCGATCATTCGTGCGCTCCACCGGCGTCCGGTGCTGGATTCCCTCCCCCGCCCGGCGGGGGACGGTCAGGGTGGGGGTGGTCGTCGCGCTGAAATGCGGCCGCCGCGGCGCGAAAGCGCGATTCCGAGTCAATCAGGAAGTTGGCCGACGTCACCACCTCGGCGCCGGGTTCGACGCCGGCGAGGATCTCGGTCCAGCCGCCCGCCTCGCGGCCGACGCGCACGGCGCGCGGCGTGAAGCGCGTGCCGTCGGCCACGACGAAGACGAACTGGTCGCGGCCGGTGTCGAGGATGGCGTCGCTCGGCACCGCCACCACCTCGGCGGTGGGGACGTGGATCAGCGCGGTGACGAACGACTCGGGACGCAGGCCCCCCTCCGGCGTGGCGACCTGCACGCGGACGCGCGCCGTGCGCGTCGTCGCGTCGAGGATCGGGTCGATGCCGATGACCGTGCCGCGATAGGCGCGCTCGCCCTGCGACGGCACATTCACCGTCACCGTCTGGCCGGGGCGGACGGCGTCGATCTCGTACTCGTACACCTGGGCGTAGACCCACGCGGTGGCGCCGGGCAGCAGCAGCGCTCCGGCGTCGCCGCCGCCGCGCGCGGCGTCGCGGATCTGCACGTCGGAGAGACCGAGCTGGCGCAGGCGCAGCGCCGCCGCGCCGACGATGCGGTCGCTGCCGGCGCGCGCCTCGGGCAGCGCCTCGTCGTGCAGCTGGCCGCGCGCCGCCAGCGCCTGCCGGTAGTCGGTGATCGCCTGGTAGAGGGCTGGATCGTAGGCCACCGTGCCGACGGCGCGGATGTCGCGCGCCAGCGCGCGCCGCTCGACGTGTCCGCGGCGCACGCCGATCAACTGCTGGCGCTCCGAGGAGAGGGTGAAGCCGGCGTGGTGCGGCACGTCGCTGGCATCGGCGGCGCTGTCGTCGTCGTACACCGGGATGTAGTCCATCCCCATCTCGTCCTTGGCGGGGACCGGCGAGGTCACGTCGGCGCGCATCGGATGGCGGTAGAAGCGGGGGGCGCGGGCGGTCGGCGCGAGCGCGCGCTCGTCGTCCACCCGCGTCAGCTTCATCTGGCAGATCGGGCAGGTGCCGGGATGGTCGGAGACGATCTGCGGATGCATCGAGCACTGGTAGAGCGGCGCGTGCGGCGGGTGTGGCGGCGTGGCCAGCGGCGCGGCGGTGCGCGCATCGAGATAGGGGCGGGCGGCGTAGCCGGCGGCCAGCGCGACCAGCAGCAGCAGGAGAACGGCAACATGGCGCATCACGACTGGCCTCCGGTGGCGGCGTCGAGTGGGCCGCCGACCGCGCGTTCGAGATCGGCGACGGCGCGCAGGTACGCCGCCGCCGCCTCGGCGTGCTGCAGATGGGTCTCCTGTACCGTGCGCAGCGCGTCGAGCAGCGCGGCAAACTCGACCGCGCCGCTGGCGTACGCGGCCTCGGTGACGCGTACCGCCTGCTCGGCGTGCGGCACGTGCGTGGTGCGCGCCAGCTCGTACTCCAGCGCCGCGGTGTTGGCGGCCAGGTAGGCCTGCGCCACCTCGCGGCGCACGCCGTCCTGCAGGCTGCGCAGCGCCGCTTCGGCGCCGGCGACGCGCGCCTTCGCCTCGCCCTCGGCGGCGCGGTACTTGTCGGCCTGGACGAAGGGCAGCGTCACCGAGGCCATCGCGCCGAAGCCGTCGTTGCGCCCGTAGTTGATGAAGCGGCCGACGCTGACCTCGAAATCCGGCCACCAGCCGAGCTTCGCCAGCTCGGCGCCGGAGTGCTCACGGTCGATCATCGCCCGCTGGCCGGCCAGCTCCGGACGCGCCGCCAGAGCGCGCTCGGTGAGCGCCGCCAACGGCGTCTCGATGTGCCGCACGCTCGGCGCTTCCGGTTCGCCGAGCGGCGCCTCGGCCGTGCGGCTGAGCAGCGCGTTGAGCTCGGCGCGCGCCGCCTCGATCGCCAGTCTCGCGGTGCGTTGCGCGATGATGCTGTGAGTCAGCTCGACCTGGCCGCGCAGCACGTCGGCCTGGGCGGTCTGGCCGATGGCGTACTGGCTCTCCGCGGTGCGGGTCATGCGGTCGAACAGCACGCGGTCGCGCTCCAGCACGCGCGCCCGTTCGCCGGCCAGCCACAGGTCGGCGTAGGCGCGCGTCACCGCCGCCCGCACCGCCAGACGCACGGCGTCGGTGTCGGCGCCGGCGGCGTCGGCTTCGTGCGCCGCGGCCTCGCCGGCCTTGCTGCGCTTGCCAGGGAAGGGCAGCTTCTGCGTCAGACGGAAGATGTTGTTCTCGGCGGCGTCGATGCGCAGCGACTCGGGGATGTCCCACGCCTCCCAGCTGAGCGTCGGGTCGTCGTAGGCCGACACCTGCGCCGGGCGGGCGCGCAGCGCGTCGGCGCGTTGCGCGGCGCCGGCGATCGCCGGGTTGTCGCGCAGCGCCAGGTCGATGGCGTCGGCCAGCCGCAAGGGGTCGGCGGCGCCGGCTGGCCGCGTCAGGCCGACAACCAGCGCGCCGATGATCGCCAGTTCGCGTCGCGCTCGCCGTGCGGCGAGCGCGCACCAGATCGTACGCATGCTCTGCTCCTGTGCAGGACGCGCCCGCTCGGGCGCGTCGTCGCGGGGCGGACCCCGCACCACCACTCAGTCCCGCGAAGGGGAGCGGCGGCTCAGCAGAGCAGGGCGGTGTGGTGCGCGAGCAGCGAGGCCGGCGGGCCGAGGCTGCGCGGGGCGACGACCGAAAGCGCGGGCGCCCGCGGTGCTGCGAGGGCGGCGACGGGCAGAGCCGGCAGGACGGCCGGCGGCGCCGCCTGCGGCGCGCGTTCGAACGCCGCGGCAGCCGGCGGGGCGGCCTTGGCGATGCGCGTGTCGCAGCAGGCGCGGTCGCTGCGCCAGCCCTCGCCGGCGCAGCACTTCATGCGCACGCCGCTGACCTGCAGGCAGCTGCCGGCCGCGCAGGCGACCGAGGTCAGCCCGGCGAGGGCGATGACGACCGCCAGGAGCGCGGCAGCGAGACGGCGAGGCATGACGACGCGAGGATGCGGCGCGGCGTCGTCGGTGTCAACCGGCCTTTGCCGGCGGGGTGTACTCCATCGTGATCTGCAGCTTGTTGTCGACGAACTGCGAGCGCGTGCAGATGATGACCAGCCCCTTGGCCGGCACGGCGAAGCGGTGGATCTCGAACAGACCGCTGCCCGACACCTCGGGCTTGACGCCGAGCGTCTTCTCGAAGTGCGCCGACGCCGCCGCCAGCTGGTCGAGCGGCATCATGTAGATCGCCATCTCCTTCGGCGGGTCGGTCTTGCTCAGGTAGTCCACCGTCAGCTTGCGGTTCATCACCGCCCCGGGCGGCGCGGTGACGCCGATCGTCGCCGGGTCGAGGATGCGCTTGATCCAGTCCTGCGGCCCCTGCGCGGCGGCGGTCGTCGCGGCGAAGACCAGGAGAAGATTCACCACGGAGGCACGGAGGCACGGAGAGGAAGCACGGAGCAATCGCTGGGTCATAGTCAGTCGTTTCTCATGTTTGGACGGATTCGAAACACGGACGCGAAATTCCTCAGTGACGCTCGCCTCCGTGCCTCGGTGTCTCTGTGGTGAATCTTAGCGGAACGCCGGCATCACCGTCTCGGCGAACAGCTCGGTCGCGCCGAGGCGCTCGACGCGGCCGAACATGCCGATGAAGTGCGTGACGCCGGCGGCGATGTACTCGCGGAAGGTGGCGATCAGCTGCTCGGGCGTGCCGACCAGGGTGTTGAGGCCGTAGGCGTCGCCGTGGCCGCGGGCGCGGCGCTTGGCGAGGCGCGCGTCGAGCGCCGCCTGGTCGGGCTCGATGATGACGTTGCCGAACCAGCTCTTTTCGATCGTCGCCGGATCGCGGCCGACGGCGGCGCAGTGGCGTTCGAGGATCGGGATCTTGCGGCGGAAGTCGTCCACCGTGCCGCCGAAGTTCCAGCGGTCGGCGTGCGCGGCGACCAGGCGCAGCAGCACGCGCTCGCCGCCGCCGCCGATCATGATCGGCGGATAGGGGCGCTGCACCGGCTTGGGGTTACAGAACGCCTGGCGCAGGCGGTAGTAGCGGCCGTCGAAGCTCGCCTGCTCGGCGGTCCACAGCGCCCGGCAGATGTGCAGCGCTTCCTCCAGGCGAGCGAGGCGCTCGGCGATCGGGGGGAAGTCGTAGCCGTAGGCGATGTACTCCTGCTCGAACCAGCCAGCGCCGAGGCCGAACTCCAGCCGGCCGTCGCTGACCTGGTCGAGCGTCGCCGCCATCTTCGCCAGCAGCGGCGGGTGGCGGTAGCTGTTGCACACCACCAGCGTGCCGAAGCGCAGCGTGGTGGTCTCGCGCGCCAGCGCCGCCATCAGCGTCCAGCACTCCGGCGAGTCATCCGACGGCCGCGTCGCGACGCCGTAGAAATGGTCGTCGAGCCAGGCCGAGTGGTAGCCGAGCGCCTCGGCGCGCTGCCAGTGCCGCGCCAGCGCGGCGAACGTCGTTCCCTCGATCGGCGTCTGGATGCTGAAGCGCACGGGCGGCATGCGCGCCCTGCTAGCGCAGGTGATCGGGGACGAGCAATCGCTGCACTCTCACTGAAGCCGGGTACGGGTACGGGGTGGGGGTATGGGAACGGGTCGAGTGGATCCGTCTTCGACTCAAACTGATCCAACTCGACCCGTTCCCGTACCCGTTGCCGATCCCGTTCCCGTCATCTCTCAGGATCCCCGCGCCGCGCAGTCCGTCCCATTCCAGCAACTGCCGTCGGGACATTCACACAGCGGCAGCAGGCGGCTCGCCGCCGGACTGCAGCCGCAGGCGCCGATGCCGCAGGTAGAGGGAAAGTCGCTCTGGCCGGAGCAGCAGAGGCGGGTGGTGACCGTGCCGCCGGCATCGACACAAGCCTGTGCCAGCGGGTTCGGCGTCGGCGTCGCGGTGGGGACGGGGGTTGGCGTCGCGGCCGAGCCGCCACCGTCATCGGAGCCGCAGGCGAGCAACAGCAGGCAGAGGGCGGGCAGCAGCCTCGATACGCGCGTCATGCCGACAGGATAGGAGCGCGCGGCGGCGGGGGAAGTGGAAAATTCCGCCTAGCGGCGGCGCCGGCGGCGCTTGGCCGGCGCGCTCGGCGCGAAGCGCGTCTCCAGGAGATCGCCCAGCCAGCGGCGGAAACGGCGCTGGTGCGCGCCGCCGTCGGCGTGGCCGCTGAGCCGGTTGAGCACGTCGCCCATCAGCGCGTCGCCGAGCATGGCGGCGGCGACCAGGCGGACGGAGAAGACGACCTCGTCGCGCGCCGGCGCCGGCCGTCGCTCCGCCTCCGCGTCGGCGGTCAGGCGGCGGTGCAGCGCGTCGGTCAGCATGCGCAGCGACGGGGGCGCGCCGTCGCTGCGCGGCGTGCGCTCGCTCATCGCCGTCCAGGCGAGCAGGCGGGCGTGCCCCGACTCGCCGAGCGTCTCGAAAATGCGGTCGAGCACCGCCGCCGTCGTCCCCGGCTGCGGCGCGGTGATGGCGTGCAGGATGTCGTCGTTCAGCGCCCCGATCGCCGAGCGCGCCAGCGCCACCAGCAGCCCCTCGCGGGTGGCGAAGTGGTGCAGGATGGTCGGGTGCGCGATGCCCAGGTCGCGCGCGATGTCCTGCAGGCGTACCGCCTCCGGGCCCCCCTCGGCGAGGCGGCGCTGGGCCGCCGCGAGGATCTCGTGCCGCGCCTCCTCCGCCGTGCGGCGGCGGCGCGCCGGGGGGCGCGACGTCACTGTTGACAGTCCTGTATGTAGTTGGCTACTGACACGGCTGTAGGTAGTTCGCGCACCAGGAGGCAGCGATGGAGCACACGACGAGTCGACCGCGCAAGCGCATCGAGCCGCTGCGCGCCTGGCGGGCCATCCGCGCCCTGATCAAGGACCCGGACGACACGGCGCGGGTATTCGACATCATCGACGCGCTGTCCGGCAACAGCGGCGAGCGCATCTTCCAGCGCTTCCGCCAGAGCGACACCGGCGCCCGGGTGCTGGCCGAGCGGCGCGTGCTGCTCGGCACGCTTGACGACCACGCGGCGCTGCAGGCGCTGCCGCCGGGTACGCTCGGTCGGGTCTACGTCGACTTCGTCACCCGCGAGCAGATCACCGGGCAGGGCCTCGCCGACGTCAGCCAGGCGACGCGCCGCACCGACCTCGACGACGAGCGGCGCCTGTTCGGCGACCGCCTGCGCGACATGCACGACCTGTGGCACGTCGCCACCGGCTATGGCCGCGACCTGATCGGCGAGGCGGCGCTGCTGGCGTTCAGCTACGCGCAGACCCGCAACCGCGGCGTCGGGTTCATCGTCGCGGTCGCCTGGCTCAAGGCCGGCGGCGGCGCCGAGGGCGGCGCGGCGCGCCGCCTGATCGTCGAGGGCTATCGCCGCGGGCGCCGCGCCGCCTGGCTGCCGGCGCAGGACTGGGAAGCGCTGCTCAGCCAACCGCTCGCCAGCGTGCGCGCGCAGCTCGGCCTCGGCACGCCGCCTGAGTACGCCGCCTTGCGCTCCGCCGGCGCTCCGAGCCTGGCGTAACGCCGATCGCCCTGCCCGCTCGGCGGTGCTGCGCACCGCCGGCCGACACAGGGTCGGCCGGCTACCCAAGCGGGTGTTGTGTAGCCGGCTGCCCAAAGCGGCTTTCGGTCGCCTGCGACCCAAGCCGGGTTCAGGTAGCTGGCCACCCAAGTCGGTTTTGGGCAGCCGGCCGACCTTGTGTCGGCCGGCGTCGCACAGCGACGCCGCTTCCTCGCCACCCCGAGGGCGGCGCGTCGTTCCGGGAGTCGGGTGCTCCCGTGCACCCACGGCGTCGCTGCGCTAGACGGCTGCGGTGCACCCTCGGCCACTGGTCGCCCGCATCCTGTTGTGGGGCGAGCTCGCGCTCGTCGGCCTGGTGCTGGCGACGCAGTTCCCGCAGTGGTGGGAACAGCGCTGGGTGCAGGACGACGCGTACGTCAGCTTTCGCTACGCGCGCAATCTCGTCCGCGGCGACGGCCTGGTCTACAACCCCGGCGAGCCGGTCGAGGGATACACCAACTTCCTGTGGACCGCGCTGGCCGCCGTGCCGCTGGCGCGCGGCGCCGCCGACCCGCTGCCGTTCATGCAGACGCTGTCGGCCGGCCTGTGGCTGGCGTCGTACGGCCTGCTCGCCGGGCTGGGTGTCGCGCTGTGGGCGCGCGGCCTGTGGGCGGCGCCGCTGGCGTTGATCCCGCTCGCCTACCACTGGTCGTTCAACCTCTGGTTCTTCTCCGGCATGGAGACGCCGCTGGTGACCTTCTGCACCATCGCGGCGGTGGGGGCGGTGGCGGTCGATGCGCGCCGCCATGCGTGGTCGCTCGGCGCGGCGAGCCTGGCGACGGTGGCGCTGATCCTGACGCGGCCCGACGGCATCGTGGTGTTGGCCGCCCTGGCGCTGGCGGTGGCGTGGCTCGACGGCAGGTGGCTGTGGCGCGAACGCCGCTGGGGGCGCGGCCTGCTGCTGCCGGCGCTGCCGCTGGTGTTGATCCTCGCGCCGTACGAGGCCTGGCGGGTGTGGTTCTACGGCTCGCTCTACCCGAACACCTACTACGCCAAGGCGGCGTATCTGCCCTACTACCGGCGCGGGCTGCGCTACCTCTGGTACTACGTCTGGATCTACCGGCTGTGGCCGTTCCTGCCGGCGCTGTTCGCCGCGCTGTGGTGGCCGCGCCGCGGACTGGCGCGCCGCTTTCTGGTCGCCAGCAGCCTGACGGCGCTGGCGGTGGGCGTCTACGTCGTGCGGCTCGGCGGCGACTTCATGGAGTGGCGCTTCCTCACCCCGGTATCTGGCGTCGTCTATCCGGCGCTGGTGGTTGCCGCGGCGGTGCTGGGCGAAGCGATCGCGGCACGCGTCGCCGGCCGGCGATGCGCCGCCATCCGGCTCGGCGGCTGGCTGGGCGGTGCGGTGGCGGCCGGCCTGCTCACCTGGGGGACGATCGCGTCCACACCGGCGGCGCGAACGCGCAGCATCCCCGACCAGGAGACCATCGCGCTGCTGCGCCGCTACACCGATCCCGGCCGCTTCGATTGGCGCGCCGTGGCGAAGGCATTCGACGCCGTGCTGCCGCCCGACGCGCGCATCGCCACCACCTCGGCCGGCATCATCCCCTATTTCTGCGATCGCCACTGCCTCGACCTGCACGGGCTGACCGACGCGCAGATCGCCCGGACCCCGATCGATCCGAACGCGCGCGGCCGCATGGGGCACGAGCACTGGGTCACCGACTACGGGATCATGCGCGCGCGCGGCGTCGACGTGGTCCTCGAATGGGCCGACCCGAACGTCTACCCGCGCAGCGTCTCGACGCCGCCGCACGAGGGCGCGGAGCTGATCAGCGTGCGACTCGACGACGGTCGCTACGTCGACTTCACGCTGCTCAATCCAGCCCTGCGGCCGCGCCTCACCGATGCGCGCCTGGTCTTCTATGACGATCGGCGCATCGCGGCGCGCGACGCGGCGCACGAGCGCAGCGCCGCGCTCGCCGGTCGCACCCTGGTCGATCGCCTCGATTGGGGCAACGAGGCCGACGAGGAGCGCCACGCCTTCCGCGAGCAGGCGCCGCCGGACGCGCCCTACGACCACAGCTGGCACACCAAGCTGCTGACCTATCTGCCGCCGCTCGACGGCGTCCGCCTCGAGGACAACGGCCGCCGCATCTACGGCGCCGCCGAATGGGAGGTGCACGACGTGCGCGCCGACCGCGACCTGTTGATGCTGGCGCGCATCGACCATACCGGCGGCGGCGTCTACGACCTCTGGGTCAACGACCGGCGCGTGCCGGCGCCGCTGGTCACACCCTGGCGGCCGAACGAATGGTGGGGCGAGATCGAGTTGACCATCCCGCAGGCGCTGTTGCGGCCGGGCACCAATCGGCTGCGCCTGGTGCGGCGCACCGACTCCGATCGCGACGCCGAGCTCTACTACATGTGGTTCGCGCAGGACTGAGCCGCTGTTGGATAGGAAGCCTGCGCCGCGTCTGGTACGGTGCGCGCTCACGAGGCCAGATTTGGAAGCGAGCGCGAGGCGGTCGGCGAGCGAGCGGTCGGATGCCCCCGAGGTGTCGGTGGTGATCCCGGTCTTCAACGAAGCCGCCAATCTGGAGGCGCTGCATGAGCGCCTTGCCGCGACGCTCGACGCGCTGCCGCGGCGCAGCGAGGTGCTGTACGTCGACGACGGCAGCAGCGACGAATCGCTGGCGCTGCTGCGCGCCATCTCGGCGCGCGACGCGCGCGTCGTGGTGCTGGAGCTGGCGCGCAACTCGGGGCAGCACGCGGCGGTGGTCGCCGGGTTCGCCGCCAGTCGCGGGGCAATGGTCGTGACGCTCGACGCCGACCTGCAGAACCCGCCGGAGGAGATTCCCCGCCTGCTGGAGCAGCTCGACGCCGGCAACGACGTCGTCGGCACCTGGCGCGAGCACCGCCAGGACGCCTGGTTGCGGCGCGCCCTCTCGGCGCTGGTCAATCGCGCCACCGCCGCGGCGGTCGGTGTCGCGATGCGCGACTATGGCTGCATGCTGCGCGCCTATCGGCGCGAGATCGTCGAGCAGATCGTCGAGTGTGACGAACGCTCGCTGTTCATCCCGGCGCTCGCCAACGCGCTGGCGCGGCGCACGGTGGAGATCGAGGTGGCGCACTCCGAGCGCGCCGTCGGCAAGTCGAAGTACAAGCCGCTCAAGCTCATGCGGCTCGGGTTCGACCTGCTCACCGGCTTCTCGCTGATCCCGATCCAGCTCGTCTCGCTGGCCGGCATCTGCGTCGCGCTGGCCGGTGTCGGCTTCGGCATCTTCCTGTTCATCCGCCGGCTGATCGTCGGTCCCGAGGTGGAGGGCGTGTTCACGCTGTTTGCCATCCTGTTCGTCTTCCTCGGCATCCTGATCCTCGCCGTCGGCCTGGTGGGTGAGTACATCGGGCGCATCTACCTCGAGGTCCGGCACCGGCCGGCGTATCGCGTCCGCACCGTCTACCGCGGCGGCGAAGCCGAGCGCTGACCGATGCGCGCGGTCGTCCTCGCGTACTCGGACGTCGGCTACGTGGCCCTGCAGGTGCTGCTCGAGCTCGGCGCCGACATCCCGGCCGTATTCACCCACGCCGACGATCCGCGCGAGGAGATCTGGTTCCGTTCCGTCGCCGAGCTGGCGGCGCGGCATCACCTGCCGGTGTTCACCGACGTGGCGCTCGATGCGCCGGAGTGGCTGGCGCGCCTGCGCGCCTGGGCGCCGGAGTTCCTCTTCTCCTTCTATTACCGCCGCATGCTGGCGCCCGCCGTACTCGACACCGCGACGCGCGGAGCGCTCAACCTGCACGGCTCGCTGCTGCCGAAGTACCGCGGCCGCTCGCCGACCAACTGGGTGCTGGTCAACGGCGAGCGCGAGACCGGCGTGACGCTGCACTACATGGTCGCCAAACCGGACGCCGGCGACATCGTCGCGCAGCGCCGCGTGCCGATCGACGACGCCGACACCGCGCTGACCCTCTACCGCAAGCAGGCGGGGGCGGCCGAGGCGCTGCTGCGCGAGACGCTGCCGCGCCTCGCCGCCGGCACTGCGCCGCGCCTGCCGAACGATCTCACCGCCGGCAGCTACTTCGGCGGCCGCACGCCGGCCGACGGCCGCATCGACTGGGCGTCCGACGCGCGCCGCCTCTACAATCTGGTGCGGGCGGTGACGCACCCCTGGCCGGGCGCCTTCGCCACCTGGCAGGGCCAGCCGCTGTTCGTCTGGTGGGCGCAGCCGGTCGACGCGCCGGCGGCGGGCGGCACGCCGGGGCAGGTGGCGGCGATCGACGGCGCCGCGGTGACGGTGCACACGGGCAACGGGGCGCTGCGACTGCTACGTCTGCAGTCGCACGGCGAAGACGAGATGGATGCGGCGGACTGGGCGCGCGCCCACGGCGTGACGAAAGGAACGGTACTGGCATGAAGGTTCTGCTCACCGGCGGCGGCGGGTTCGTCGGCTCACACCTCGCGGACGCCTTTCTGGCGCGCGGCGACGAGGTGTTCGTGCTCGACAACGGCTCGGTCGCCAAGACGCGCCACCTCATGGGGACCAAGGGGTTCCACTACGTACGCGACAGCATCCTCGACCTCGAGATCCTCGAGGGGCTGATCGCCAAGGTGGATCTGGTCTACCACCTGGCAGCAGTGGTCGGCGTCGAGCACTACGTCGGCGATCCGTTCGAGGTGCTCAACATCAACGTCAACGGCACCCAGGCGCTGCTCAAGCTGGCCTTCAAGCACCAGAAGAAGGTGGTGTTCAGCTCGACCTCGGAGGTCTACGGCCGCAACCCGAAGGTGCCGTGGAGCGAGGACGACGATCGCGTGCTCGGCTCCACGCGCATCGACCGCTGGTGCTACTCGACCTCGAAGGCGGTCTGCGAGCACTTCTGCTTCGCCTATCACGCCATGGGCCTGCCGGTGACGATCACCCGCTACTTCAACGTCTACGGTCCGCGCCTCGACCGCCTCGACGTCGGCCGGGTCATCACCATCTTCCTCGGCCAGGCGCTGCGCGGCGACCCGCTCACGGTGATCGGCGACGGCCAGCAGACGCGTTGCTTCACCTACATCGACGACGCGGTGAAGGCGACGATCCAGGCCGGCGTCGGTCCGAACACCGACGGCGAGGCGTTCAACATCGGCACCGACGTCGAGCACACCATCCTGCAGCTCGCCGAGGCGATGATCGCGGTCACCGGCTCGAAGAGCCGCATCGAGTTCGTGCCGCAGAACAAGATCTACGGCGAAAGCTACGAGGACATCGGCCGCCGCGTCCCCGACGTGCGCAAGATGCACCGCGTTCTCGGCGTGCAGGCCGAGACCACGCTCGCCGACGGGCTGCGCAAGACGGTCGAGTGGTTCCAGCGCGAGGCGCACGGCCCGCGCCCGTGAGGATTCACCACAGAGGCACAGCGCCCACAGAGCCAACGAATTGTTCTCAATCTTCGATTCCCTCCCCGTTTCGGGGGAGGGGTAGGGTGGGGGTCTCTGTGATCTCTGTGCCTCTGTGGTGAGTCTGTCTCTACCTTCGATGCCGCAGCTCGCGCTCAAGGTCGACATCGACACGCACGTCGGCATGCGCGACGGCGTGCCGCGCCTGGCGGCGGCACTCGCCAGGCGTGGCGTGCGGGCGAGCTTCTACGTGTCGTGCGGGCCGGATCACTCGGGGCGGGCCATCCGCCGCGTGCTCAAGCCCGGCTTCCTCGCCAAGATGCTGCGCACCAACGCGCCCGGCCTCTACGGCTGGCGCACCATGCTCTACGGTACGCTGCTGCCGGGGCCGCAGATCGCGCGTGCGTTTCCGGGCCATCTGCGCGACCTCGACGCCGCCGGCCACGAGCTCGGCGTGCACGGCTACGATCACGTCTACTGGCACGACAAGCTCGACCGTATGACGTACGCCGCAGTGGCCGAAGAAGTGGGACGCGGGCTGGCGACCTTCGCCGAGGTGTGCGGGCGGCCGGCGGAGTCGTTCGCCGCGCCGGGCTGGCAGTGCACGGCGCACAGCCTGGCGGCGCTCGACGCGGCTGGACTCTGCTACCACAGCTGCACGCGCGGCTCGGTGCCGTATCGGCCGTGCGCCGGCGGACGTGTCTTCGCGCTGCCGGAGATCCCGACCACCTGGCCGACGCTCGACGAGGTCTACGGGCGGGTGGGCACCGAGCCGGAGCCGCTGGCGGCGTTCTACGCCGCGCAACTGACGCCCGGGCTCAACGTGCACACCATCCACGCCGAGGCCGAGGGCCTCGCCCTGCTGCCGCACTTCGAGGCGCTGCTCGATCGCCTTTCCGGCAGGGTGGAGTTCGTGCGGCTGATCGACGTCGCCGGCCGGCTCGACGGCGCCGCGCTGCCGGTGTGCGAGGTGCGCCCCGGCACCACCGCGGGGCGCGCCGGTACGGTGGCGACGCAGGGCGCGCCGAGCCCGCACGCCGCCGACGCGGAGACGCGGTGAGCACGGCGGCGACGCGCGCCGGCGTCTGGGGCCTGGTCGCCCTCGCCGCGCTGCTCTACGGGATCAGTGCGTCGCGGGTGGCGCTGCTCGAGCCGGACGAGGGGCGGTACGCGGAGATCGGCCGCGAGATGGTCGAGAGCGGCGACTGGCTGACGCCGCGGCTGAACTACGTCAAGTACCTGGAGAAGCCGCCGCTGGTGTACTGGGCCACCGCGGTCTCGTTCCTGACCTTCGGTTCGAGCGAGCTAAGCGCCCGCTTGCCGGTGGTGTTGAGCGCCTTGGCGACGCTGGCGCTGACCGGCTGGCTGGCGCGCCGCCTGTACGGCGGCGCGGTCGCGCTGCTCGCCGTGGCGCTGCTCGCCCTCAGTCCGCTGTTCGGCGTGCTCGCCGTGGTGCTGACGCTCGACATGCCGTTGACCGCGTTCATGACCGCCGCCATGTGCGCCGCCTGGCGCGCGCTCGCGCCGCCGGAGACCGACGCGGCGGCGCGCGACGCCAGCGCGCGGCGCTGGGTGCGTGTCACCTACGCGGCGACGGCGCTGGCGATTCTGGTCAAAGGCCCGGTCGCCGCGGTGTTGCTCGGCGCCATCGTCTTCGTCTTTGCCCTGGCGCGCGGCGGCGGGCGCGGCCTGCTCCTCTGGCTCGACTGGCGCGGCTTCGCGGTGGCGGCGGCGATCGCGCTGCCGTGGTTCGTGCTGGTCGGCCTGCGCAACCCGGAGTTCTTCCACTTCTTCGTCGTCGATCAGCACCTCACCCGCTACACCTCGACGCGCGAGCACGGCGAGCCGCCGTGGTTCTTCCTGCCGGTGCTGCCGCTGGCGCTGGCGCCGTGGGGCCTGGCGCTGCTGTTCGATCCCGGCGCGCTGCGCCCGGCGTGGGATCCGCGCACCTGGGCGCCGGGCACGCGCTTCTGCGCGCTCTGGGCCGTGGTCATCGTCGCGTTCTTCAGCCTCTCGGCGAGCAAGCTGCTGACCTACGTCCTGCCGGCGATGCCGCCGCTGGCGATCCTCTGCGCGCGCGCCGTGCTGTGGAGCGCCGAACGCGGGCGGGTCGCCGGTCTGGTGCGGGTCGGATGGCTGCTGCTGGTCGGCGGCCTGGTGCTCGGCTTCTGCGCCGCGGTGCTGCCGCAGTTCAACCCGCACTTCCGCATCCAGTTGCTGGCGCCATTCCTCGCCGCCGGCGCAGTGCCGATGGCGGCGACCGGCTGGCTCACCGGCCGTTGCGCGGCGCGCGGCCGCGCCAGCGCCGCGCTGCTGGCGCTCGGCGCCGGCTGGGCGCTGCTGTTCGCCGTCGTGCTGGCCGGGCGCAGCGCCGCCAACGAGTATCGGCCGCTGGCGTTGGCGGCGCGCGCGGCGATGACGCCGGACGACCGCCTGGCGCTCTACCACAAGTACGTGCAGGGGATGCCGTACTACACCGGCCGTCGCGTCGTGTTCGTCGGCCGCGGCAGCGAGCTCAAGTTCGGCAGCCAGCAGGGCGACCACGCGCAGTGGTTCTGGCGCGACGACGCCGACCTGGTGCGCGAATGGGCGGCGCCCGGCCGGTTGTTCGTGCTGCTCAACCGCAGCGACCTCGACAGCCTGCGCCCGCAGCTCGACCCGGCGCCGATCGAGATCGCGACCAAGGACAAGAAGGTCCTGGTCAAGAATCGACCGTGAGGCTCAGCGCGCGTGGCGGCGCGCGACGTCGGCCAGCACGCTGACGACGCGCGCCTGATCGGCGTCGCTCAGGCCCGGATAGAGCGGCAGCGAGAAGATACGCGCCGAGGCGTCGGTGGCGACCGGCAGGCTGGCGCGCAGGTCGCCGAGCCGGCGGCGATAGTAGGTCAACTCGTGCACGGCGAGGAAGTGCAGGCCGAGTCCGACGCCGGCGCCGATCACCTCCGCCATGAAGGTGTTGCGGTCGATGGTCAGGCGGTCGAGCGCCAGGCGCACGATGTAGAGGTGGTGCGCGTGGGTGATCGGGTAGGGCACGCGGCCGAGCGGGGCGAGCGCCGGCAGGTCGGCGAGCAGCGCGTCGTAGCGCGCCGCCAGCCGCGCGCGCTCGGCGTTGAACGCCGGCAGCTTGCGCAGCTGGTGCAGGCCGATCGCCGACTGCAGGTCGGTGAGGTTGTACTTCAGCCCCGGCTCGACGACGTCGTAGAGCGGCAGTTGCGCACCGCCGTAGGCCTTCCAGGCGTCGCGCGCGACGCCGTGGAAGCGCAGCAGCTTGGCGCGCTCGACCAGCGTCGTGTCGGCGCTGGTCAGCATGCCGCCCTCGGCGGTGGTGATGTTCTTGATCGGGTGGAAGCTGAAGATGGCGGCGTCGGCGTCCGCACCGATCGGGCGGCCGCGATAGGCGGCGCCGGCGGCATGCGCTGCATCGTCGATCACCCGGGCGCCGCAGGCGCGTGCCACCGCCGCGATGGTGTCGACGTCGCACGGCTGGCCGGCATAGTGCACCGGCATGATCGCGCGGGTGCGCGGCGTGACGGCGCGCTCGAGCAGGCGCGCGTCGAGGTTGAGCGTGTCGGCTTCGATGTCCACCAGCACCGGCGTGCCGCCGGCGAGGACGATGGCGTTCACCGTCGCCGGCCAGGTCATCGGCGTCGTGATCACCTCGTCGCCCGGCTGCAGGTCGAGCGCCCACATGGCCAGATGCAGGCCGGCGGTGGCCGACGACACCGCCAACGCGTGCGGCGCGCCGACCGCGGCGGCGAACTCCTGCTCGAACTTCGCCGTGCGTGGGCCGCTGGTGATCCAGCCGGAGCGCAGGCAGTCGACGACCTCGGCGATCTCCTCTTCACCGAGCGACGGGCGAGAAAACGGAATGGCGCTCATGCGGGCTCTCCTGGGCGGGCGTACGGCGCCACCTCGGCGGCGAAGCGCTCGAGCAGTTCGAGGTAGTGCGCCAGGCTGCGGTGCCGGAAGCGCAGGTTCATCGCCGTGGCGCCGATGCGCGCATAGTCGCCGACCAACTCGCGTGCCTGCTCGACCTCGGCCGCGGTGTCGAGCGCCAGCACGCCGTCGGCGCTGAGTACGACATCGAAGCCCGTGCGCCAGCTCGGCCAGTCGCGCGCGCGGGTCAGCAGCGCGTCGAGCGCCGCCAGGCTGAGATGGAACGGATCCCACCCGTCCGCCAGCGCCAGGGCGCGGCGCAGCGAGCGCGCCGTCCGGCCGCCGAGCCAGATCGGCAGGCGCTCCTGCACGGCACACGGATCGACGAGCAAGCCCTCGAAGCGGTAGTGGCTGCCGGCGTAGCGCGGCTCGCGCACGCCGAGCGCGGCACGCAGGGCGCGCAGCGCGTCCTCGTAGCGCGGGCCGCGGCCGGCGAAGTCGGCGCCCAGCAGGTCGAACTCCTCCTCCAGGCTGCCCACCCCGACGCCGAGAATGACCCGTCCGCCGGACAGGCGGTCGAGGGTGCCGTAGGTTTTCGCCACCGCCAGCGGGTGGTGGTACGGCAGCACGACGACGTGGGTGAGCAGGCGGATGTGCTCGGTGCAGGCGGCGACGTAGCCGAGCGTCGCCGCCGGGTCGTAGTAGCGCCCGCCCCGCACCGGGGCCACGGCGAGTGGAATCGCGACGTGCTCGGAGCAGGTGAGATGTGCATAGCCGAGGCGGTCGGCGGCGACGGCGATGCGGCGCAGCTCGGCCGGGCCGGCATCCTCCTCCCAGACGGCGTGGCTGCGCGGCACCATGGTGACCACCGGGGTGGTCAGTCCGAAACGCATGGCTGTGCGCTCTAGCTGAACCGCCGCTCAGGGGAAATCCCGCCCACAATGCGCGGCGTCTGGGCGGTCGGATCGCATACCGGTGTCACGCTGCTGACGCTGGAGTGCACCGCATGGCTGTTTTGGCACTGCGGGTGGCTGAAACCGTCCAGCGCGCCGCGCGTCCAACCGGCAGGTGTCCGGACCAACCCGACTGGCACATCGTATGCAATGGAGTGAGCCCATGAACCGCACGGCAAGCAGAGCGCGACAGCAGCAGCGGCGCCGCCGAATGATGACGCGGCGGCACGCGACGTTGCACGCGCGCCGGCGGTTCGCGGCCGAGCCGATCTTCGCGCCGCGCGGCTCGACGCTGCTCGCCCTCGTGCAGGAAGTACAGCGGCGGGTGAGCAACGACGCCGAGGTCGTGCGCGTCGTCCGCTGGCTGGTCAACTCCGGCACCGTCGTCCTCACCGGCAACTTCGCCGGTCACCACTTCTAGTCGCGCCGGTCCGCGCGGCGCGCTTTCCGTCGCGCGGCGAGGGCCGTTGACTTCACCCTGGGTGGACCCCAGAGTCGCCCGACGATGGCGGGCGCAATCGTCGTCACCGGGGCGCGCGAGCACAACCTCAAGAACATCACGGTCGAGATCCCGCGCCATCGGCTGGTGGTGATCACCGGACTCTCCGGCTCGGGGAAGTCGTCGCTCGCGTTCGACACCATCTACGCCGAGGGGCAGCGGCGCTACGTCGAATCGCTGTCGGCGTACGCCCGCCAGTTCCTCGAGCAGATGGAGAAGCCGGACGTCGATTCGATCGACGGCCTCTCGCCGGCGATCGCCATCGAGCAGAAGTCGACCAGCCGCAACCCGCGCTCGACGGTCGGTACAGTCACCGAGATCTACGACTATCTGCGCCTGCTGTTCGCGCGGCTGGGCAAGCCGCACTGCTGGAAATGCGGCAAGCCGATCGCCACGCAGACCGTGTCGCAGATCGTCGACCGCGTCATGGCGCTGCCCGAGCGCACGCGCGTGCACATCCTGGCGCCGATCGCGCGCGGCAAGAAGGGGGAGTTCAAGAAGGAGCTCGCCGATCTGCGCAAGGCCGGCTTCGTGCGCGTGCGCATCGACGGCGCGCTGCGCGACCTGGCCGAGGACATCGCGCTCGCCAAGACGCAGAAGCACACCATCGAGGTGCTGGTCGACCGGCTGGTGATCCGGCCCGGCATCGAGTCGCGCCTGGCCGACTCGCTCGGCGTCGCCTTCCGGCACGGCGAGGACGTCGTGTCGGTGGCGCGCCTCGGCGACAGCGGCGAAGAGCCGGTCGACGAGACGGTCTACAGCCAGCGCTTTGCCTGCGGCAGCTGCGGCGTCTCGTTTCCGGAGCTGACGCCGCGGCTGTTCTCGTTCAACAGCCCGTATGGCGCCTGCACCACCTGCAGTGGGCTCGGCACCACCAACTACTTCGATCCCGACCTGATCGTCCCCGACGGGAGCAAGTCGCTGGCCGACGGCGCGGTCGCGGCCTGGGAGCCGAAGAGCGTCGGCCACACCCGCAACGAGCAGCTGCTGGCGGTGGCGCGTCACTTCAAGGCCAAGCCCGACGCGCCGTGGGCCAAGCTGCCGAAGGCGGTGCGCGAGGCGATCCTGCGCGGCACCGGCGAGGACGAGATCAGCTTCGTGCTGGAGCGCGGCAGCAAGCGCTACGAGTTCACCCGCGCCTTCGAGGGCGTCATCCCCAACCTCGAGCGCCGCTACAAGGAGACCGATTCCGACTGGGTGCGCGAGGAGCTCGAGCAGTTCATGAGCGTGCGCCTCTGCCCGACCTGCCAGGGGGCGCGGCTGAAGCCCGAGGCGTTGGCCGTGCGTCTCGCCGAGCGGACGATCACCGAGGTGACGGCGCTGTCGGTCGCCGAGGCGGTGGGGTTCTTCACCGAGCTGCCGCTCACCGCCCAGGAAGAGGTGATCGGGGCGCGGTTGCTGCGCGAGGCGCGCGAGCGCCTCGGCTTTCTGCACAGCGTCGGGCTCGACTACCTCACCCTCGACCGCCACGCCGCCTCGCTGTCGGGCGGCGAGGCGCAGCGCATCCGCCTGGCGACGCAGATCGGCGCCAGCCTGAGCGGCGTGCTCTACGTGCTCGACGAGCCGTCGATCGGCCTGCACCAGCGCGACAACGCCCGCCTGCTGGAGACGCTGCGCCGCCTGCAGCGGCTCGGCAACACGGTGATCGTCGTCGAGCACGACCGCGACACCATCGAGGCGGCCGACCATGTCATCGACATGGGGCCGGGTGCCGGCGTGCACGGCGGCGAGGTGGTGGCCGAGGGCACGCCGGCCGATATCCTTGCCGCGCCGGCCTCGCTCACCGGGCAGTATCTCTCCGGGGCGCTGAGCATCGACGTGCCGGCGCGGCGGCGCACCGGCAGCGGCCGCGCCCTGACCGTCAAGGGAGCGCGCGAGCACAACCTGCAGAAGCTCACCGTCGACTTTCCGCTCGGCATGCTGGTGTGCGTCACCGGCGTCTCCGGGTCCGGCAAGAGCTCGCTGGTGGTCGATACCCTCTACCGCGCGCTGTCGCAGCGCCTCTACGGCGGCAAGGACAAACCCGGCGCGCACGAGCGCATCCTCGGCGTCGAGCAGATCGACAAGGTCATCGACATCGAC
>JANRJF010000059.1:0-4169 GCA_033764095.1 Deltaproteobacteria bacterium | reverse complement strand
CGCACCAGGTCTGGGTCTCGCGCCCGGCATCCAGGTGGCGTTGCAGGTGTTGAAGCCGGGCGAGCGCAGTGCGCCGTTGCGGCACAACTCGACGCTGGTGGACTTCTGCATCGCCGGCAGCGGCGTCGCGACGGTCGGCGGCCGGCGCATCGCCTTCGCGCCGTACGACGTGTGGAACACGCCGTCGATGGCGCCGTACACGGTGGCCAACGACGGCGGCGCGCTGCAGGTGCGGCTGACCTACAGCAACGCGGCGCTCTTGGAGAAGATGAACGTGCACGTCGTCGAGGAGGGCGAATCGCCGGCGGCATCGCCGCCGCGCGAGGCGCCGTCACCAACCCACGACGCCAATCCCTTCGGCACCTTCCGGCTCACCGACGATGGCGCCTTCCTCAAGCCGTACGAGCAGTTGATCAATCCCGACCCGGTGCCGTCGGCGCCGCTGCACTGGCCCTGGCGGCTGGTGAAGGCCGAGCTCGACAAGCTGGTCGCGCTCGGCCGCGAGTACCGCGGCCGCCGCCTCTACCTGCTCTTCAATCCCGCCACCGGGCGCACCAACGGCACGACGCACAGCTTCTTCGCCACCATGACCGTGCGGCCGCCCGGTATCGTCGACCGCCCGCACCGCCACACCTCGGCGGCGATCAATTACTACTTCTCCGGCCGCGGCCGCAGCACGGTGGAGGGGACCAGGCACGAGTGGAGTGCCGGCGACCTGATGTTCTCCGCTCCCGGCTGGGGCGTGCACAACCACGCCTCCTACGACGACGGCCCGGTCTACGAGCTCACCATCCAGGACAGCCCGCTCAACATCGCGATGGAATCGCTGCTCTGGCAGGAGGATCTCAAGGGCCCGATCGCCGTGCTCGGCTCGCAGGCGGGTTTCACGACCAATCGCCGAACGGATTAGCCACAGATGAACACCGAGCACCACGGATGAACACGGAGGCCATCGACTCGCGATGAGCGCTTCCGTGGTCTCTGTGGTGCTCGGTGTTCATCCGTGGTGAGCAGTGCATGCGATGACCATTCCAGCCCTCCGCGGGTCGTTCCCGCCGCTGGTGACGCCGCTGCGCGACGGCGCGGTGGATTACGACGGGTTCGCGCGGCTGGTCGAGTGGCAGGCCGCCGAGGGCTCGCATGGCGTGGTGGTGTGCGGCACCACCGGCGAGCCGACGACACTGACGCGCGCCGAGCGCGGCGAGCTGGTGCGCGTCGCGGTGGCGGCGGCGCGCGGCCGGATCCCGGTGGTAGCGGCCACCGGCTCGCAGTCGCACGAGGAGACCGTCGGCCTCACCGCCGACGCGGAGCGGGCCGGGGCAGACGCGCTGCTGATCGTCACCCCGTACTTCATCCGCCCGCCGCAGCGCGGGCTGGTGGCCTACTTCACCGATCTCGCGCGCCGCACCGCCAAGCCGCTGTTGATCTACCACATCCCGGTGCGCGCCGCGGTGAACATCGAGGTGGACAGCGTCGCGCGCATCGTCGAGGCGGCGCCGCACGTGGTCGGGCTCAAGCACGCCGCCAACGACCTCGGCTTCGTCACGCAGCTGCTGGCGCGGCTGGGCGCCGACTTCCGCATCTTCGTCGGTCTGGAGGAGCTCAGCCTGCCGATGCTGGCAGTCGGCGCCGCCGGCATGATGAACGCGGTCGGCAACGTCGCGTCGCGCCAGGTCGCGGCACTGTACGCGGCGGTGGCGCGCGGCGATCTCGCGGCGGCGCGCGCGTGGCACGACCAGCTCTTCACGCTCAACCAGGCGGTGTTCTGGGACACCAACCCGATCCCGATCAAGTACCTGATGAAGCGGCTCGGGCTGCTGGCCGAGAACGCGCACCGCCTGCCGATGCTGCCGGCGACGACGGAGCTGGCGGCGCGGCTCGACCGGTTGCTCGAGCAGCCGCCGCTCCGACAGCCAGGGGCCTGATCTCGGTGCGGCTCGACCCGGCGCCGCAGGGTCCTTCACCACGACGACACCACGAACCACCGCGGCATCCGTTGTGTCGCTGTGCCGTCGTGTCGTTGTGGTCAAAGCGGATAGACGAGCGACCCCGGTACCAGCACCGAGTCGAACACCACGATCCGCGAACGGAACTTCAGCACCCCGTCCTCGCGCACCACCTCGTCGAGATAACGGCCGGCGCTGAAGACGGTGGTGAGCTCCTCGGGCAGCGTCTGCAGCACGGCGTAGCTCGCCGCGGCGTGGATGACGGCGCCGTCGATGCGCTGCATCCGCACGCCGCTGATCAGGTGGCGCAGCGCGCGCGGCGCGTAGACGCTGGCGCGGCGCAGCGCCGCGACGCGGTCCTCCAGCATGGCGCGGCTCTCGCAGTGCATGACGGCGAGGGGCAGGCCGCGCTCGAAGTCGTCGCGCGGCACGATGCGATACGTCGCGTCGGCGACGAACAGCTCCGGCCACTGCTCCAGCGCGTCCTCGTCGAGCGCCGCAGCGTAGGCGGCGTTGAGCTCCTCCAGCTCGAGACGCAGCAACAGCCGTTCGCTCACAGCTCCATCACCTCGCGATAGTGACGGTAGAAGCCGCGGATCGCCGTCTCGGTGATCATGTGCGGCGTGTCGGCGACGTCGCGGCCGCCGAGCTCGAGGACGGCGGCGGCGTCGGGGGCAGGGGAGAGCCCGGCGTGCGAGAACTCCATCATCTCGCTGTCGTCCACCGACACCAGGCCGGCGGGGCCCATCAGGTTGGCCTGGCGCAGGCGGCGTGCGGTCATGGCCGCGTCGTCGTCGGCGTAGCCGAAGAAGGTCCAGATCAGGTCGAAGGCGTCCGGGCCGCGCGTCACCAGCTGGCGTGTCGCCAGCGTGTTCGATTGCTGCTGCACGATGAGGTTCGGCCAGATGGTCTGCATCACCACCGTCGCCTCGCCGGGGAACTCGCGCACCGGGTCGAGCAGGCGCGCGTCGCGCAGGCGGAAGTCGGCCTTGAACGACTTCATCTCCGCCGTCGCGGCGGAGGCCTTCTGCTCGCCGCGCCGCGACACCAGCGCGGCGTGACGGCCGGTGGTGTCCATCACCACCTCCGACGGCTGATCGGCGCGAAACAGGCCGAAGGTCACCAGAAACACGTGCAGCAGGCTGGCGTGGTACGGGTCCTTGATGTTCTCGAACATCAACTTCCAGTTGCCGCGGATGCGCTGCCGCATGTGGCCGAGCACGCGCAGCGCGCGGCCGTCGAAGACGCGGTCGAACAGCGCCAGCATGGCCGGTCCGAGATAGTCCTCCAGCGACGGCGGCGCGGCGGCGCGCGAGGCGAAGACGACGCCGTGCCGCTCGGCGACGCCGAGGCGCTCGAGCGCGTGGTCCTCCAGGCGGAAATCCGCCGGCATGCCGCCCTGGCCGCGCAGGCCCTTGCGCAGCGGCACCGCTCGCAGCTTGCCGCGCAGGTCGTAGGTCCACTGGTGGTACGGGCACATCAGCTCGCGCGCCGTGCCGTACGGACGCTGACAGAACTGCACGCCGCGGTGCGCACAGCGGTTGGCGACGACGTTGAGCGCGCCGCTCTCGTCGCGCACCAGCACCACCGGGTAGTCGCCGACGTGCGAGCGCAGGAAATCGCCCGGCCCGGGCACCTCGGCGGCGAGGCCGACGTAGCACCAGCTCGGCCCGCCGAAAATGCGCTGCTGCTCGCGCGCGTACACCTCGGCGTCGGTGTAGAGCCAGAACGGCACGCGGGTGAGCTCGCCGGGCGGCCAGGCGCGGTCGGACATGTCGCGTCGTGTAGCACAGGCCTTCACCACCACGACACAACGACGCTGCGTTGTGCCGTTGTGCCGTGGTGCCGTTGTGGTGATCGCTCGACACGAGCGGATGCACTGCACTAGAGACCGCGCGGATGTCGATTGGCCTGGCGCACCACGCGCAGACCCGCCCCGACCGCGTGGCGCTGATCGTCGGTGACGCGACGCTCACCTACGCGGCGCTGAACGCGCGCGTGAACCGACTGGCACGCGCGCTGCGCCGTGCCGGGGTGGGTGTCGGCGATGCGGTCGGCGCGGCCCTGCCCAACGGCTGCACCTGGTTCGAGCTGCTCAACGCGGTCGGCAAGCTGGGCGCGCAGCTGGTGCCGATCGGCTATCGGCTGAAGGGGCCGGAGATCGCCTACATGCTCGCCGACTCGGCCGCCACGGTGTTGCTCGCCGATGCGGCGCTGCAGGAC
>JANRJF010000058.1:0-28688 GCA_033764095.1 Deltaproteobacteria bacterium | reverse complement strand
GCGCGCAGGCGGCCGATGCCGTGGTGATGGCAGATGGTGCCGCCGACGCGCAGCGTCGCATCCATCGCCTGCTTCCAGCACTCCAGGTAGGTCGGCTCGGCGTCGGCGGGATCCTCCGGCTTGGCGACAAAGGTGAAGTAGATGTTGGTCCCCTGCGCGTAGGCGTGCGAGGTGTGGCCGGAGATCACGATCAGGTTCTTCACCGTGCGCATCGCCGCGGTGACGTCGGCGTAGAGCGTGTGGATGCGGTCCCACTCCACCGCCACCTCGATGGTGTCGAGCACGAAGCCGCGCTCGACGAACGACATCAGCGACGGGACGTTGTTGCGCTCGTGCAGCCAGTGCTGCACCGGCGCCTCGCCGACCGCTTCGCCGCCGTGCGCCCGGCAGGCGGCGGCGCAGGCATCGGCCTCGACCGCGGTGAGCGCCGCCGGTCCCTCGGTGAGGATGAGCAGGAAGCAGCGGTCCTCCTGCTGCCACTGGCCGAAGTGCCGGCCGGTCTCCATCGCGTCGTAGAGCCGCAGCACCGGCGGGCGCCAGCCGGCGCGCGTGATGTCGCGAATCGCCTCCAGGCCGGAATCGAAGTCGGGGAAGGCGAAGGTCAGCACGCGGCGGCTCTCGGGCAGCGGGAAGATCTTGAATGTCGCCTCGGTGACGATCCCGGCGGTGCCCTCGGCGCCGAGGAAGAGATGGCGCGGATCGGGACCGGCGGAACGGCGCGGCGTCGACTTGATGCGGACCACGCGTCCGTCGGCCAGCACCGCTTCCAGCCCGAGCAGCATGTCCTCGATCGAGCCGTAGCGCGTCGAGTACTGCCCGGCGGCACGCGTCGCCACCCAGCCGCCGACCGTCGACAGCGCCACCGACTGCGGCCAGTGGCCCATCGAGTAGCCGCGCGCCTGCAGCGCCTCTTCGTAGAGGTGCCCGTACATGCCGGCCTGCACGCGCACCTGCAGCGCCGTCTCGTTGAGCTCGAGGATCTGGTCCATGGCGCGCATGTCGACGACGATCGTCTCGCCGTCGGGCAGCACGCCGCCGCCGACCCCGGAGCCGCCGCCGAACGGCACCACCGCGACGCGGTGCTCGTGCGCCAGGCGCAGCGTCGTGGCGACCTCGCCGGTGTCTGCCGGCTTGACGACGCACGCCGGACGCGTGGCGAGGCGCTGCTGATGGATGCGCAGCAGGCTGAGCGGCCAGGTGTCGTGCGCGTGCTCGGCCAGCGTCGCATCGTCCCAGACGACGCGCGAGGCATCGAGCGTGCGGACCAACGCCGCGCGCAGGCGTGCCGCGTTCGACTCAGCCATGCGCCGCCCGCGCCGCGTCGTCCGCGCTCTCCGGCTCGAAGCGCTGCAGGCGCTCGACCAGCGCCAGGTAGTGCGCCACTTCGTCGCGCCGGCGCGCCTCGTCCCACCCCAGGCGCGCCGCCAGGATGCGCGCCGCGCCCTCGGCGACGCTGGCGCCGAGCTCGGTGTCCCACAGCAGCAGCCGGCAGCGCCGCTCCAGCACGTCCTCCAACGTCAACGCCATCTCCTCGCGCACCGCGTACTCGATCTCGGCGCGCGTCACCGCGCGCTGCGGGTCGAGCCGCTCGCCGAGCTGCGGATCGGCGCCGATGGCGTCGATCATGCGCTCGGCGTGACTGCCGTAGAGCGTCACCAGGCGCTCGACCACGTCGGCCCCGACCGTCGGCCAGCGCGCGGCGAGCCCGCGGGCGTAGGCGTCGACGTCGTCGCCGGTGTCGGCGCTGCCGAGCGGGACCGCGTCGCTGGCGCCCTTACGCGCCGGCAGCGTCACGCCGGCCTGCTGCAGGCGCTCGCAGGCGAGATCGACGACGCGCTCGGCCATGCGCCGGAAGGTGGTGAGCTTGCCGCCGGCGACCGAGATCAGCCCGTTCGCCGCCACCATCACCTCGTCCTTGCGCGACAGCTCGGAGGGCGACTTGCCCTCCTGCGCCAGCAGCGGCCGCAGGCCGGCCCAGGCGTTGACGACGTCGTCCGCCGTCAGCGCCGGCTCGACGGCAAAGGTGCGGTTGGCGGCGTCGAGCAGGTACTCGACGTCCTCCAGCGTGACGTACGGATAGTCTTCCGGCTTGTCGTAGAAGGTGTCGGTGGTGCCGAGGTAGGTCACCGCGCCGCGCGGGATGGCGAACACGCCGCGCTTGTCGCGCGCGTTCATCACCACGATGTGCGACAGGCCGATGCGCTCGGTCCGCACGCCGAGATGGATGCCCTTGGTCAGGCGCAGACGCGGCTTGTCGCCGGTCTCGCTCAGCAGCCGCACCGCGTCGACCCACGGCCCGGCGGCGTTGACGATCGCCGTGCCGCGCACCTCCAGCGTCTCGCCGCTGAGCTGATCGCGCGCCACCACGCCGACGCTGCGCCCGTCGTCGAACAGGAACTGCTCCACCTCGCAGTAGGTCGCCAGGCAGGCGCCGAGCGCCGCCGCCGCCTTGCCGACCTCGATCACCAGCCGCGCGTCGTCGGTCAGGTACTCGTAGTAGAGCCCGCCGGCATACAGGTGATCGGCCTGCAGGCGCGGCTCCAGCGCCAGCGTCTCCTCGCGCCCCAGCATGCGGTGGCGCTCCTCGTCGGAGACGCTCGCCAGCTTGTCGTAGGTCCACAGCGCCGCGCTCATCTTGGCGTACGAGGCGCGGCTGTAGATCGGGAACAGCATCTGCACCGGCCGCGCCAGGTGCGGCGCCAGCTTGCGCACCGCGTAGCGCTCGGTCGCCGCTTCGCGCACCAGGCCGACGTCGGCCTGCTGCAGGTAGCGCAGCCCGCCGTGGATCAGCTTCGAGGAGCGCGAGCTGGTGCCGCTGGCGAAGTCGCGGCGCTCGAGCAGCGCCACCGACAGGCCGCGCAGCGCCGCGTCGCGCGCCACCCCGACGCCGGTGATGCCGCCGCCGATGACCAGCAGGTCGAAGCGCCGTTCGGCCAGCTCGCGCAGGTTCTGCGCGCGCGTGCGGTGGGAGAATTCGACCGGCCGGGACATGAACTTCGGCACTGTCTCACCGCCCGATCGCCGAAGTCAACGCGGTGATCGCGGCGAGCGCCCGCACGCCGGCCGGCGGCCCCCGACCTGCCCTGGGGAGCCGGCCGGCACGCGGTCGGCCGGCTACTTGACCGTCGCTCGGGGGCGGCGTTTCATCCGCCGGTGGAGCTCGACGCGATCCTGTTCGACTACGGCGGCACGCTCGACGGGCCGGCCAGCCATTGGCTCGACCGCTTCGTCGGGCTCTACGCCGCCGCCGGGGCACCGATCCCGATCGATCGCCTGAAGCCGGCCTTCTACGCCGCCGACGAGGCCGCCTACGCCGATCCGCTGGTGGCGGAGATGTCGCTCGGCGACCTGCTGCGCTTCCACGTCGCGGTGCAGCACGAGCGGCTCGGCATCGAGAACATCCGCCTGCGCCAACGCCTGATCGACGCCTTCGTCGCCGACACCGAGGCGGCGCTGACAGCGAGCCGCGCCGTGCTGGAGCGCCTGGCGGCGCGGCATCGCCTCGGCGTGGTGTCGAACTTCTACGGCAACGTCGGCCGCATTCTCGCCGACGCCGGCTTCGCGCCGCTGCTGCGCGTGGTCGCCGACTCGAACCGGGTCGGCGCGATGAAGCCCGATCGCCGCATCTTCGACCACGCCCTCGCCGCCCTCGGCACCGCGCCGGCGCGGACCATGCACGTCGGCGACTCACATGAACGCGACGTGCGCGCCGCCCGCGCCCTGGGTCTGCGCACCGCCTGGCTGGTGCCCGCCGACCGCGGCATGGTCAGCGATCCGGACGCCGACATAGTGATCAGTTCCCTGGCGAGCCTCGAAGACTTCACCACAGAGGCACAGAGGCACGGAGACTGATGAAAGTCTTTGTGAAGCTCACTCTGTGGCTCTGTGACTCTGTGGTGAGATCTTGATGAAAGCCGGGGTCATCGCCGCCGGCACCGGCGAGCGCCTGCTCGCCGCCGGGATCACCACGCCGAAGCCGCTGATCGAGGTGGCGGGCAAGCCACTGGTCGACCACGTGCTCGACGCGATCGCCGCCGCCGGCATCGAGTCGGCGGCGTGCATCTTCAACGCCGAGCCGCCCGCCGACGCGGTGGCGGCGCACTGCCGCGCGCGCGCCGGCGCGCCGCGGTTGACCATCGTGCGGCGTACCACGCCGAGCTCGATGGAGAGCCTCTTCAGCCTGGCGCCGCACCTGCAGGACGAACGCTTCCTGCTGCTCACCGTCGACGCGCTGTTCCCGCCGCGCGTGCTGCGCGACTTCCTCGCCGCCGCGGCGGGCCATCCCGACGCCGACGCGGTGCTGGCGCTCACCGACCATATCGACGACGAGAAGCCGCTCTATGCCGCGCTCGATGACGCCGCGCGCGTCACCGCGATCGGCCCCGCCGCACAGGGCAGCCGTTACGTCACCGCCGGCTTCTACGTGTTCTCGCCGCGCATCTTCGCCGAGATCGAGGCGGCGCGCGCGGCGCGCTTCACCGCCCTGCGCCAGTTCCTCGCCCACCTGCTGGCGCGCGGCTATGCCATCGCCGGCGCGCCGGCCGGCAAGACGCTCGACGTCGACCGCCCGCAGGACATCGCCGCCGCCACCGAATTCGTCCGCCGCTTCTCCGCCTAGCCCACGACACGATGCCATCCGACGCCGCCTCTCATCGCTCATCGCTCATCGCTCATCGCTTCGATTTCGTCGGCGTCGCGCGCGAGCGCGTCTACTCCCCGGGCAAGGTCGCCGACGACCGTGCCATCCTCGACGCCGTCGCCGCGCACCTCGGCGCCGCGCATCGCGTCGCGGTGCTCGACGCCGATGAGCCGTTGCCGGCCGAGTCGCCGGCGCCGGTGGTGTTCGCCATGGCGCAGGGTCCGGCGGCGCTGGCGACGCTGCGCGACTGGGAGCGGCGCGGCATACGCGTCATCAACTGCGTCGCCGGGATCGAGAACGCGCATCGCCGCCGCATGCTCGCCGCCTTCGCCCGCGACGGCGTGCGCCATCCACAGAGCGTCATCGTGGCGAGCGACGACGACGCCGCGCTGCCCGATTGGGTCGATGCCGGGGCCTGGGTGAAACGCGGCGACGTGCACGCCACCGAGCCCGACGACGTCGTGCGCGTCGCCGAGCGCGGCGCGGCGCGCGCCGCGCTCGCCGCCTTCGCGCGCCGCGGCGTCGGCGTCGCCTGCGTGCAGCGCCACGTCGAGGGCGAGGTGATCAAGTTCTACGCCGTGCACGGCCGCAGCTTTTTCGCCGCCTACGGCGCCGATGGCGGGCCGGCGCAACTCGACAACGCGACGCGCGAGGCCATGGAAACACTCGCCGCGGCGGGGGCCGCGTCTCTGCAGTTAGAAGTGTTCGGCGGCGATGTCGTGCGCGAGCGCGACGGCAACTTATGGCTGATTGACTTGAATGACTGGCCTAGTTACGGTCGCTGCCGTTTCGGGGCCAGCAAGGCCATCGCCTCGTACGTCCAACAAGCGAGACTCCCGTGAAAACCGCTCCACGCGCGGACGAGGCGCGCCCCGAGTCCGTTCCCGGTCCGACGTCGCGCGCCACCTACCACGCCGAGCAGGCGTATCTCGCGCCGGGGCTGCAGCGCATCGCGCAGCTCTCCGAGCTGACCATCGCGCACGGCCGCGGCGCCACGCTCACCGACACCGACGGCAACCAGTTCCTCGACTTCTTCGCCGGCGTCGCGGTCGCCAGCCTCGGGCACTCGCACCCGCGCTACGTCAAGGCGCTGCAGGCGCAACTGGAGAAGTGCGTCGTCGGCAGCTTCACCAGCGAGGCGCGCCTCAAGCTGCTCGAGCTGCTGACCCGGCTGGCGCCCGGCGAGCTCGGCAAGACGCAGCTGTACAGCGGCGGCGCCGAGGCGGTCGAAGCGGCGCTGCGCCTGGCCAAGGCGTACACGAAGAAGTTCGAGGTGGTCGGCTTCTGGGGCGGCTTCCACGGCAAGACCGCCGGCGTCATGGGACTGATCGGCGACAGCTGGAAGCAGAAGTGGGGCCCGCTGCCGACCGGCACGCACCAGGTGCCCTACGCCGACTGCTACCGTTGCCCGCTGAAGACGTCGTACCCCGGCTGCGGCCTGGCCTGTGTCGAGTTCGCGCGCGAGCAGCTCAAGGTCACCACCGCCGGCGCGATCGCGGCGGTGATCGTCGAGCCGATGCAGGGCACCGCCGGCAACGTCATCCCGCCGCCCGAGTTCCTGCCCGCCGTGCAGTCGCTGGCCAAGGAGCACGACGCGCTGCTGATCGCCGACGAGATGATCACCGGCTTCGGCCGCACCGGCAGGATGTTCGGCGTCGAGCACACCGGCGTCGAGCCCGACGTGATGACGATCGGCAAGGGCTTCGGCAACGGCTTCCCGGTCACCGGCCTGATCTCCACCGACGAGATCACCGCCGCGCAACCGTTCTCCAAGCCAAGCTCCTCGTCGTCGAGCTACGGCGGCAACCCACTCGCCGCCACCGCGGCGCTGGCGACCGTGCAGACCATCGTCGACGACCGCCTCGACGAGAACGCCGCGCGCGTCGGCGCGGTGCTGCTCGACGGCCTGCGCGGCCTGCAGGAGAAGTACGAGTTCATCGGCGACGTGCGCGGCGTCGGCCTGCTGATCGGCATGGACCTGGTGCGCGATCGTAAGACCAAGCAACCGCTGCCGAGCCCGGTCACCGAATCGATCTTCCTCGCCGCGCTGCGTCGCGGCCTGTTGCTGATGGGGTACTTCTCACGCGTGCGGATCAATCCGCCGCTGGTGCTCACCGAGCGCGAAGCGCGCGACGGCGTCGCCATCCTCGACGAGGTGTTCGCCGACGTCGAGCGCGACGGCCGTTGGAAGGCATGAGGCCGCGCCGCACCGCGCTTCTCGGCTTCGGCCACGTCGCCGAGCACGGGCACCTGCCCGCCTGGCTGGCGCGCCAGGATTTCACGCTGGTCGCGGTCGCCGAGCCCGATCCGGCGCGTCGCGCCATCGCCGCCGCGCGTCTGCCCGACGCGCACGTCTACGCCGACGCCACGGCGCTGTTCGCCGCCGAGGCGCGCATCGACGCGGTCGACATCGCCGCGCCGCCGGCCCTGCACGCGCCGCTGGCGATCGCCGCGGCGCGCGCCGGCGCAAACATCCTCTGCGAGAAGCCGCTCGCCACGACGCCGGACGACTTCCGCGCCATGCGCGCCGCGGCACGCGCCGCCGGCGTCGCGCTGGTCACCGTGCACAACTGGAAGCACTCGGCGCAGTTCGGCCGGCTCGCCGCGCTGCTCGGCGACGGCGCCGTCGGCCGCCTGCAGCGCATCCGCATCGAGACCATTCGCGCCGGGCGCGCGGTGAGCGTCGGCAGCGAATGGCGCGGCGACGCGCGTCTCGCCGGCGGCGGCATCCTGGTCGATCATGGCTGGCACGCGCTCTACCTGCTGATCGGGCTGGCCGGCGAGCGGCCGTCGCGCATCCGCGCCACCGTCGAACGGCGTCGCTACACCAGTGCCGACGTCGAGGACACCGCCGACTGCGAAGTCGAGTTCCCCTCCATGCGCGGTGAGATCTTTCTCACCTGGGCGGGCGAGGCGCGCGCCACGCGCTGGCAGGTGCAGGGCTCCGACGGCCGCGTCACCCTGGCCGACGACCGCGGCACGCTGGAAGCCGACGGCGCATCGCGCCCGCTCGCGTTCGACGGCTCGCTGTCGGAGGGCTCGCACCATCCCGATTGGTTCGACGCGGTGATCGACGACTTCGCCGCCGAGATCGACGACCCGGCGCGCCGCGGCCGCAACCTCGCCGAGGCGGAGTCCTGCGTCCTGCTCACCGCGCTCGCCTACCAGTCGAGCGCGCAGGGCGGTGCCTCGCTGCCGGTGCCGCGCGAGTTGCCGGAATGAACGGCGCCCCGGCGCACAGCTCGGCGGTGATCCAGGCGCCGACGCGGATGAGCTTTCATCCGGTCGCCGGCCTGCCGCTCATCCGCCGCATCGCGCTGGCGGCGCTGCGCGGCGGCTTCGACGAGGTGGTGGCGCTCGCCGCGCCCACGGATGAAGCGGCTCTGCGCGCCGCCCGCGCCGCCGACCCGCGCACCGCGTCGATCCGCGTCGCGCGCCCCGCCAGCGCCGCCAGCGGCACACGGGTCGCGCTGCTGCCCTCGGATTGCGTCGTCACCGCCGAGACGCTCGCTCGCCTGTGCGCCGCCGAGCTCAACGGCCGCCCGCTGGCGCTGCACGCCAGTGGCGATCCCAGGCGCGCCATCGTCGTCGGCACGCGCGAGTCGCTCGCCGACCTGCCCGCCGCGCTCGGCGCGGCACGGCCGCTGGCGTTCGACGACGCCCTGTGCGTCGCGGTACCCGACCCGGCCGCCGCCGAGCGCGCCGAGCGCGCGCTGCTGGCGACGCTCGGCGCGCCGCGCGACGGGCCGATCGCGCGCGTCGACCGCGCCCTCTCGACGCGCATCAGCCGCCACCTGGTGCGCACGCCGCTGCGCCCCAACCACATCACCACCATCGGCACGCTGATCGGCTTCACCGGCGCCTGGGCGCTGGCGCGAGGCGGCTACTGGCCTGGCGTGCTCGGCATGCTGCTGTTCTGGGTGGCGGTGATCGTCGACGGCTGCGACGGCGAGGTGGCGCGGCTCAAGTTCCAGGAATCGCGCCTCGGCTACCTCTACGACGTCACCACCGACAACCTGGTGCACGCGGCGATCTTCCTCGGCCTCGGCGTCGGCCTCTACCGCAGCGACCCGAGCCAGCCGTTCGTCCTGCTCGGCCTCATCCTGGTCGGCGGGCTGGTCGCCGCCACCGCCGCCACCATGACCCTGCTGGTGCCGGAGCCGCCAGCCGACCAGCCGCCGCCGCGTACGGCGCGAGGGCGCTGGCGGCGCCGCCTGCTGCGCGGCTTCGAAGCGCTGATGAATCGCGACTTTGCCTACCTGCTGGTGGCGCTCGCGCTGATCGGCCGGCTCGACTGGTTCCTCTGGGGCGCGGCGTTCGGCACCTACGTCTATGCCGGACTGCTGGTGCTCGTGTATCGCTGGCGCGACGCGGAATGAGCGCCCTACCGGGAGAAGAGATCGCGCCGCTGCCCGGCGCCGTCGCGGCCAGCGGCGCGCCGAAGCCGCCGACGCACTGGATGCGCTGGGTCGAGCGCGGCCTGCTGCTCGCCGGCGTGGTGCTGTTCGCGGGGCTCGTCCATCAACTCGGGCCGGCGAACGTGTGGGACAACCTGCGGCTCATCGGCTGGGGATTCGTGCTGGTGCTCGGGCAGGAGTTCGTCTCGTTCAACTTCAACACCATCGGCTGGTCCTTCGCCTTTCCGCGCCAGCGGCCGCGCCCGCGCTTCCGGCATCTGCTCGCCGCGCGCCTGGCCGGCGAGGCGATCAACAACCTGACGCCCACCGCCACCATGGGCGGCGAGGTGGTGCGCGGTCGCATGGTCGCCGACCAGTGCGACCAACAGACCGCGTGGGCCTCGGTGGCGGTGGCGAAGCTGAGCCAGACCTTCGCGCAGATGACCTTCGTCTTCCTCGGCCTGCTGTTCGTGGTGCGCGATGTGCCGTTGCCGGAGGGCTTCCGGCGCGGCCTGTTCATCGGGCTCGGCGTGCTCACCGCCGGTCTGCTCGCCGGCATCGTCCTGCAGCGCCGCGGCCTGTTCGGCGCCGGCGCGCGGGTGGCGGCGCGGCTCGGCGTCCACGTTCCCTCGGCGCTGCACGAAAAGCTGGCGGCGCTCGACGCCGAGATCGCGCAGGTCTACGCCGCGCCGACCGCCTTCATCGGCTCGGTCGCCGGCTTCTTCGGCGGCTGGTGCATGGGCGCGGTCGAGGTGTTCATCGTCATGACCTGCCTCGGCCTGGCGCCGACCTGGACGCTGGCGCTGACCATCGAGGTGCTGTCGGTGGCGATCGACGCGCTGCTCTTCTTCGTGCCGGCCAAGGCCGGCGTACAGGAGGGCGGCAAGGCGCTGATCTTCCGCCTGCTCGGCCTCGACCCGGCCCAGGGCCTGGTGCTCGGCATCGTCCGCCGCCTGCGCGAGCTCACCTGGTCGCTGGTCGGCCTGCTGGTGCTCGCCCGACACCAGGCGCGCCAGCGCGCGATCGACGCGTGACCGCGGCGCGGCGCCTGATCGTCGCCGCCGACGACTTCGGCATGTCGGCCGGCGTCAACGCCGGCATCGCCCGCGCACACCGCGACGGCGTGCTCACCGAGACCAGCCTGATGGTCAACGGCGCTGCCTTCGACGACGCCGTCGAGTTGGCGCGCGCCACGCCGACACTCAGCGTCGGGCTGCATCTCATGCTGGTGCAGGGCCGCTGCGCCGCGCCGCCGGCCGCGATCCCGGCGCTCGCCGATGCCGCCGGCTTCTTCGGCAATGCGCCGATCTGGGCCGGGCTGCGCTACTTCTTCACCCCCGGCGTACGCGACCAACTGCGGCGCGAGATCGTCGCGCAGCTGGAGAAATTCCTCGCCACTGGGCTGCCGCTGTCGCACGTCGACGGGCACGTCACCATTCACATGCACCCGGTGGTGGTGGAGATCCTGTGCGAGGTCGCGGCGCGCTACGGCGTGCGCGCCGTGCGCCTGCCGCGCGATCCGCTGCGCCCGGCGCTCGCCTGGGATCGCCGCCACGCGCTGCGCAAGCTGTTCGAGGCAACCGCCTTCGGCGCGCTGGCGCGCTTCGCGCGGCCGCGCCTGGCGTTCGCCGGGCTGCGCCACCCGGACTCGATGTTCGGCATGCACCAGACCGGGCACGTCGACGAAGCCTATCTGCTGCACGTCATCGCGACGCTGCCGCCCGGCACCAGCGAGGTCTACTGCCATCCCGCCGAGCTCGACGCCGAAGCGCGCCGCTGGCGCCCGGCCGACTACGCCAGCGAGGCCGAGCTCGCCGCGCTGTGCAGCCCGCGCGTGCGCGCGGCGCTGGCGGCACACGGCGTCGAGCTGACCAGCTACCGCGAGCTGTGAGCAGCTCTGACGCAAGGCCAGGAGCGCGGCCCTCCGTGGCCGCCTTCATCGACGCCGCCGAGGGTCGGGCTGCTGGCCGCGGAGGACGCGTATTGCGGCCACGGAGGGCCGCGCTACCGGGCGCGCTAACGGCCCGCGCTACTTCCGGTCGAACTCGAACGCCAGCTTGTGCCTCTTGGCGTTGTTGCAGGGCTTGCACGCCGGTACCAGGTTGCCCTTGCTCGACACGCCGCCGCGGATGATCGGGACGAGATGGTCCATGGTCAGCGCCTTGGCACCGACCTGCGCACCACAGTAGTGGCACACACCAGGCGCGATGCGCCGCTTCCACCACGGCGAGCCGCGCAGCTCCCGCGCCCTGGCGCGTTCGCGCCGCATCGTCGCCTCGTCCACCTCGACGAGAAACCCGTCGTCTGACACGCCGCGAGGCTAGGAGGTGAGCTCCGATGCCGCAAGACCACGGGAAGAACCCACTGCCTGGGTCGCCGGCCGACCTCGTGTCGGCCGGCGGTGCGCAGCACCGCCCTGGAGCCGCGCCATGGTCAGCATTCCCGCGCGAGCGGATGCGGAATCACCCGACCGACGTAGACGTACTCCAGATCGAGCGAGGTGAGCGGGCGGTCGGCGGCGCGGATGACGACATCGGTGATCGCCGCGATGAATACCGACCGATCGCCGGCCGGATGCTGCGCGACGACGCGGCACTCGAGGCTGGCCATCGCGTCGCGCAGGTACGGCAGGCCGGCCGGCGACTCGTCGCAGGCGAAGCCGGCCAGGTTGTCGGCGGTCTGTGCGGCGGCCGAGTAGAAGAAATCCTCCAACCCGCGGCCGCGCGCCCCGACGACGTTGACCGCGAAGCGGCCGCTGGCGGCGATCAGTGCATGTGTACTGTGCCGCACGCCCACCGCCGCACTGAGCAGCGGCGGCGCGCCCGACACCTGCGTCACCCACGACGACGACATGCCGTGCCGCGCCGCGCCGTGGCGCGCGGTCAGCACGTAGATGCCGGTGGTCAGGTGCGCGAGCGCGCGCTCCTCATCGCTCATCGCCCATCGCTCAACACTTTCAGCAGCAGCGCCCGCGTGCGCTCCAACGACGCGGCCGCGTCGCCGCCGACCGGGAACGGCGAGGCGAGGAAGTCGGTGACGCCGACCGCGCGCAGCTGCGCGATCTGCTCGCCGACCGCCGACTCGTCGCCGACCAGAGCGACGTCGGCCGGTCCCTCGGCGCCCTCGCGATCGAGCATGGCGCGATACGACGGCAGGCCGCCGTAGACCTGGAAGATGCGCGACGCCGCCTCGCGCGCCGCGGCGACGTCGGTGGTCACCGCCACCGGCAGGCCGACCACGACACGCGGCGCCGGCCGGCCGGCCGCCGCGGCGGCCTCGCGGATGCGCGGAATGGTGTGCTCACGCAGCGTCTTCGGACCAGTCATCCAGGTGATGGTGCCGTCCGCCACCGATCCCGCCAGTGCGAGCATCTTCGGCGCCAGCGCCGCGACCAGAATCGGACACGGCGGCGCATCGGGCACCGCGAGGTTGGCGTTGACCCGGAACTCGCTGCCGGCGTGGCTGACGCTGCCGGTGCGGATGAGCGGCGCCAGTACCGCCAGGTACTCGCGCATGTGCGAGTACGACTTGGCATACGACAGGCCGAACATCATCTCGATCACCAGCTGGTGCGAGAGGCCGATGCCGAGCGCGAAGCGGCCGCCGCACGCCGCCTGCGCGGTCAGCGCCTGCTGCGCCATGGCGTGCGGATGGCGCGGATAGGTCGGCACCACCGCGGTGCCGAGCTCCAGCGTCTTGGTCACCCGCCCGCACAGCGCCGCCATCATGATCGCGTCGACGCCGAAGATGTTGGCGAACCAGGCGCTGGCGAAGCCGTCGCGCTCGGCGCGCTGCGCCTGCACGAGCAATCCGTCGATGCCCGATCGCTCGTTGCTGATCTCACCGATGCCGATGCCGATGCGCATGTGTCCTCCCTGAACGGCCACTCGTGCGCTGCTCAACGCTTCGGGCGGCTCCGTCGTTGGTTGTTGGTCGTTCGTCGTAGCCGATGAGCTCCCCTCTTAGAATGACCGGCGCGTGACGACCAACCGACGGCTTGCCCAACAGATCACGTTGGACCCCCATCCTGGCCTGCCCCCACGTCAGCGGGAAAAGGTCAGGATGGGGTCATTACCCCTCAACGACCAACGAAGAGCGCCGAATGCCCCCCTACGGCGTCGGCGTGCCGGGCGGCACGACGGTGATGGTCGCCAGCAGGTAGTCGTCCTGTTGGTAGCGGCCGAGCATCTGCACGACGGCGCCGGGCGGCGCGGTGCGGAACACCTCGAGCTGGTCCTTCGGCGCGCGCAGCAGCAGCTGCTCGGGGTGCAGCTCGCTGCGGTTGAACAGGCTCATACCCTCGACCTGCGGCGTCTGGGCGCGCAGCACGCCGAACCTGCGCACCATGTCGCCGGCGCGAATCCGGATCGTGCCGAGCGTGTTCGCCCCGGGCGTCGGGTCGACGATGCCGTTCAGCCGCAGGTCGGAGCCGAAACCGAACGGCCGCTGCGCCAGGGCAGGTCCGGCAAGCAACGCCAGCAGCACGCCGATCGCGGGCCCGCGCCAGCGGTCGCACTGACGTAGCGAACGATGCCTCCGAGACGGGGATCGAGACCCTCTGTTCCGCATCACGGCTCCCTTCGTGCTTCCGACGCACCCGTGGGATGCGTGGACCAGCGCTGGCGACGAGCGGCGCGGTTCATCGCGGCAGGCAGCGGAAGCGCATGCGATCGCTGTCGCCGCGCGTCGCGGTGACGGCGCGCAGGCGCAGGCTGGCGACCGCGCCGCTCGGCACGACGAACGGGGCGTAGACGCCGCAGGTGTCGGTGGTGACCACCGGCAGGCGCGGCAGCGCGGCATTGATCGCCAGTGCGTTGTCGTGTGCTCCCGAGCCCGGTGGCGCGTCGAGCGAGGGCTCCTCGACGCGCAGCGCCGTGATCGACTCGTCGGGCGCACAGCCGCGCAGCAGCGGGTCGTGCAGGTTGGCGCACAGCGCGACGCCGAAGGTGCACTGACCGGGTGTCTGGTCGAGATCGCAGAGCGCGTCGTCGTCGCGGCAGGTCGCCAGGGCCGTGGCGCTGGCGCTCACCGCGTCGGGCGGCAGGACGGACAGCTCGAGCAGGCAATCGGTCGCGCGGCTGCCGCCGCCGCGCACCAGCTCGGGCGAGCGCAGCGCGTCGCGCAGCGCGGCGAAGGCGTCGATGCGCGTCCATGCGCGCGCGCTGCGCGGGTCGGCCACCGGCACGCCGGACGCGCTCAGCAGGCGCAGCACGTCGGCGGAGTTGAGCCCGGGGCGGGCGGAGATCAGCAGCGCCGCTTCGCCGGCGGCGTGCGGCGACGCCATCGAGGTTCCGCTGAGCGTCGCCAGCCCGCCGTCGAGGCCGTCGGAGAGGATGTCGACGCCGGGCGCCAGCAGGTCGAGCGCGTCGCTGCGATTGGAGAACGACGCGATGGCGTCGCCACCGTCGACCGCGCCGACGGCGATGGCGCGCCCGACGCAGGCCGGCGTGCTCATTGCGTTCGGGCGGCCGCGGTTGCCGGAGGCGACGAAGACCAGCACGCCGCGCTTCCACAGTTGCTCGATCGCGTCGGCGAACAGGCGGTTGGCGGCGCAGCCCTCGCTGTCGGTGCAGCGCCCGCAGTCGCCGGCGTAGACGTCCCAGCTCGCCAGGCTCATGTTCACCACCCGCACGTCGGGCCGTTCGCTGGCGATCCAGTCGAGCGCCGCGATCCAGTCGGAGAGGAAGCCGCGGTTCTGCGCGTCGAGCACGCGCACCGCCACCAGCTTCGCGTCGGGCGCGACGCCGCGCGGCGAGACGATGCCGCGCGACAGCGCGATGCCGGCGACGTGCGGGCCGTGCTCGTGCGCGCTGGCGGCGCTGCCCGGTCCGCTCTCGCGCGCGCCGCCGTCCGGGCAGCAGGGGCGCCGTGAGATGCCGCCCGACTCGCCGCCGCGGCAGAAGCACTCCTCCGCCACCAGCGCGTCGGCGATGTCCGGATGGTCCGCGTCGACGCCGGTATCGATCACCGCAATCGTCACCCCGGCGCCGGTGACACTGCGCCGCTGGACGCGGTCGGCGCGGATGTGGGTGACGCCGGAGTCGGACGCGACGCCGCCGACCGGGTCGAGATCGACGCGCAGCACCTCCGGCCGCGCCGCCAGGCGCTCCAATGCGGCGCGGCTGGCGCGACCGCTGAACCCGGCGACGCTCTGGTAGAGATGCTCGGCCACCAGTCCGTCGCCGCTCATCTCACCGAGCAGCGCGGCGCGCTGACGCGTCATCGCCGCACCGGGCCGCAGCGCCACGATCACCGCCACCTCGCCGTCGCGCGCCGCCTGGGTCAACGCCGCGCGGCTCACCGTCGCCGCGGCCATGGGCGACGCTAGACCGACCAGGCCGAGGATCGCCGCCGCTCCCAATCGGGCCATCCGCGCCGCGCCGCTCACGGGAAGCGATTAGACGGTCGGCGGGCCGCCATTGCAACCATCGATCGCGCCAGGTCTGGCACCCTTTCGTCGCCCGGCGATCCGTGAGTACGGTGGCGCCGATGTTCACCACCCACCGCCTCGATCCGGTCCGCGGCGCGCATCGCTCGATGGTGATCGGGCGCGGCGGCATGGCGTGCACCAGCCAGCCGCTCGCGTCCTTCGCAGCCGCCGAGATCCTGCGGCGCGGCGGCGGCGCGATCGACGCGGCGGTGGCGGCGGCGGCGATGCTCGGCGTCGTCGAGCCGTTCATGACCGGCCTCGGCGGCGACTGCATGATCCTCTACTGGCATGCTGCCGATCAGCGGCTGTACGGGCTCAACGGCAGCGGCCGGGCGCCCGCCGCGGCGACGCCAGCGGCGATGCGGGAGCGCGGCCACACCAGCATGCCGCTCACCGGAGCACTGTCGGTCACCGTGCCGGGCGCGGTGGACGCCTGGTGCGCGGCGCTGGCTCGCTTCGGGCGCGGCACCCTGGCCGAGGCGTTGGCACCGGCGATCGACTACGCCGAGTCGGGCTTCCCGGTCAGTGAGATCATCGCCGGCCAATGGGCGTTCGCCGCCGGCCTGCTGCAGAACGCCGACGGCCAGCGCGCCTTCACGCTCGACGGCCGCGCGCCGCGCGTCGGCGAGATCATGCGCCTGCCGGAGCTGGCGCACAGCCTGCGGCTGCTCGCCGCCGGCGGCCGCGCGGTGGTCTACGGCGGTGAGCTCGGCGCGGCGATGGTCGCCTGCGTGCGCGAGTCGGGGGGGCTGCTGGCACTCGACGATCTGACCGCCCACACCTCCACCTGGGTCGAGCCGATCGCGGTCGACTACCGCGGCGTCACCGTCTGCGAGCTGCCGCCCAATCCGCAGGGGCTGACGGCACTGCTGGCGCTGAACATCCTGGAGAGCTTCGGGCTCGACGGCGCGCCCGATCAGGCCGCGCACCTCCGCATCGAGGCGGTGAAGCTCGCCTTCGCCGACCGCAACCGCTACCTCGCCGATCCCGACCGCGCCGCGGTGCCGGTCGCGGCGCTGCTGTCGAAGGACTACGCGCAGGGCCGCGCCGCGCTGATCCACCCCGACAAGGCGTTGAAGCGCGTCGCCGCCGGCACGCTGCCGGCGACCGACACCGTCTACCTCACCACTGCCGACGCCGCCGGCAACGTCTGCTCGCTGATCAACAGCCTCTATCTCGCCTTCGGCTCCGGGCTGGTCGCCGGCCGCACCGGCATTGCGCTGCAGAACCGCGGCGCCGGCTTCTCGCTCGACGCCACGCATCCCAACTGCCTGGCGCCGGGCAAGCGGCCGTTCCACACCATCATCCCGGCCATGCTGCTGCGCGACGGGCGGCCGCTGGTGTCGTTCGGCGTCATGGGCGGCGACATGCAGGCGCAGGGACACGTGCAGGTGGTCAGCCACCTGGTCGACGACGGCGACAACCTGCAGGAGGCGATCGAGCGACCGCGCTTCAACTTCTTCGAGGGCGACCGCGTCGCGCTCGAGCGCGAGCTGGCGGCGGGGCTCGGCGCCGCGCTGGCGCGCCGCGGCCACGTCATCGAGGACGAGACCGCCGCCCTGCTGCGCGGCGGCTTCGGCGGCGCCCAGGGCATCGCGATCGATCCGACCAGTGGCGCCTTCTGGGGTGCGTCCGATCCGCGCAAGGACGGCTGCGCAGTGGGATTCTGAGCGTCGCCCGGGCGGGCGCTCGCCGCGGCGGCGTGATCCGCGGCGTCGCGACGCGCCGCCGGCCGACACGAGGTCGGCCGGCCACCCAGAAGCAGATTGGATCGGCGCGGCCAACGCCCGTCGCGGTGACCTACACGCCGGTATTTTCCTGCCATGGCAGCGGCGCGGCGTTGGGTGTTGGGAAATCCGACACGCCGCCGCCGGCCGCCAAAGCTGCAGCAATCGGCGGCAACGCCCAGCGAGATGGCATCGGCGTTGCAACCGCACTGAGCCTGACGACCGACGGAGCACGCGAGCGAGCAGATGACATATCCAAGCGCCGACCGATCACACGCCTGGCCGCGTGCGACACATCTGAGCGTGCGCGTCTGGCGCGTCGTGGCCGGCGTGCCGCAGTGGTTGTTCACCTATGCCGGCGCCATTGACGACGCGGTGCTGCGCGCCGTCATGCAGCACGTGCGACGTCTGACCAGCGCCGTGCCGGGAGAATGGAACGTCGAGGTGGTCGGCGTCGGCCTGGAGGGCGGTCTGCTGCACGCGGTGCGCAGCGACCTCACCGACCTGCGCCGCAGCGGCCTGCGTCCGTATCTGGGGCACGCGCGCCGTCCGCGTGCGCTGCGCCGCGCGCTGCTGGCGCGACGCGCGCAGTCCTCGCCATCGACCTCGACGCTGCTGCACTGAGCCTCGGGGGGCGGGCGGGAGCCGCGCCCCACCGAGCTGTGCTATCGGCGGGCGTATGGCGAACGCCCGTCAGGTGTACGATGGCCGCATCGTGAAGCTGTTCCTCGAAGACGTCACGCTGCCGACCGGAACGCAGGTGACGCTGGAGGTGATCCACCATCCCGGCGCGGCGGCCATCGTCGCGATCGACGACGCCGGCTACGTGGCGCTGCTGCGTCAGTACCGCCACGCCGCCGGCGGCTTCATCTGGGAGGTGCCGGCCGGCACGTTGGCGCCGGGCGAGGCGCCGGAGGCATGCGCGCGGCGCGAGCTGCGCGAGGAAACCGGACTCGATGGCCGCCGCTGGACGGCGTTGGGCAGCATCCTCACCACGCCGGGATTCTGCGATGAGCGCATCCACCTGTTCCTGGCGCGCGACCTGGTCGAATCCACCGCACAGCTCGACGACGACGAGGTCCTCACCGTCAGCCGCGTTCCGTTCGGCGACGCGCTGGCGATGATCGCGCGCGGCGAGATCCAGGACGCCAAGTCGATCGCCGCGCTGCATCACGCCGCGCGCCTGCTCGGCGCGCCGCTCGGCTGAGCGTCAGGCGGCGGCGGACGCCGGCAGTGGCGCGCGGCGCTCTTCGCGCGCGGTCGGAAAGCGCAGGCGGAACCAGGCGCCGCGCTCGTGGTCGCGGTCGAGCGCGATGTCGCCACCCATCGACTCCACCAGTGCGCGCGCGATGTGCAACCCGAGCCCGGTGCTGCGCCGGCCGGCGGCATCGGCGCCGTCCTGAAAGGGGGCGAACAGCGCCCCCTCGCGCTCCGGGCTGATGCCGGGGCCGCTGTCGCCGATGGTGACGCTGATCCAGTCACCCTCGTCCGCGGTGCGCAGCGTGATCACGCCGCCGCTCGGCGTGTACTTGATGGCATTGTCGAGCAGGTTGCCGAGGCAGCGTTCGGTCTGCAGCGGATCGACCCAGGCGGGCGGCAGCGGCGTGGTCAGCTCGCGCTGCAGTAGCAGGCGCTTGGCCTCCAGCGGCGCGGCATAGGCGTCGGCAACGTCCTCGATCAGGTGGTCGAGCGGCGTGCGGCGCGGCGCCGCCTTCAGTCCGCGTGCCTCCAGCTTGCTCAGATCGAGGAAGTTGAGGGTCAGCGCCTCCATGCGCTTCAAGCTGGTGAGCACCTGGGCCGCCAGCTCGCGCGTCGGCGCCGCCTCGCGCGCGAGCTGGTCGTAGAGCATCGCCGCCGACTGCGTCGCCACCCACAGCGGCTGCTTGAGGTCGTGGGTGATCAGCGACAGCAGCTCGGTGCGCGCCTGCGCGCGCTGGCGCGCCGCCGCCACCGCCACCTGCCCGCGCCGCACCCGGTCGACGAAGAATCCATAGAACGTGCCGGTGAGCAGGAAGAAGGGCAGGCGCAGCAGGATCGCCGGCTGCAACACCTCGTCGAGCCCGTGGCGGGCGAGCAGGAACGCCAGGTAGGCACCGCTGGTGACGATCGGCGCCAGCAGGCTGAGCATGAGGCGGTCGCTGATCGAGGCGAGCAGGATGATGGTGAAATAGAAGACGAAGACGTCGGTGTTGGCGTCGGGGATGAGCAGCAGCGAGAACGAGATTGCCGCCGTATCGGCCAGGATGAGGATGACGTCGAAGCTGGCGCCGCTCAGCCAGCGGCCGGGCAGCAGCGCGATGATGATGTTGCTGGCGATGTAGGCGACGACGAAGGCGATCAACGCCGGCGGCGGGGCCGAGGTGGTGCTGAAGATCAGCAGGTAGCCGATCGCCAGCGTCAGCCCGGTGCGCACCAGCACCAGCAGCCGTCGCTTTTCGTGCAGGGTCGGGCCGTCCAGCGCGGCCGCGGCGGCGGCCGCGGCGTGGTCAGTCGTCGTCGATGACATATTCCTTCCCGGCGACGAACAGCACGCCGCGCTTGTAGGCGACCAACGGCGCGCCCTTCTCCGCGTTCAGATGCACCACCTGGCCGCGCAGCACCGCTTCGCGCACGCCGACCACCGCGCCGGCGGCGAGGTGGCGGCGCAGGCGCTCCTCGATGCGCTGCACCAGCGCGCGCGGAATCGGCGGCGAGTCGGCAGCGGTCGGGTTCGCGGCGGGCATTGGCGCGGGCTCCTGATGCGCGGAGCGAAATGCAGAAGCCGTGCCGGATCGCGATGCGGGGTGGGTCGCGCCGCGCGCCGCCCCGGCGACGACGCGGCGCCTGTGTGCTCCGCCGTGCTTTCCGCCCAAAGCGTCGCATCCATGACGCGCGTGCGAGGTGCCGCGTTGACCCCTCCAACCGCCCGCGATAGCCAGGTCGCAATGGATCTGACCTACGCGCCGGCCGAGCAGCGCTTCCGGCGCGAGTTGCGCGCCTGGCTCGACGCCAACCCGCCAGGGCCCGAGCCAGAGGGGCTCGACGCCTGGGTGGCGCACGGCAAGGCCTGGCAGCGACGCCTCTACGAGGGCGGCTGGTGCGGGGTCGCCTGGCCGGCGGCGTACGGCGGGCGCGGCGCGTCGCTGATCGAACAGATCATCTTCCAGGAGGAGATGGCGCGCGCCCGCTCGCCGCAGCTGATCAATCTCGCCGGCCTGACGATGGGCGGCCCGGTGCTGATCGCGCACGGCAGCGAGGCGCAGAAACGCCGCCACCTGCGCGCCATCCTCGCCGCCGAGGAGATCTGGTGCCAGGGCTTCTCCGAGCCCAACGCCGGCTCCGACCTGGCGGCGCTCAAGACCCGCGCGGTGCTCGACGGCGACCACTTCGTCGTCAACGGCCAGAAGGTGTGGACCAGCTACGCGCGCTATGCCGACTGGTGCATGCTGCTGGTGCGCACCGACCCGGAGGCGCCCAAGCATCGCGGCATCACCTTCCTGCTGGTCGACATGCACAGCCCCGGCATCACCGTGCGCCCGCTCAAGCAGATCTCCGGCGACGAGGACTTCAACGAGGTCTTCTTCGAGGACGTGCGGGTACCGCGCGACCAGGTGGTCGGAGCGGTGAACCAGGGCTGGGAGATCGCCATCACGACGCTGATGCACGAGCGCCAGACGCTGACCTTCAGCCGCCAGCTGCAATCGCGCGTCGCGCTCGACGCGCTGCTCGAGCTGGCACGCCAGTGGCCGTCGCCCGCCGCGCCGCTGGCACGGGAGCCGCTCGCGCGCCAGCGGCTCGCCGCCGCCTACATCGACAGCGAGGCGATGAAGTACACCGCGCTGCGCAACCTCACCCGCGTCCTGCGCGGCGGCGTGCCGGGGCCGGAGGGGTCGATCGAGAAGCTCTTCTGGAGCGAGCTGTTCCAGCGCATGCTGGAGGCCGCGGTGTCCCTGGGCGGTCCGTACGGCCAGTTGCTGCCCGGCGAGCCGCGCGCGGTCGACGGCGGCCGCTGGCCGCACCTGATGCTGTATTCGCGCGGCCGCACCATCGCCGCCGGGTCGTCCGAGATCCAGCGCAACATCATCGCCGAGCGCGTGCTCGGCCTGCCGCGCGGGTGACGCGATGAGCGATCGGCCGACACGCGTCGTCACCGATACGATGATCGGGCTCGACATGCCCGACATCGCCGTCTGGTCGGAACGGGTCGCCGTCGTGCTCGGGCAGAATCCCGGCCCGTTCACCGGGCCGGGGACCAACACCTACCTGATCGGCACCGGCCGCCGCCCGCTGCTGCTCGACACCGGGCAGGGCCTGCCGCAGTACCTGCCGCTGCTCGAACAGGGACTCTACGAGACGCGCGGCGCCGAGGCGCTGCAGGAGATCGTCCTGACGCACGGGCACGCCGACCACATCGGCGGCGTCGCGGGCATCCGGCAGCGCTTCGACGCCGCGCTGACGGTGTCGAAGAAACCATGGACCAAGCTCGACGGCGGACTCGAGGTGGTCGCGGTCGACGAGGGCAGCGAGATCCGCACTGACGGCGCCACCCTGCAGGCGCTGTGGACGCCCGGCCACGCCTGGGATCACCTCTGTTGGTACATGCCGGAGGAGCGCGCCCTGTTCACCGGCGACGTGGTGCTCGGCGCCGGGACCACGGTCATCCCCCCCGACGGCGATCTCGGCGACTACCTCGCCTCACTGCGCCGGCTGCTGACACTCGACGCCGCGGTCATCTACCCGGCACACGGCCCGGCCATCCACACGCCGCGCGCGAAGATCGAATCCTACCTGGCCCACCGCGCGCTGCGCGACCAGCAGATCCTCGACGGCCTCGCCGCCGGCGAGCGCAGCGTCATGGGCCTGGTGCGCCGCATCTACACCGACGTGCCGGAGTTCCTGCACGCCGCCGCCGCGATGTCGGTCAACGCCCACCTGCGCAAACTGGAGAAAGAGCGCGCCGTCGCACGCGACGGCGAGGAGTGGACACTGCACTAGGCCGTTCGTCGAGCTGATCTCGTACCAGCCCCACCGCCCAGCGGCCGAACCGCCGTTCCTCGTCAGCTCTTCTCGCTGCAGACCAGCCGCGCCAGCTCGCGCACCTGCGCGGCGGAGGCGTTCTCCAGATGGTGGACGGTGTCGATCGCCTTCTCCATCCGCTCCTTGCGCAGGATGAAGCGCGTCTCGCGGCGGAACTTGTCCTCGACCGCCTTGCGGCGGTCGTCGAACGGGCGGGCGCCGCTGCCGGTCGGCGCCTCCTGATCGAGGTCGAAGGCGCGCCCGCCTTCCATCTCGATGCGCACGCGCGCGCCCATCGTCGTCTTGTAGGCGTGCAGGTCGAGCGTCGTGAGGTCGAAGAGCTGCGGCGTGGCGCCGTCGCCGGCGGCGCGCAACGGGGCCCGCTCGCGGGCGCGGCGCGCCAGCTCGTCGTCGAGCGACAGGCGCACGCGCCCGGCCAGCGCCCAGACGTCCGCGTCGCGGATGCGGTCGCGGGTGAACTGGCGCGCCGACAGCTCCTTGTCGATCAGCGCCACCGCCACCGGGTAGGCGACCGACTGCGTCAGCGTCGAGGCCAGCGAGTCGACGCCGCGCACGAACGGCGCCGACCGCGCGTCCATCGCCATGGTCAGCGGGCCGACGCCGACGTGGATGGCGTGCACGCGGCGTGGATCGAGGTTCTGCTGGCGGCGCAGCGCCAGCACCGCGTCGATCACCGTGCCCAGGCAGTGGGCGGCGGGATAGATCTTGTAGCCGAGACTTTCGGTCAGCCACACCGAGCCGAGTCCGGCGAAGGCGCCGAGCAGCGGCGGCTTGCCGACGGTGTGGAAGATGCCGCCCTCGCCGTCGAACGGATCGCTCGCGCCGCGCAGGCCGTTGGCGGCGAACTCGGCGGCCTGGATGCCCATCGGCGCCAGCAACGCGGCGCTCAGCACCTTGGCGTCCGAACCGAAGCAGGCGCCCGGTTGCAGGGCACCGGGCTGCATCAACGCGAAGGCGAGCGCGTGCTCGGTCTGCGCCGCGTCGAGCTTGAGCAGCGAGGCGCCCGCCACCGCGCCGCCGGCAAGATGGACGAACGCCGCCAGCGGCTCCTCGGCGACCGCCAGGCCGGCGCCGAGGCCGATGCGGCCGGCGACCTCGTTCACCACCACCTGCGCCGCCAGCAGCTCGGGGCCGCCGACGCCGATCTTCTCCGCCAGCGCCAGCGCCGCCAACACCGCCGTCGGGCCGGTGCGCGCACCGAGCAGGTAGTCGTCGTAGTCGAGCGCCATACCCAGCGCCGCGTTGCCGGCGATCGCGTAGTGCATGGCGGTGCGCTCGCCGGACGGAATGAGGGTCGACTCCTTGCCGCCGCTCCAGTCCCGGACGGTGCGACTGACGACGCGCCCGGCGTCGCTGAAGTGACCGGCGTGCACGGCGGCGAGCATGCCGAGGATCTGGTTCTTCGCCTCCTCGACGACGCGTCGCGGGACGCTCTCCGGCGTCACGCCCGCGACCCACTCCGCCAATTGACGCGCGATATGCTGACCGCTCATGTCCGCAGCTCCGACCCCAACAGCGCGCGACCATAGCCGAAACCGCGCGCGCGATGCCAGCCCGGCGCGCCGGGCGCGTGCCGGGCGTCGCAGGCGCAGCGAACGTACAGCATGAATTTCACGACCCGGCGAGTATATTATTGATGTTTGCATTCGTTGGCGTGATGTGCGGAACTACACGTTGCGAATTGTAGTACACATGAATTCGCCATCACGAGGAGTGCATACATGGCGGCAGTGAAGAAGAAGCGGAAGACGGCAGGGCGGGGCAGCGTCGGCACCGAGATCTTCGAGCAGATCGAGAAGCTCATGGCGTCGGACAAGATCGGGCGCACCGAGGCGTTCCGTCGCCTGGCCGACAAGAGCGGCCGGCAGCTCGGCACGGTGGCGGCCAACTACTACCGGGTGGCGCGCCAGCGCGGCGCCAAACTGGCGCCCCGCCGGCGCCGCGCCGGTGGCGGCAAGGCCGCGAGCGGCGGCAACGCCGCGCTGCTGCGCGCCGTCGCCGCGCTCGAAGACGTCTCCGCCGTGTTCCGCAAACTCGAAGCCGAGATTCTGCAGCTGCGCAAGGAGAACGAGCGGTTCGCCGCCGTTCGTCGCTTGATCGGCACGTGACATCCGCGGCGCGTCGGAGCGGCGACCGGCCGCCCCGACGCGCCGCCGCGGCTTGACCCCGTCGCCGCGCTCGCTAGGGTCGGCGCTCGCATGCACCGCCTGACCCTGCTGCTCGCCTCCGGTCTCTACACCGGCTACATGCCGGTCGCCTCCGGCACCTGGGGCACCCTGGTCGCCATCCCGCTCTTCTGGCTCTTCGCCGCCTGGCAGGAGGCCGTCCTGTTGACCCTGGTCACCTGGGTGGCGGCGGTCGCCGGTGCCTGCTGGATCGCCGGGCGGGCCGAGACGCTCCTCGGCGAGCACGACAGCGGCGTCATCGTCATCGACGAGATCGTCGGCTACCTCGCCGCGACGCTGTTCCTGCCGCCGACCTGGGGGCACACCATCCTGGCGTTCTTCGTCTTCCGCGCCCTCGACGTGCTGAAGCCGTTCCCGGCCGGATGGATCGACCGCCGCATGCCCGGCGGCAGCGGCGTGGTGCTCGACGACGTCGTGTCCGGCCTCTACAGCAACGTCGTCACCCGCCTGCTGGCGGCGTGGTTTCTGACCTAAGGAGACGAGCGATGCGCGCCTTCATCATCAGCACCGGCGACGAGCTGACCACCGGACGCACGCTCGACACCAACGCGCACTTCATCAGCGACCAGTTGGTCGCCATCGGCTTCGACGTCGTCGGCATGCTGGTGGTGGGCGACTATCCGGAACGCATCGCCTGGGCCTGGCGCGAGGCGTTGGAGCAGGCCGACGTGATTCTCTCGACCGGCGGGCTCGGCCCGACCGCCGACGACCTCACCACCGAGACGGTCGCGCAGGTCGCCGGCGTCGGCCTGCGCATGGAGCCGGCGGTCGCCGACCGCATCCGCCAGATGTTCGCCGCCATGGGCCGCACCATGCCGGAGAACAACCTGAAGCAGGCGATGTTCCCCGCCGGGGCGACGATCATTCCCAACGCGATGGGCACCGCACCCGGCTTCCGGCTGACCTTCGCCACCTCGCACGGCCCCTGCCACGGCCTGGTGATGCCGGGCGTGCCGCGCGAGATGAAGCAGATGCTCGCCGACGAGGTGCTGCCGTGGCTGCGACAGGCGCGCGGCAGCACCGACGAGTATCGCAGCCACACCTTCCAGACCTTCGGCATCAGCGAGTCGGCGCTCGACGAGCTGGTTGCCGGCGCGCTCGATCCCGCCGAGGCGCGGCTCGCCTTCCGCGCCGCCTTCCCGCAGATCTCGCTGCGCGTCACCGTGCAGGGTCCGCCCGCCGAGCTCGAGCGCCGCCTCGACGCTGCCGCGGCGGTGCTGCGCGAGCGCATCCGCCCGTACTGCTACGGCGAGGGCAACACGACGATGGAGGCCGAGGTCGGCCGCGTGCTCAGCGCGGCCGGCAGCAGCGTCGCGGTCGCCGAGTCGTGCACCGGCGGGCTGATCGGCCACCGCCTCACCGACGTGCCGGGCAGCTCGCGCTACATGCGCGGCGGCGTCGTGGCCTACAGCAACGCGCTGAAGAAGAAGTTGCTCAACGTGCCGGCGGAGACGCTCGACACGCATGGGGCCGTCAGCGTCGAGACCGCCGAGGCGATGGCGCGCGGCGTGCGCGCGCTGGCCGGCTCGACCTTCGGTCTCGCCACCACCGGCATCGCCGGACCGGACGGCGGCACCCCCCACAAACCGGTCGGCACCGTCTGCATCGCGCTCGACGGACCGACCGGGACGCGCAGCCGCCGCTACCAGCTGTGGGGCACGCGCGACTGGGTGAAGCTGCTCACCTCGCAGATCGGCCTCGACTGGATCCGCCGCGCCCAACTCGGCGAGGATCCCACCGACTCGGCGATCCTCAAGCGCTGACAGCCCCCCTTTGAACAAGGGGGCAGGGGGGATTTTTCGAACGACCCCCCACCAGCTTATCAATGTTGGCGACGATGGCTGAGGAAATCCCCCCCGACCCCCCTTTTTCAAAGGGGGGAAGAATGTTTCTCGCCGTCGATCTCGACGCCGACGTTCACGCGCGGCTGGTGGCGCTCAAGACCGACTTGGCGCGGCACGGCGCGGCGGTGCGCTGGGTGCGCGACGAAAGTCTTCACGCGACGGTGAAGTTTCTCGGCTCGGTCAGCTACCCGACGCTGTCGGCGCTGCGCGATGCGCTCACCGAACGACTGACGCACGTCGCCCCACTCGATGCGACGCTGGCCGGACTGCACGTCCTCCCCGATGCGCGGCGTCCGCGCATCGTCTGCGTCGGCGTCGACTGCCCGGGGCTCGCCGCCGTCGCGGCGACGGCCGACGCGGTCGCCGCGACGCACGGCGTCGCGCCCGAGTCGCGTCCCTTCCTGCCGCACGTCACGCTCGGTCGCGTGCGCGAGACGCGCGGCTGGGCGCCGCTCGGCGCCGTGCTGCGCGCGCGCCTGACAGAGGTTGTCGGGAACGACCGCTTTGCGGCGCTGCACGCGTACTGCAGCGACTTGCGCCCCGGCGGCGCGGTGTATACGAAGCGCTGGTCGATTCCATTCGGAGCCTAGAGCGGTGATCTCGATGCGTGGACGCCATTGCAGACGCGATGGGGTCGCGCGTATCCGGTTGGAATCTCCCGCCACCCAGCACCGCACGGCGGCGGTCGCCAAAGGAGAATAGTCATGGCCCTCGACGCCAATCGCGAGCGCGCGCTCGACCTCGCCGTCAGTGCAATCGAAAAGCAGTTCGGCAAGGGCGCCATCATGAAGCTCGGCGACAACGCCACGACGCCCGACGTCCCGGTGGTGTCCACCGGATCGCTGGGGCTCGACCTGGCGCTCGGCGTCGGCGGCCTGCCGCGCGGCCGCGTCGTCGAGATCTACGGCCCGGAATCCTCCGGCAAGACGACGCTGGCGCTGCAGGTGATCGCCTGCGCGCAGAAGACCGGCGGCACCTGCGCCTTCGTCGACGCCGAGCACGCCCTCGACGTCGGCTACGCCAAGAAACTCGGCGTCCGCACCGAGGACCTGCTCATCGCGCAGCCCGACAACGGCGAGCAGGCGCTGGAGATCGCCGAGACGCTGGTGCGCAGCGGCGCGATCGACGTGCTGGTGGTCGATTCGGTCGCCGCGCTGGTGCCGCGCGCCGAGATCGAGGGCGAGATGGGCGAGCCGCAGATGGGCCTGCAGGCGCGCCTGATGTCGCAGGCGCTGCGCAAGCTCACCGGCACCATCGCGCGCTCGCAGACGATCATGATCTTCATCAACCAGATCCGCATGAAGATCGGCGTCATGTTCGGCAACCCGGAGACCACCACCGGCGGCAACGCGCTGAAGTTCTACGCCTCGGTGCGGCTCGACATCCGCCGCATCGGCGCCATCAAGCAGGGCGAGACGGTGGTCGGCAGCCGAACCCGGGTCCGGGTAGTGAAGAATAAAATGGCGCCGCCGTTCAAAGAGGCCGAATTCGACATCCTCTATGGCGTCGGCATCTCCCGCGAGGGCGAGCTGATCGACCTTGGCACGGATCGTGGAATCGTTGAGAAGAGTGGGGCCTGGTATTCCTTCGCCGGCGAGCGGATCGGGCAGGGGCGTGAGAACGCCAAGGAGTTCCTGCACGACCACCCGGAGATTCTCGAGCAGATCGATCGCCAGGTCAGAGCCCAGTTCGGTATCGGCGGGGCGGCGGCCAGCGAAGCCGTCGTCGAGCCGGATGTGAAGAAGGCCAAAGCGTCGTCGTAAGGCGCGGCGTCCGACCTCGGCAGGCTCGGCGGCGCGCGCGGCGAAGGAGCTGCGATGGAGCTGAACGAGATCCTGACCGAGGCGGTGCGCAACGAAGCGTCGGACGTGCTCTTGAAGGTCGGCGTGCCGCCGGCCTTCCGGGTGCGCGCCGACTTCCTGCCGCTGGAGGGCGCCGCGCCGCTCGACGCCGCCGACCTCGAGCGCATCGTCGCCGGGGTCGTCGACGACCAGCGGCGGCGCAAGCTGGAGCACGACCTGCAGGTCGACCTCGCCTACTCGCATCCCGACCTCGGCCGCTTCCGCGTCAACATCTTCCGCCAGCGCGGCTTCCTCAGCCTGGTCATCCGCGTCATCCCGAACAAGATCCGCAACGTCGCCGAGCTCAACCTGCCGCCGTCGGTCGAACGGCTGGCGACCGAGCGGCGCGGCCTGATCCTGGTCACCGGCACCACCGGCAGCGGCAAGAGCACTACGCTCGCGGCGCTGATCGACTACATCAACCGCACCCGCCAGTCGCACATCATCACCATCGAGGATCCGATCGAGTACGAGCACCCCGACCGGCTGAGCTTCGTCAACCAACGCGAGATCGGCTACGACGCCATCGACTTCCCCTCGTCGCTCAAGTCCGCCCTGCGTCAGAATCCAGACGTCATCCTGGTCGGCGAGATGCGCGACATGGAGAC
>JANRJF010000057.1:0-3507 GCA_033764095.1 Deltaproteobacteria bacterium | reverse complement strand
CAGCAGCAGCAGGGTCGGCCGCAGCCAGGTGGCCATCAGCAGCGTCAGCGCCTGGCGCTGTCCGCCCGAGAGGCTGCCGATCTCGTTGTCCAGTCGGCCTTCCAGGCCCATGCCGAGGCGGCGGACGCGCTCGCGCATCTCGCCGCGGAGGCCGGCGCCGAGGGCCCAGCCGAGGCCGCGGCTCTGGCCGCGCCGCGCCGCCAGCGCCAGGTTCTCCGCGATCGTCATTCCCGGCGCCGTGCCGCTGAAGGGATTCTGGAAGACGCGGCCGACGTGCGACGCGCGCCGGTGCTCCGGCCAGCGGGTGACGTCGGTGCCGCCGATCGCGATCCGCCCGGCGTCGACCAGGAACGTCCCCGCGACCGCGTTGAGCAGCGTCGACTTGCCCGAGCCGTTGGTGCCGATGACGACCACGAACGAGCCGTCGTCGAGCACCAGGTCGACGCCCTGGAGCGCGCGTACCTCGTTGACGGTGCCGCGGTGGAACGTCTTGCGCACTCCCTCGAGGGTCAGCATCAGCGCGCCTCCCTGCGCCCGAGGCGCTGCAGCAGGCCGGGCAGGACGAGCGCGCCGAAGACGAAGAGCGCGGTGATCAGCTTGAGGTCGTTCGGATTGAGTCCGGCGCGCAGCGCGATCGCGACCAGCAGGCGGAAGAGGACCGAGCCCATCACCGCGCCGGTGATCACCAGCCCCAGGCTGCCGCCGCCGACCAGCGCCTCGCCGATGATCACGCTCGCCAGGCCCCAGACGACCATGCCGATGCCCATCTGCACGTCGGCGAAGCCCTGGTACTGGGCCAGCAGCGCGCCCGCGGTCGCAACCAGTCCGTTCGACAGCGCCAGGCCGAGGACGATCATGTTGCCGACGTCGACCCCGAGGGCGCGCATCATCTGGTCGTTGTCGCCGCTGGCGCGCATCGCCGTGCCGAGATCGGTGCGCAGGAAGACGTACAGCAGCGCGCCGACCAGGGCGACGAGGGCCAGGCCGAGGACCAGCGCGCCGGCATCGCGCGCCGCGATCTCCCAGCCGCCGACGCGCAGCACCGGTCCGAGCACGCGCCCGAACGCCGCTTCCGCCCCGGTCATCAGCGTCTCCGCGCCGAGCAGGGGCACGTTGCTACGCCCCATCACCCGCAGGTTCACCGAGTAGAGCGCGGTCATCACCAGGATACCGGAGAGCAGGCCGTTGATGCCGAAGCGGGTGTGCAGCACGCCGGTCACCGCGCCCGCGGCGGCGCCGGCGAGGAAGCCGGCGACGGTGGCGAGCAGGGGCGAGACGCCGTGCATCAGCAGCACCGCCGCGGTCGCCGCCCCGAGGGTGATCGAGCCGTCGGTGGTGATGTCCGGAAAGCGGAAGACGCGGAAGCTGATGAACACGCCGAGCGCGAGCAGCGACAGGATCGCGCCGATGGTCCAGGCGCCGAGGAGCAGCGTCATGCCCGCCTCCCGACGCGCGTGATCGGGCCGACCCAGCAGGCGCCGCGCACCAACTCGCTCTGTCCGCTGCCGACGATCGGTCGGTCGTCGTTGAGCAGATGGAGGATTCCCTCGAGCGCCGCGCTCTCGAAGAGCGCGCTCAGCGTCGCGGGCAGCTCGAGGCGCCCCCGGCGCAGCGGCTGGTAGGAGAACGCCGCGGCGTGGAAGTGGCCGGCGGGCCAGCCCTCGCCCGCGAGCGGGCGGACGAAGCGGGCCAGGCCGTCGATGTCGCGCCGCGCCGCGATTCCGGCGATCAGGGTGAGGCGGCGCGCGAAGGCGCGCTCGGGGGTGAAGGAGAGCCACGCGCGGACGGCGGGGAAGGCGAAGGTGAAAGCCGCTTCGCGGGGGAGGGTGTGTGGCGGGCGGCGCAGGGCGGCGCCCATCAGGCCGGCGGACTCGGCGAGGATCGCGATCGCCGCGGCGTCGCCGCCGGACAGCGAGAGGCACGCGTCGACGATCGACTGCAGCGGCAGCGGCGCGCCGGCGGTGGGCTCGAAGCGGGCGAAGCGGGCGAAGCGACCCTCGCAGGCGATGCCGTTGACCACCTGGATCTCCGGCACGAAGGCGCCGGTGGCGACCAGGCTGTCGGGCGCGTTGGTGCCGTCGGTCGGCAGGAAGGCCGCCGCGCCGCCGGCGGCGAGGAACTCGCCGAAACGACCGCTGCAGTCGTCGAAGTCGCGGCCGAAGGCGCCGAGGCCGACGGCGAGCACGTCGTCGCCGGCGCGCAGCGTGCGGCAGTCCGCCGCCCTCGCGCCCGCGGCGGGATCCGGATCGCCGATCAGGCCGGCTTCGAAGCCCGCCGCGCCGGGCAGCTCGAAGACCTCGAACGCCGCGCCGCCGTGCTCGAACGAGCGCGCGGCCGGCTCGGACACGCCTTCCTCCACCCGTGCCACGGCTTCCAGCAGCAGCACCTGCAGCCCGGCGAGCTCGAGCACGGTGCGCACCGCCGCGGAGGGGTTCTGCACCCGCAGCGACCCCTGCAACCGCCGCGTCTCCTTGTAGTAGCGCAGCAGGACGCGGATGCCGACCGAGCTCATGTAGGCCACCGCCGCCATGTCGAGCCGGATGTCGTCGGCGCCCGCGCGCAGCGCTTCGTCGAGCGCCGCGCCGAGGTGGTCGGCCCAGTAGGCATCGAGCCGGCCGTTGATGCGCAGCTCGAGCACGCCGCCGCTCTGCTTCTTGACGATCTCCATCACTTCACCGCCGTCGCAGCTCCGGCGGGGGCACCGCCCACCACCTTCGCGGCGCGCTGCAGGATCGCCGCGGGGATCGCCAGCTTCACCTGGCGCGCCGCGTCGAGGTTGACCAGCACCTTGGTGGCCTTCAGCGGCTCGAAGGGGATCGCGCCCGGACTCTCGCCGCGCATGATGCGCACCGCCATCGCCGCCGCCTCGCGCCCGCCGTCGAAGTAGTCGCGCGCGAACACCACCACCGCGCCGTTGTCGAAATCGCTGCTGAGGAAGCCGAAGACCGGCAGGCCGGCGCGCGCGGTGGGTTGCGCGATGCTGGCGAACGCGGAGGAGGTGAGGTTGCCGGGGATCTGCACCACCGCGTCGACGCCCTTGCTCAGCAGCGACAGCGCGGCGTCGGAGGCCTCGGCGGTCGAGTTTACGGGCACGCTCACCAACTCGAAGCCGTGCGACGGCGCGATCTGCTCGAACTGCGCCTTGTAGTACTCGGAGTTGGCCTCGGCGGGCGCGAACAGGGTCCCGAGCCGCCGGGCGTTCGGCAGCACGGTGCGCAGCATGGCGAGCATCTCCGGGATCGCGGCGGCGCTCGGCACGCCGGTGACGTTGGGCCGGTGGTCGGTGTTGCTCTTCCCCGCTCCGGCGGCAACGCCGTCGGCGACGAAGGTGAATACGATCGGCCGCTCGCCGCCGCGCTGCATCGCGGCCTGCAGCGTCGGTGTCGAGAGCGTCAGCAGCATGTCCGCGCCGTCGCTGACCGCCGCGTCGACCAGCGCGCTCAGCGTCGGCATGTCGGCCTGGGCGTTGCGCACCGTCATGCGGTAGTCGCGCCCCTCGACCAGGCC
>JANRJF010000056.1:0-14842 GCA_033764095.1 Deltaproteobacteria bacterium | reverse complement strand
GCGGCGGCGCCGCCGCGCCGCCGACGCCGCGCGCCACCATCCACCAACGCGTCGTGTAGCCGCACCAGACGATCAGCGTCAGGCCCAGGTACGCGGCCAGGCCGGCCGGCGTCGCCTGGTGCAGCGCCTCGACCACGCCATACCAGCCGAACCACCATCCGAGCCCCGCCAACGCGGCGAGCCCGCCGCACACCGCCGCCAATCGCGTCATGCGGCGAGCTGCGGGAAGGCATCGCGGATGGCGACGAACGGGCGCGCGCGCAGCAGCGTCGCGAGCCGCGCCGCCAGCCGGTGGCGGCCGACGCGCAGGAAGACGCGCGCGACTCCCGGCGCGGTGGGCGAGTCGGGATCGAGCTCCCACGGGTGCAGGTAGAAGACGCCGGCGCCGACGTCGCGCTCGAAGCGCTGCAGCGCCCGGGCGAAGAGCGCCGGCGGCAGCAGGCGCAGACCGGCGCCGCTGGCCAGCGGCAGATGCCAGAAGCGGGCGATCTGCAGGATGGCGACCGGCGCTTCCCAGAGCCCGTTCGGATGCCGGTAGGGCGCGCGCGGCGAGACCAGCTCCAGGCCCGGAGGGCGGTCGATGGCCAGCACGCTCGAATCATAGCCGATCCCGAGCTCGGCCAGCTGCGCCAACGGCCACTGCACCCCGGAGCGGATGCCGAAGTAGGGCGCGCGGAAGCCGCGCACCGGTGCGCCGAGCACGTCTTCCAGGGTGTGCAGCGACCGCTGCACGTCGGCGCGGAACTCGCTCCACAACTGGTCGCGCAGGTGACGGTGCAGGTGCCCGTGGCTCCCCACCTCGTGCCCGGCAGCGGCGATGCGCCGCACCAGCGCCGGGTGGCGCGCGGCGACGTCACCGAGGACGAAGAAGGTGGCGCACGCCCCGGCGTCGGCAAACGCCTCGAGCAGCAGCTCGGTGTTGCGCTCGACGCGGCAGTCGCGCGGCGAATCGACCGTCAGGCCGCCGTCGTGAAACCAGTCCTCGACGTCGACCGACATGGCATGGCGGATCGGCACGGGTGGTGAACCTAGCACTGCGGTTGTGCGTCCCCCAACGCCACGTGTCGGCCGGCACGCGCATCCTAACGCGAGCGCGCCGGAGCCACGGATGACACGGATTGGGCACCACGTTGCGCTACAGGTCACACGGGACTCGACGAGCAAGACCGGAATCGGACTCGTCGCCCTCTCCGTGAACTCCGTCGGGCACGTGTCGCACACTCCGAGGAATCCGTGGCCAGCGCGCTGGGGACCGGTCGCCCGCGGCGACGCGCAGCGGCGCGCGATGACTCGGACGCGCTGACTCAGCGGTGACTCAGATTGACCCGCCCCGCCGCGCCGGCTAGCCAAGCCGCGTGTCCGACACCCAGTTCCAGCTCGACGCCGACGCGCTCGGGACGTTGCTGCGCGACGCGCGCGCACGGCCCGCCGCCAGCCTGCCGCCCGACCTGCGCCAGCGCATCGAGCACCGGGCGCCGATCGGGCTCGACGAGCTGGCGCTGCTCTGGGTGACGCCGGCACTCGACACCGAGGCCTGCCTGGGGCTGGCGGCGGCGGCGCGCCGCCGCCACCCGGCGCCGCTGGAGACCTTCGCGCCGCTCTACATGACCAACACCTGCGACGCGGAGTGCCGCATGTGCGGCATGCGGCGCGACAACGCCGCGCTGGCGCGCGAGACGGTCGACCTCGACACGGTCGAGGCGCAGCTCCGCCTGCTGCGCGCGCGCGGCATGCACGGCGTGGCGCTGCTCACCGGCGAATATCGGCGCGCGACGCGCGAGTGGGCGCTGGAGCTGGTCAACCAGGCGCTGCACCGCGCGCTGGCGCTCGGCTTCCGCCACGTGCTGCTCAACGCCGGCGCCTTCGACCGCGAGGAGTACGACGCGCTGCTCGCCGGCGTCCCGCGCGCCGCCGATGGAGCGCTGGCCTGCGACGCGCAGGTGACGATGTGCACGTTCCAGGAGACCTACGCGCCGGTGCAGTACGCGCGTTTCATGGGCGGCAGCGCCGACAACCCGCGCGCCGACTTCCGCCGCCGGCTGACCAACTGCGATCGCGCCCGCGACGCCGGCCTGCGCGTCGCCAACCCCGGCATCCTGGTCGGCCTCAACCCCGACCTCGGCTACGAGCTGCTGGCCCTCACCCAGCACGCCCGCCATCTGATCGCCACCGGCATGCAGGTCTACCTGTCGGTGCCGCGCCTGCGGCAGATCGCCGGCAGCGCCAATCAGCGCGGCGCCGACGACGCGTCGTTCCTGCGCCTGGTCGCGCTGCTGTCACTCGCCGTGCCGCAGGGCAAGATCGTCCTCACCACGCGTGAGCCGGCCACGATCCAACGCCGCCTGGTGCCGATCATCAGCGTCCTGTCCGCCGGCTCCGCCGCCGTCGCGCCCTACACCGCCGACGGCGCGCGCTTCCCGCTCGAAGCGAGCCAGTTCGAGGTCATCGACCAGCGCCGTTTCGAGGAAGTCCTCGGCGAGCACCTCCCGCCCGGCGGCCGCATCGTCAACTTCGATCCCCCGTCGGCGCCGGCGTAGTCGCACAACTCGCCACGCCGGCGCATGCGGACGTCGCTACCGCGACGTCCGGCCGACGCGAGGTCGGCCGGCTACGTGCATATGTCGGGGGCAATGCGCGTGGTGACCGTCGCTCGCACCTCAACGCGCGCGAGCGCCTACGCGCGGCTGAACGTCAGCGCGGCGACGGCGCCGCCGCGGGCGATGCCGAACACCGCCGCACGCTCGATCGGCTGCGGTTGCCCAACCCCGGCCGCCAAGCGCACCTGCGTGGCACCCGCCGGCGTCTCCAGGTTGCACAGCGGCGGTACGACCTGATGGCGCAGCGCCAGGCAGGCGGCGGCGGCGCTCATGGCCCCGGCGGCGCCGAACTCGCCGACCGCCCCCTTGATCGAGGTCAACGTCGCGCCGCGTGCGTTGGCCAGACGATCGATCAGCCGCAGCTCGCAGGCATCCAGCCGCACCGATGAGTTGGCGCTGCCGATGACGAGTTGCAGCGGCGCGCCGGCACCGAGCTCCGCAGCGGCGGCGCCGGCATCGCGCGGCCAGTCGTAGCGCGGCGCCGCCACCGCAGTACTGGTCGTCGCATCGAGGCGCGCGTAGATCGACGCACCGCGCCGGCGGGCGCGCTCGTACGGCTCCAGCACCAGCATCGCCGCCCCTTCGCCGAGCACCACGCCGCTGCGCGCCGCGTCGTACGGGCTCGCCCAGGCGCGCCCTCCGCGCTGCCCCGCCAGGGCGCGCACGTGGCGCATGGCGATCGCCACCGGCACCGCCAGCTCGTCGGCGCCGCCGGCCAGCACCAGGTCGGCGCGCCCGGCGCGCAGCACCTCGGCGGCGAGCGCAATGGCCGTCTCGCCGGACACCTCGCCCTGGCTGACGGTGAGGTTGACGCCCTGCGCGCCGAACTCCATCGCCGCGTAGCTGGCCGGCGCATTGTGCACCAGGTTGGGAAACAGCAGCGGACTGGCCGCCGCGGCGCCCTTGGCGAACAGCTTGTCGAGGTACTGCGCCGACTCGGTGACGTCGCCGTATGCCGAGCCGTAGACGACGCCGAGCCGGGTGAGGTCGAGACCGGGCAGCGCCCGCGCGTCGTCGAGCGCCATGCGGCAGGCGGCGACGGTCATGCGCGACAGCGCGTCCATACGCCGATAGTGCACCGAGGTGATGAACTCGCGCGCCGCGAAGGCGCGCACCCGCGCCGCGATCGGCGGCAGCCCGTCCATCGGTGGATCGAGCGCTGCGATGCCCGAGTGCCCGGCGCACAGCGCGCTCCAGAACTGCTGCGGCCCGACGCCGATGGGCGAGACGATGCCGAGGCCGGTGACGGCGATCGCGTCGGTCATCTCCCCATCCCGGCCTGGCCCCGCTGCGCGGGGGCAGGAGAGCCGCAGCCAGCCCACATCACGCGGCTCCCAGCACGACGCTCGTGTTGTTGCCGCCGAAGCCGTACGAGTTCGACAGCGCGATGCGCATGCGCACCGAACGGCTGGCGCCAACGACATGATCGAGGGCGCACTGCGGATCGGGATCGCGCAGCGTCGCGGTCGGCGGCGCGAAGCCGCCGCGCAGTCCGAGCAGCGTCGCCAGCGCTTCGATCGCGCCGGCGGCGGCGAGGCAGTGGCCGACCTGCGACTTGGTCGACGACACCGGCACGCACGCCACCCGCGTGCCGAGCACGGTGCGCAATGCGCGCGCTTCGGCGACGTCGTTGAGCGGCGTGCCGGTGCCGTGCGCGTTGACGTAGTCGATCGCGTCGGCGGCGCGCCGGGCGTCGGCCAGCGCGCGCTCGATGGCGAGCACCGCGCCGGCCGCGTCGGGACGCGGCTGGGTGAGATGGTGCGCGTCGGCGCTGACGCCGTAGCCGAGGAACTCGCCGAGAATCGGCACGCCGCGGCGCTCGGCGTCCGCCCAGTTCTCGAACACGAACATCGCCGCACCCTCGCCGAGCGACAGACCGGCGCGGCTGCGGTCGAACGGGCGGCAGGGGACGCGGTCGAGCGCCTGCAGAGCGTTGAAGCCGGAAAAGGTCATCCGGCACAACGACTCGGCGGCGCCGCACACCGCCGTCGCGACGCGCCCGCTGCGGATCCAATCCGCCGCCAGGCCGAGCGCGTTGGCACCCGACGAGCAGGCGGTCGAGACGGTGAGGCGCGGCCCATGGCTGCCGATCAGCGCCGCCACCTGATCGCCGCTCACCGAGACCGGCGTCTCCAGCCAACTCGCCCGCGTCGTGCGGCGCAACCCACCGCGAGCGGCACGGCGATAGCTCTCCTCGCCATGGCTCATGCCGCCGGTCGAGGTGCCGAGCACCACGCCGACGTCCGCCGTATCGCCGCGCCCGGCCATGCGCCAGGCTTCGTCCGCCGCCACCAGCGCCAGGCGCGCCGTGCGCGAGGCGCGCCGCGCCACCGCCTTCGGCAGCCCCGCCGGCAACGCGGTCATCGGGGCCTCCGCCGCCACGGTCGAGCGATAGCCGTCGTCGGGCAGGCAGGTCAGCGTCGCGATCCCGCAGCGCCCGGCGCGCAGCCCCGCCTCGAACGCCGCGACGCCGACGCCGAGCGCGTTGATGCTGCCCCAGCCGGTGATGGCCACGCGGATCGGATCACCCATGTCGTCGCGGGAGTATGCTACGCGGCGTCGGCATCAGGCCATCGTCAGGCCGCCGTCGACCACCAGCGTCGTGCCGCTGACGTAGGAGGCGGCGGGCGAACAGAGGAAATGGATGGCGGCGGCGATCTCGGCCGGGGTGCCGAAACGGCCGAGCGCGATCTGCGCCTGATGGCGCTCGCGCGCCGCCGCCGGCATGGCGGCGAGCAGGCGGGTGTCGACCAGGCCGGGGCACACGGCGTTGACGGTGATGCCATAGCGGCCGACTTCGCGCGCCAGCGACTTGGTGAAGCTCTGCAACCCGCCCTTGGCGGCGGCGTAGTTCGAGGCGCCCTCCTGGCCGAGCAGCGCCGCCGGCGAGACGACGTTGACGATGCGCCCCCAGCGTCGCCGGATCATCGGTCGCAGCGCCTGGCGCGCGCAGAGGAAGGCGCCGCGCAGGTTGACCGCGATCACCTCGTCCCACGCCGCGGGCGACAGCAACATGGCGAGGCCGTCGCGCGTCACCGCGGCGTTGTTGACGACGATGTCGACGCCCTCCCAGCGTTCGCGCAGGGTGCCGAACAGCGCCTCGACCTGCGCCGCGTCGGCAACGTCCGCCGGCAGCACCAGCGCCTCGGCGCCGGCTGCCGTCAACTCGGCGGCGAGCGCCTCGGCCTCGTCGCGCGCGCGGGCGCAGTTGAGCGCCACCGCCGCGCCGGCGGCGGCCAGCGCCTCGGCGGTGGCGCGCCCGATGCCGCGCGAGGCGCCGGTGACCAGCGCCCGCTTGCCGTCGAGCCGCAGCCCGTCGCTCAGCGCAGCAGCCGCCACAGCTGTCCCTTGATGTTGCGCTCGCGCAGCTTGCGCAGCACGGCGACGTTGGTCTTGATGCCGAGCCCCGGCACCACCCAGTTCGGGCGGCGGCGCGCGTGCGATTCGATGCGCTCGATCAGCGCGTCCTCCAAACCGGGCGAGACGTAGAAGAGCGGCTCGAGCAGCGGATCGTCGGCGTCGAGCTGCCCGTCGCGGCGCGCGATGTCCACCATGCCGGTGCCCGGCAGCACGCGAATGCCGGTCATCGCGATCACCGCCGTCGGCGCCAGCTCGTCCATCAACGCGATGGTCTGCTCGACTGTCGCCGGCGTCTCGCCCGGGCCGCCGAAGATCAGGCTGTGACAGAACTTGAGCCCGTGCCGGTGGCACAGCGCCGAGGCGCGGCGCAGATCGTCCACCGCGAACTCCTTCTGCAGCGTCGCGATCATCGCCGGCGCGCCGGAGTCGGTGCCGAACTCGATCGCCTTGCAACCCGACGCCGCCATCACCGCGCACAGCTCGTCGTCGACGAACTTGGGATTGAGATACGCCGACCACTCGATGTCGACCTGCCGCGCGATCAACTCGGCGCAGATCGCCTTGGCGTGGCGCGGCGGCAGGTTGAAGATGTTGTCGACGAAGAACCAGTGTCGCACGCCGTGCGCGTCGCGCGCCGCGGCGATCTCGTCGACCACCGACGTGGCGCTGCGCATGCGCACCTTGCTGCCCTCGAGCAGCGGGTAGCTGCAGAAGACGCACTCGAAGGCGCAGCCGCGCTTGGTCTGAATGTTCAGCGCCCCGCCGCGCGCGTAGTAGGCGCGCCAGTCGAAACGCTCGCGCAGCGGCGTGCCGCACTGATCGAGCGCGGTCAGGCGTGCGGTGGGCGTGACGCAGGTGCCGCGCCCGGCCGGCGTGCAGCGAAACTCCGGCGTCGAGGCGAGCGGCGCCCGCGCGGCGATCCGTTGCAGAATCCAGGGGAACGCCAGCTCTCCTTCGCCGACCACGCCGGCGTCGGCGTCGAGCACCGCCATCAGTGCCTGCGGCGCAATGGTGAAGCCCGAGCCGCCGAGCACGACGTGGCGCACGCCGGCGGCGCGCAGCGCGCCGACGAGGCGGCGATAGTCGTCGATGTACGAGGTGTTCTGCGGATAGGAGGAGGAATCGAGGTTGCGCAGCGAGAGGCCGACCACGTCCGGCACGTTGCCCGCGAGCTGGCGCGCCAGTGCGCTCAGCGGCTCGTCCTCGAAGCAGCAGTCGAAGGTCTCGACCGCGTGACCGCTACCCGCGGCCGCCGCGGCAATGTATGCCGCGCCGATCGGGAAGACCGGGTCGGGCCGCTGCTCGGTATTGGCCGAGATCAGCAGCACGCGCAGCGCGCCGTCAGCCATGCGCGCCGTCACACGCGCTCCAGCCGCAATCCCACCACGCTGCCCGAGTAGCATATGGCGCTGACGAGCGCGCGCCTTTCCGGCTGCTCCACGGCCAGGGCCGCGGCGAGCGCGCCGCTGGCGCCGAACGCCTCGCCAAGCTGCGCCTTGAGCGCGACGACACGCGCGTCCGCACAGCCGGTCGCGTCGAGCGCCTGGCGCTCCAGCGCATCGAGCGGCGTGCCGTGCGCGCTCGCCAGGACCAGGTCCGGCGCGGGCGCGGTGCCGGCGGCGCGGCGGAGGGTTTCGGTCAGCCCGCGCGGCTCGCGCTGGCGACGCGTCAGCGTCGGCTCGAAACCCGCCGCCCATCGGCCGCCGCCGGCGCGTGCCGCCGCGCCGCGCCGCGCGGCGTGCTCGGCACGCTCCCGCACCAGCACCGCCGCGCCCTCCGACGGCCACACGCCCGGCGCCGCGTCGACGAACGGCCGCGCCTGCGACGCGGTCTTGAGCAGGCCCATGTCGCGCAGCGCCCTGGCCAGGTCGGCGCCGTTCGCGTCGGCGCCGCCGGCCAGCATCACGTCGGCGCGGCCAAGGCGCAGCAGATCGGCGGCGTACCCGATCGCGCCGGCGCCGGCCGCCAGGCCGACGTGACTGGTGACGTTCGGCCCGTGCACGCCGAGCGCGATCGACACCTCGCCCGCCGCGGCGCTCGACACGGTGTAGGCGAAGACGCGCGGGCTGGCTGCCGCGGCGCCCTGCGCGACGACCTTGGCGTAGAACTCGGCGTCGCTGAGCAGGCAGCCGAGCCCGGTGCCGAACGACAGCCCGACCCGCTCCGGCGCCGCCAGCGGCAGCGGCAGGCGCGCATCGTCGACCGCCTGGCAGGCGGCGGCGAGGAACAGGCGGCAGAGTCGGTCGGCGCGCCCGAGGCGCGCCCGCGCCGCCGCCGGCACCGCATCGAGCGGCACCTCGCCGAGCGACACCCCGTCGGCGCCGCCCACCGCGCACTCCCCCGCCGCCACCCGCCGCGCCAGCTCCGCCGCCGAATACCCCAACGGCGACACCACGCCGATCCCGGTCACGACGACGTCAGTCATCTTGGCGGCTTAGGAGAACACAGATGAACACAGACCCCACGCCGCTCCGCCGGATGAACACGGAACCCCGCCCCGCCAGAAAGTGTCTGGCTCCTTCTCTGTGTTCATCGGGGCAAGGGGGGCGGGGATCTGTGTTCATCTGTGGTCAATCAGTTCGGCGCAACACGATCGCGGCGTTGTTGCCCGCGAACGCCGACGAGGTGGACAGCGCGACGCGGGCGGCGAGCGGACGCGGCGCCCCGCGCACGAGGTCGAGTCGGCAGGCGGGATCGAGCTGCTCGCAGCCGGCGGTGGGCGGCACCAGGCGGTCGCGCAGCATGCGCAGGCACAGGATGGCCTCGAAGCTGCCGGCGGCGCCGAGGGTGTGGCCGATGGCGCCCTTGATGCCGTTGACCGGCAGACGCCCGACCGCGGCGCCGAACACGGCGGCGAGCGCGGCCATCTCCATCGCGTCGTTGTAGACCGTGCCGGTGCCGTGCGCGCTGACGGCATCGACATCGCACGGCGCGAGGTCGGCGTCGGCCAGCGCCGCACGCATGGCGCGTGCCGCGCCAGCGCCGTCGCGCGCCGGCGCGGTCATGTGGACGGCGTCGCTCGACAAGCCGGTGCCGGCCACCTCGATCGCCGGCGCGACGCCACGCCGGCGCGCGTGTGCGTCCGACTCGACCACCACCAGCGCCGCCCCTTCGCCGAGCGCCAGCCCGTCGCGCCGCGCGTCGAACGGCCGCACCGCCGTGGCGGTGGTGGCGCGCAGACAATTGAAGCCGGCGACGACGAAGTGGCACAGCGCCTCGGCGCCGCCGGCAATCACCACGTCGGCATGCCCGAGCTGGATCAGCTCGCGCGCCTGCCCGATCGCCTGCGTCCCGGAGGCACAGGCGATCGACGGACTCAGCACCGGACCGCGCACGTCGAGCGCCCGGGCGAGCGTGGTGGCGGTTGCCGCGTAGGGAAGCTCGAGCAGGCGGATCCCCCCTTCGAGTGTCCCCCCTTTGAACAAGGGGGGTGAGGGGGGATTTGCCAAGTGCTCTTCGGCGTCGCCCGCGTCGGTTTGAAAATCCCCCCTGCCCCCCTTTTTCAAAGGGGGGGAACTCCACAACCCGCGCAGATACGCCTCGCCGATCGGCATGGCGCCGAGCGTGGTGGCGACGATCACCGCGATGCGCGTCGGATCGCATGACGCGAGATCGAGGCGCGCATCGCTCAACGCCTCGCGCGCGGCGGCAAGCGCGAACTGATCGATGCGGGCGCGCCGGGCGCGCTCGTGCGGCGACAGCCAGGCGTCCACCGCGCCGTCCGGCACCTCGCCGGCGAGCGTGTTGGTGAGCCCAGCGGTGTCGAAGCCGCGGATCGGCGCCAGCGCCGAGCGCCCGTCGAGCGCGCCGCGCCAGAATGCCTCGACGCCGCCGCCGAATGGCGACACCGCGCCGCAGCCTGTGACAACCGGGCGCGGCCATGAGCGACGAGCGACGAGCAATGAGCGGATCCTTGCACCGCTCATCGCTCATCGCGCATCGCTTCTCTACCCTAGATCTGCAGCGTGCCGGTACGGATCAGATAGGCGAGCCGCTCGCGCTGCTCGGGTTCGAGCATGGCGTGGATGCGGCCGAGGGCCTTCACCACCGCGCCGCGCAGGTGCTCGGCGCTGGCGACGCGCATGGCGCCAGCCGCATTGGCGCGGTCCAGATCGAAGCTCTCGCCGCCCAGCGCGTCGGCGAACGCCGCGGTGGCGCGACGGCCGTCGACCTCGGCCTGCGCCCGTTCGGTCTTCAGCTCGCTCAGCACGCGCGCCAGCTCGGTGACCTGCGCCTCGTCGAGATCGAGCTTGTGCGCCAGGTAGCGCAGCGGTCGCCGCACGCCGAAGGCGCCGGCGCCGAGCTCGCTGTCGTGATGCGACGCTTCGTACTCACGCCAGTGGCGGTGTGCGTGGCGGTGATGCCGCCGCCAACCGTGGCCACCGACGCCACACTCGGCGCCGCCTTCCCAGCCGTGGTCGCCACGGTGGGACTTCCACCAGTACATCATGCCTGGATGCATCGTTCCTCCTCTCGCGGGGGCGTCTCGCTCCCAGCGGGGCTCTATGAGCGTGGGCGACATGCCTCACGCTGGTGGAGTCATAGTCGTTCTCCCCCCCTTTGAAAAAGGGGGGTGAGGGGGGATTTTCGAACTGAAGTGTTCGCGAGCGGACCCGCTCGAATCGACACGTCGGTCGGGAAATCCCCCCGCGCCCCTTTTCAAAGGGGGGAGAATCGGCTCGACCGCGCGCCGCGGACTCGCTAGCCACGACGCATGAACATCCGCGCCTTCGCCGACGCCGACGCGGCCGACGTCGCCGCGCTGTGGAGCGACATCTTTCCGGACCCGCGGGCGTGGAACCAGGCGGCCGCCTACATCGCGCGCAAGCGCGGCACACAGCGCGAGCTGTTCCTGGTCGGCGAGGACGCCGGCCGCATCATGGCCACCGTGCTCGCCGGCTACGACGGCGTGCGCGGATGGATCTACCATCTGGCGGTGGCGCCGAGTGCGCGGCGGCGCGGTCACGGCGCGGCGCTGATGCGCGCCGCCGAGGCGGCGCTGGCGGCGCGCGGCTGCCCGAAGGTCAACCTGCAGGTGGTCGCCGAGAACGCCGGCGTAGTGCGCTTCTACGAGCGGCTCGGCTACGCGGTCGAACCGCGCGTCAGCATGGGCAAGGTGCTGGCGTCGTGATCGCGCTGCGTCCGTATCGCGAGGCCGATCTCGACACGGCGGTCGCGATGTGGCGGCGCAGCATGCGCACCGCCTATCCCTACGTCGCTGAGATCCAGCGCCACAGCGCCGACGACGATCGGACCTTCTTCCGCGACCACGTCGCAGTCGAGTGCGCGGTCGAGCTGGCCGAGGTGGACGGCCGCATCGCCGGCCTGCTGGCCCAGCGCGGCGAATGGGTCGATCAGCTCTTCGTCGACGTCGACCATCAACGCCGCGGCGTCGGCTCGACGCTGCTCGACGCCGCCAAGCGGCGCGCGCCGACCGGCCTGCGGCTCTTCACCTTCCGGCGCAACGCGCCGGCGCGTGCCTTCTACGCGCGGCACGGCTTCGGGCTGGTCGGCTTCGGCGTCAGCCCGGCACCGGAGAACGCGCCCGACGTCGAGCTCGCCTGGCCGGCGGCGCGCGTGACGCCGCCACTGCAGCTCGACACACCGTTCACCGAGTTGGTCGGCTGCGCGGTGCCGATCCAGCTCGCCGGCATGCCGGGCATCGCCTCGCCCGAGCTCGCCACGGCGGTCGCCGGCGCCGGCGCCCTGGCGATGATCGGCGGCGCCATGCTGCCCGCCACGCGGCTCGATGCAACCCTGCGCGCGCTGCGCAGCGCGACGCGCGGCGCGATCGGCGTCACCTTTCTGATGCCGTTTCTCGATCCGGACTGCGTGCCGGTCGCGGCGCGGCAGGCGCGCGTCGTCGAGTTCTTCTACGGCGCACCGGACGCGCGCCTGGTCGAGCGCGTGCACGCGGGCGACGCGCTGGCCAGCTGGCAGGTGGGCTCGCTCGACGAGGCGCGCGCCGCGGTCGACGCCGGCTGCGACCTGATCGTCGCCCAGGGCACCGAGGCCGGCGGCCACGTACGCGGCAGCGAGCCGCTGCGCTCCCTGCTCGACGCGGTCTGCGCGGCGGTGTCGGTCCCGGTGGTGGCGGCGGGCGGCATCACCAGCGGCGCCGATCTGGCCGCCGTGCTCGGCGCCGGGGCCGCGGCGGCGCGGCTCGGCACGCGCTTCGTCACCGCCAGCGAATCGGGCGCGCACCCGGACTACGCCGCGGCGCTGCTGGCGGCGCGCGGCGAGCACACCGTGCTCACCACCGCCTTCGCGGCCGAGTGGCCCGATGCGCCACATCGCGTCCTGCACAGCGCGATTGCCGCCGCCGAGGCGTTTGCCGAGCCGCTCACCGGCAGCGTCGACTTCGGCGGTGCCACCCTGCCGCTGCCGCGCTGGAGCGTGTTCGCGCCGACCCGCGAGACGCGCGGCGCCATCGCCGCGATGGCGCTCTACGCCGGCGCCGGGGTCGGCGGCATCGCCGCGCGCCAGCCGGCCGGCGTCATCGTGCGCGAGATGGTCGAGGACGCCGTGCGGCGGCGCGGTGGGCCGCGATGTTGAAGGCGATCTTCTGGGACAACGACGGCGTCCTGGTCGACACCGAGCATCTCTACTACGACGCGACGCGCGCGACGTTGGCCGAGATCGGCGTCGCGGTGAGCGAGGCGCAGTTCATCGAGCTGTCGCTGCGCCAGGGCCGCAGCATCTTCGACCTGGCGCGCGAGCGGCTCGACGAGGCGCGCATCGAGGCACTGCGCCAGGCGCGCAACGCGCGCTACGCCGAGCGGCTGCGCGCCGGCGTCGCGCCGCTGCCCGGCGTCGAGGCGGCGCTCGCCGCATTGCACGGGCGCGCCCGGCTGGCGGTGGTGACCAGCTCCAACCACGACCACTTCGAGATCATCCACGCCTCGACCGGCCTGTTGCGCTGGTTCGACTTCGCCATCACCAACCGCGACTACGCGCGCAGCAAGCCGCACCCGGATCCTTACGAGACGGCGCTGGCGCGCGCCGGCTGCAGCCCCGACGAGGCAATCGCGATCGAGGACTCCGAGCGCGGCCTCGCCGCGGCGCACGCCGCCGGGCTGCGCTGCATCGTCGTGCCGCGCGGCCTGACGCACGGCGGGGACTTCAGTCGTGCCTATCGCGTCGTGCCCGACGCTGCGGCGGTCGTCGAGATCGTGACCCCGCTCCTGTCGCGCTGACCACAACGTCACAACGACACAACGGCCGTCGTTGTGCCGTTGTGTCGTTGTGGTGAAAGCGCGAGCAAGGCGCCCGGTACAACCTCGACGGTGAAGGAAGTAGCAGACGGCCCCTCTTCGCCGTCGAGCTGACTGCGCAACGCCACGTCCGACTCGATCACCACGCTGCGCACCCGCTGCAGCGGCGGTGCCACCACCGACGCGCCGCGCTCGTACGCCAGGTGCCGTCGCCAGGCGGTGACGAAGCCCCGCACATAGGCGCCCGCCGACGCGAACTCGTGCAGGTCGAGCAGCCCGTCGCCGCTGCGATCGTCCGCGTCGAAGCGGAACTCGCCGGCGTACAGCGCGGTGTTGGCGACCAGCAGGTTGTACAGCGGCGCCGCGCGTGTCGCACCATCGACCGTCAGCCGCGTGGCGACACCGCGGTGCACGGCCAGGTTCGCCGCGCAGCTGGCCAGGTAGAGCGGATAGCCGCCGAGCCGCGGCCCCAGCCGCCAGCGCGCCCGCCAGCGGTTGCGCGCCGCCAGGATCGCCGCGTCCATGCCGAGCGCGAACGAGCCGACGAACCACTCCCCGTCGGCGCGGCCGAGATCGAGCGACCGGCTCTGGCGCCCGGCCAATGCGCGGCAGGTGGCCTCGATCGCCGCCGCGCCAACCTGGCGCACGGAGGGAAAGCCGAGTGAGCGGGCGACGTTGTTGGCGGTGCCGAGCGCGAGAATGGCGAGCGGGGGGCGGGCCGCGACCTGCATCAGCGCGGCGGACACGGCGCGCACCGTGCCGTCGCCGCCGGCGGCGACCACGGCGTCACAGGGTTGCGCCAGCGCCGCGGCGATGCGCGCGACGTCGTCGCCGGCGCCGAGCGTGGTCACCTCGTGCACCGCACCACAGCGTCCGAGCGCGGCGCGCGCCGCCGGCCCCAGCGGCGTGGCCGCGGCGCTGCGCGGGTTGGCGATCAGCAGGATGTCCACGAACGTCGCGCGCCGGTGACGGCGCTGGCGCCAGTGTGGCATACGGCGGCGATGCCGCGCATCGCCCCCCTGCGCACCGCGCGCCTGAGTATGCGCCCGTATCGCAACGACGATCTCGATGCGCTGCACGGGCTGTGGACCGATGCCGCCGTGCGCCGCTGGCTGTGGGACGATCAGGTGATCGATCGCGCCACCGCCGCCGCGGCGATCCAGGAGAGCATTGATTGCACCGCCACGCACGGCTTCGGCCACTGGGCGGTGTCGCTGCACGAGGACGAGACGGTGATCGGCTTCTGCGGCCTGCGCCTCACCGATGGCGGCCCCGAGGTCGAGCTGCTGTACGGTCTGCACCCGCGCCTCTGGGGGCGCGGACTGGCGAGCGAGGGTGCGGCGGCGTGGCTGCGCGCCGGCTTCGAGCAGTTCGGACGGCAACGGATCTGGGCGCTCACCGATGCGCCGAACACGCGCTCCGAGGCGGTGATGCAGCGCCTCGGCATGCGCTTCACCGAGCGCTTCCGGCAGGCGAACGGGCTCGACGGGGTGCGCTACGTGATCACGCGCGAGGAGTGGCAGCATGGCGGACGCGAGTAGGAAGCGGGTCGGCATCCTGATCTTTCCCGAGGTCGAGGTGCTCGACTTCTGCGGCCCGTTCGAAGTGTTCTCGGTGACGCGGCTCGACGAGGCGCGACGGCGCGAGACCGAATCGCCGTTCGAGGTGCTG
>JANRJF010000055.1:0-8408 GCA_033764095.1 Deltaproteobacteria bacterium | reverse complement strand
GCGGCCTGCCGCTCGCCCGCCGCCAGCCAGCGGTTGCGCAGCGCCAGCGCCGCGCGCTGCAGCGAGGCGGCGACGCGCACGGCTCGCAGCGGATCGTCGCGGCGCGGCGCCGGCACCCCGTAGAGGAAGCGCATGCCGTCGCTGAACACGGTGTCGATCGTCGCGCGGTGCGCGACGCCGACGTCGGTCATCGCGCCGACGAACTCCTGCAACAGCGCCAGGACCCGCTTCGGCTCGACGTGGGCAGCGAGCTCGTCGAAGCCGCGCAGGCTGGCGAGCACGATGCAGGCGCGCACGCGCGCCCCGCTGCGAGGCGCCGTGGTACGGCGCGACGTGCGCCGCGAGGCACTGGCGCGGGACGCCGTCGTGCGGCTGCCGGAGGTCTGTTTCGAACTGCGCATCAGCAACTCATTTCGCTTGGATCGACTGGATGTACTCGGTGATCATCATGATCTTGCCGGTGGTCTCCAGCTGCAGGTCGAGCGAGCTGCCCTTGGCCAGCTCGTCGCGCGAGAACACCACCCCCCACACCGGCATCTGGTTGCTGCCGTGCGCCTTGACGTTGCCGGGCAACGAGGTGTCCTGATCCTGCGCCGTCGGCGCGCGGCCCTCGATGCTCAGCATGGTCTCGTAGAAGGGAAACTTGCCGCCGTTGCGCTGCGCCAGGAGGGTCAGGTCGGTCGGCTTCGGATCGAGCTTCGCTCCGGCGGGCCCGTCGCCCTTGCCGCCGGCGCCGTGACACGACGCACAGTACTGCTGGTAGAGCTGCTGGCCATGCGCCACGCCGGGATCGTCCGCCCGCGCCGCCACCGCCATCATGCTCACCACGCTCACCGTCACCGCCAATCCGCTCCAGCTACGCATGACCGATCCCCCTTCAGGCGCCCGTGTCGCCAGACCGGTCGGCGACAACCGGCCACATACTCGCGCCCACAAAGGCGTGTCAACTTCGTGGCGCGGCTTTTCCGCCACGCGCAAAGCGGCTACGAGGCGACATCGTGTCGTTACAGGAGCTGACTCGGATGTCGCGTGCCGCATCGATCGCCCTCGTACTCGTCGCCGCCGCCAGCACTGCGCGCGGCGACGATCTCGCCGCCTTCCTCGCCGCCGCCAGCGCCGCCAGCGCCCCCAAGCAGACGATCCGCGGCGAGGGCGAGCTGGTCACCACGTCGCCGGACGGCACGACCCGCCAGCAGGTCGTCGTGGTGCAACGCCCGAACGGCGACCTGTTCATCGCGCTGCAACCCTCCGGCGCGCGCGCGCTGATCCCGGTCGGCGGCGAGGCGCAGCTCTCGACCGCCAAGGGCAGCGGCGCCACGCCCTTCGCGCTCGACGCGCCGCTCGGCGGCAGCGAGTTCACGCGCGAGGATCTACAACCCTTCGTCATGGCGCGCTTCGGCTCGCCGACCATCGTCGACCGCAACGGGCCGGAGATCACCGTCTCGCTCGACCCGAAGAAGCCGACCCAGTACAGCCTCACCGCCATCACCTTCGATCGCGACAAGCGCGCGCCGGTGAAGGTCATGTTGTACAAGGACACGCTCAGCAACCTGCTCAAGATGCGGCGCGACAGCGACCTGGTCGAGGTCGGCGGCCGCTGGGTGCCGGGCACGGTGGCGATGGAGAACTTCCCGATGCGCACCACCAGCACGCTGACGCTCAAGTGGAGCACGGCGGCGGACCAACCGGAGCTGTTCGACGTGAAGGGTTGGTAGCGCGGCCCTTCGCGGCCGCCGTGTCCTCGTGGCCGCTGCATCTTCCGGATGCGGCCAGGGACGGCCGCGCTACTTCAGCGCCTTCTCCCACGCGCCGGAATTGAAGCGCCAGGCCTTCAGGACGGCGCGCAGCGCATAGTCGCCGAGCAGCGCGCCCCACACCCAGACCAGCGGCAGGCCGAACAAGTTCGCCGCCACCCAGGCGAAGCCGAGGCGGGCACCGTAGAAGCCGAGCAAGACCGTCAACAGCGGGAAGCGCGTGTCGCCGGCGCCGCGCAGCGCGCCGCCGAGCGTCGAGTCGGCGGCCATCAGCGGCTGCGCCAGCGCCAGCACGCGGATGAAGCTCACCGCGTCGTTGATCACCTCCGCGTCGTCGATGAAGAGGCCGGCGATCGGGCGGGCGAAGACGAAGATGAGCAGCGCCGCCACCGACATCATGCCCATCGCCAGGCGGTTCGCCTCCCAGGCGCTGCGCTCGGCGTGGCGCGGCTGGCGCGCGCCGAGTTGTTGCCCGACGATCGTGCTGGCGGCGGCGCTGAAGCCGAAGCCAGGCAGGAAGGACAGCGCGAGAATGCGCACCCCGATGAAGTACGCCGCGACGGCGGCGGTGCCGTAACGCGCCGCGATGCCGAGGTAGAGCAGGAAGCCGATCTGCATGAGCAGCTGCTCGGCACCGGTCGGGCTGCCGACCGCGATGATGCGCCGCGCCACGCCGACATCGGGCGCCAGGCGACCGCGCTCCAGGCGCAGCGCCGAGTGCGGCCGCACCAGCGCGATCAGCCCGAGCAGCGCGCCGACCGCGAACGCCACCGCGCTGGCGGTGGCGGCGCCGCGCACGCCGAGCGCCGGCAGGCCGAACTTGCCGAAGATCAGCACGTAGGCGACGCAGACGTTGACCAGGTTGACCAGTCCGCCGATCAGCAGCGGCGTGCGCATGTCGCCGGCACCGCGCAGGCCGGCCGCGACGACGGCGAACACCGCCATGCACGGCACACCGAGGATGATCGTGCGCACGAAGTCGGCGCCGCTCTCCAGCACGCCCGGTGCGACCTTGAAGATCGACACCAGTTGCGGCGCCCAGAGGTAGACCGGCACCGCGATCGCCACGCCCATCAGCACGGCGAGGTAGAGCGACTGCATCACCACGCCCTCGGCGTCGCGCCGCTCGGCGGCACCGATGTGGCGCGCCACCAGCGCCACCGTGCCGGTGGCGAGGGCCATGTTCATGACGCTCACCGCGTTGAGGATCTGCGTGCCGACGCCGACGCCGGCGACCGCGTCGGCGCCGAGGCGGCCGACCATCAACGCGTCGATCAGCCCGACCAGCGACTCCAGCCCGAAGGTCATGATCGCCGGCCAGGCCAACGACCAGATGATCCGCATCAACTCGACGCGCGAGGTCGAGGCGGAGATCCCCGCCAGGGCGAGCGTCGGATTACGGACAGGCGCGGCCATGCGACCGCTCGAGAGCAGAGGAAAGCGCCGCGCGAGTCAACACGGGATGTTTCGACGGCTGTCCGAGGAAGGCTGTTACGGGGTTAGGCTGCTAGGCTGTTAGGGGATGGCATCTGGGTTTTGCTTCAACCTTCTTCCCCCCTAGCAGCGTAACCGCCTAGCACCCTAGCAGCCTTACCTACGCGCTCAGCTCCAACATCCGCCGCAGCGAGCGCTCGGCTCCCTGGCGCACGGTTTCGTCGAGCTCGATGGCGAACTGCATCGTCTCCAACGAGCGCTCGGTCGCCTCGAGGGTGATCATCTTCATGAACTGGCAGAGCTTGCAGGCCTTGTAGAAGGTCTTCTCCGGCACCTCGAGCAGCAGCTTGTCGGAGAGCCCGCACTCGGTGACGATGAGGAACTCCTGCGCCGGGCTCTCCTTGGCGTAGCGCACCATGCCGCTGGTGGAGAGCACCGCATCGGCCAACGCGATCACGTCGCTGCGGCACTCGGGGTGCACCAGCACCTTCACGTTCGGCATCTTGTCCTTCACCGCCAGGATGTTCTCCGGGGTGATCTGGTGGTGGACGTAACAGTTGCCGTTCCACGAGATGACGGTCTTCGCGGTCTCGCGTTGCACGTAGTTGGCGAGGTGCTCGTCGGGCACGAAGAGGATGTGCTCGGTCGGCAGGCGCTCGACGATCTTCACCGCGTTGGCGGAGGTCACGCAGACGTCGACCACCGCCTTCACCGCCGCGCTGGTGTTGACGTAGGCGACCACCTGCAGGTCGGGATAGAGCTGGCGCAGCTCGTCGCGCTTGGCGACCAGCTCGTCGGGGTCGACGCTGTCGGCCAGGGAGCATCCGGCGCGCATGTCGGGGATCAGGACGGTCTTCTCCGGCGAGAGGATCTTCGCCGACTCGGCCATGAAGTGGACGCCGCACAGCACGATCACCTGCGCATCCATCCGCTGTCCCTGGCGCGCCAGCTCGAGCGAGTCGCCGACGAAGTCCGCCACCTCGAAGATCTCCGGCCGCTGGTAGTTGTGCGCCAGGATGACCGCGTTGCGCTGGCGCTTCAGCGCCTGGATGCGCCGGATCGTGTCGGCCATCGTCGCCAGCGCGTCGGACGAGTAGACGTTCGGCTGGTCGAGGCGCGCGTAGGTCTTCGCCAGGTCGGCGGCGGTGCGCTCGGTGGCAGGGTCGCTCATCGCAGTGCCATCACGCTAACCCGCTCACGGCTGATCCTCAACCACCGGCGCCGGACGGTCGATCCACAACAGTCGAACGCCGTGCGGTGGGATCGCCGGCAGGCTGACGCGGCCGTCGCGCACCGGCAGCTCGGCCTCGGACCACAGCTCGCGCACGTGCGACACCGGCGCCGGCACCGTCACCTGGCGGTCGGCGGGGCGCGCCCCGAAGTTGAACACGGCGATCGCGTCGCCGTCGGCGTAGGCGGCGGTCAGCTGCTCGGGCATGGCGCGAGCGAAGGCGTCCTCGACGCGCGGACGCCCACCGAGCAGCGGCAGCATGCGCTCGATCCATCCGAGGCGCTCCTCGGGCAGCGCCTCCAGCCGGTCGCTGAGCACGAACATGCCGTCGGTCAGCGCGATCGCGGTGGCCAGCGAGCGCACCTCGTCGGGCGTCAACTGCGTCTCGGCGGCGCGCACCATCAGGCAGTCGGGGTCGTTCAGCCACAGGCGACGGTGCATGAAGGCGCGCGTCAGGATGTTCTGCATGGCGTGCGCGGTGGCGACGCCGTGCCGGCGGCGATTCGGCCCGCGGCTGATCCAGTTGTCCCAGAACGGCGCCACGTCCGCGCCGATGCGCATGCCGTCGACCACCCCGACCGCCGGCCCGAGCGGGCAGCCGCAGCCGAGCAGGAAGGCGTCGTCGCCGGCACCCTCGCGGATCGCCTCCAGCCCACGGCGCAGCGCCTGCGCGCGCGTCGCGGTGGCATCGTGGCGCACCCCGGGCAGCGCCGCGGCGTAGAGGAAATCGAGCTTGAGGATGCGGTAGCCCCACTGGCCGGCGAGCGTGCGGCCGAGCTCGCGCAGCCAGTCGAGCACCTCCGGATGCGTCGTATCGAGCGCGTACGCCGGCCACCCCAGGCTCCAGCCGGGATTCCAGCAGGCGGCGCGCGGCGCGCCGCGCGCCGTGCGCAGCAGCCACTGCGGCCGCTCGCGGAACAGGCGCGCGTCGGGCCGCACCAGGAACGGCGCCACCCAGATGCCGGCATCGAATCCGGCGGCGCGGATGCGCTCGGCGAGCCAACGCATGCCGTGCGGAAACTTGCCGTTGGGCTCGAACCAGTCGCCGATGGCGCGCTGGTAGCCGTCGTCCACCTGCACGTAGTCGCAGCCGACGCGGCCGCGCAGGCGCGTCAGGCGGTCGAGGTTGCCGATCACGTCGGCCTCGGTGACGCGCGTGAAGTAGTAGTACCAGGAGCACCAGCCGAGCGGCGTGCGCGCCGGCAGCCGCGCCCGCATCGCCGCTCCGCAGGCGCTCGCCCAGTCCTCCAGCAGCGTCCAGCCGTCGTCGCCGGTCGCCACCCACAGCGCCGGCAGCGGGCGCCGCTCGCCGGGGCGCAGCGGCGTCCGGTCGCCGTCGAGCACCACCGCGACGCGGCGCGCCGTGCCGCCGGAGACGTCCGCCTCCACCGCCGCGACGTAGGTGGCGGTCTCCAGCACCCCGAGACCCAGCGCCGCACCGCTGCCGCGCTCGACCAGCACGCTGACCAGGTCGGAGCGGAAGACGCCGGGCCGCGCCACCGCGACGTGCGCCGCGTCGGTCTGCACGTCGCGCAGAAAGCTCCACCACGGGTCGGCGTCCGCGTCGGTGGCGGCATAGACGCGGGTGCCGCTCCACGACTGGTAGCCGTTGCGGAACACCGCCCAGTCGCCGGCCCCGGCGGCGCCCTCCAGCAACGCGACCTCGATCAGCCGCAGCTCGGCCTCGCCGTCGTGGATCAGCGTCGCGTGCAGCCGCAGCGCCTCGTCACCCGCCTCGGCGCGCAGCTCCATGCGCACGCCGAGCTCGGCCCAGCTCGCCTGCCAGCCGCTCTCCGCCGCCGTCAGGGCCTCGGCCCGCCAGCGCAGCCGCTCGCCGTCGCGCTCGATGGTCAGGCCGACGGTGAGGTCGACCAGCGCCAGGCCAGCGCCGCGGATCTGCAGGCGGCCGTCGACGAGGTCGATCGTGCCCCCCTTTGAGAAAGGGGGGTCAGGGGGGATTTTCAAACCGACGCCTCGTCTTCAGTAGCGCGTTCGCGGAAGAGTTCCTCGCCGACGTTCGGGCTCGATCAGGAACCGTTGGGAAATCCCCCCTCCCCCCCTCTTTCAAAGGGGGGGACCGGACGAATCAGAGGCCCAGCACGCGGATCGAGGTCACCGCCTTGTAGCGCTTGTTGATGTTGAGCAGCATCGCGGTGATGCCCTCGGTGAAGCGCGCGTTGGCGAGCGCGCCGGCATCGACGGCGCGGTAGTTCTTCACCGACGTGATCAGCTCGATCACCTTCTGCTTGGCCTCGGCGTGATCGCCGCACACGACGACGTCGCCCTCGGCGGGATGATGGATCTCGACCAGCTCCTCGGCACTCTCGTTCTTGAATGCGCCGACCACGAAGCTGTCGGGCAGCAGCGCCTGGATCTTCTCCGCCACCGAGCCCTCGGCCACCGGCTCCAACACGAAGACCTTCTTCACCCGGATCAGCGGGTTGATGACGTCGAGCACGATCTTGCCGGCCAGCGCGGGGGCCAACGCCGGCAGCAGGTCGCCGACCCCGGCATAGGGAAACGCGACGGTGACGATGTCGGCGCCGTCGATTGCGCCGGCGTTGTCGGCGCCGCGCACCGGCGACGGGCAGCCGACCGCCTGCAGCTTGGCGCGCATGTCCGCCGCCGTCGCCTCGGCGCGATCTGCCGCGCGCGAGCCGACCACCACCTCGTTGCCCGCCAGCGCGAAGCGCAGCCCCAGTCCAATGCCCTCGGGGCCGGTGCCGCCGAGAATCGCGATGCGTCCCATGCGTGTCCTCCTCGCCGGGTCTTACCGTTTGCCCGGCTCCCGGGCTACTCACCCCGCCCTTCACCACAACGACACAACGGCACAACGATCGCCCTGTCGTTGTGCGGTTGTGCCGTGGTGTTTGAACTCAGCCCGCCGCCGGCTGTTGCTGGGTGACGCAATGGAACGCGCCAAGCCCCCAGACCAGGTCGGTGGCATCGAGACCGACCACGCGCCGGGTCGGAAACAGCTCGCGCAGCGTCGCCAGCGCGGCGGCGTCGCGGTCGCAGTCGAAGATCGGCGCCAGCACCGCCGCGTTGCCGATGTAGAAGTTCGCATACGAGGCCGGCAGGCGCTGGCCCTCGTATTCGATCGGGCGCGGCATCGGCAGGGTCAGGACGCGCAGCGGCCGGTCCAGCGCGTCGCGCATACCGCGCAGGCGCGCCAGGTTGTCGCTCAGCACGGCGTGATTCGGATCGGCGGGATCGTCCTCGACCACCGTCAGCACGGTGGCCGGCGCGACGAAACGGGTGAGGTCGTCGACGTGCCCGTCGGTGTCATCGCCGAGGATGCCGTCGCCCAGCCACAGCACGCGCCGCACACCCAGGTTGTCGCACAGGTGCTGCTCGATCTCGGCGCGCGTCAGCCGCGGGTTGCGGTTCGGGTTGAGCAGACACTGCTCGGTGGTGAGCAGCGTGCCCTCGCCGTCGACGTCGATCGAGCCGCCCTCCAGCACGATGCCGGGCTCGACGCGCGGCAGGCCGAGGATCCTGGCCAGTGCGCGCGGCACCGCGTCGTCCTGTTCCCAGGGCGGATACTTGCCGCCCCAGGCATTGTACCCCCAGTCGACCAGCGCCGTGTCGCCGCCACGCGTGACGAAGGTCGGACCGTGATCGCGCATCCACGCGTCGTCGGTCGGCACCTCGTGCAGGCGGACGTTGGCCAGCGAGACACCGGCCTCGCGCAGCGTCGCGCCGACCGTCTCGGCCGGCGCCGCATCGTTGACCAGGATGTTCACCAGCTCGCCGGGCGTCAGGGCGCGCACCATCTCGACCCAGTAGCGCGGGATGCGCGCCAGCTTGCCGGGCCAGGACGATTCCTTGTGCGGCCACGACAGCCAGGTCGCCGCATGCGGTGCCCACTCCGCCGGCATGCGGAAGCCGCGCGCGGCGAGACTGTTCGGGGTCGGGGTCAGCATGCGCAGACGGGGAAGCCCGGCGCGGAAGCGACGAGCGATGCGCGACGAGCGATGAGGGGATGA